>NZ_JBUDXE010000011.1:0-151174 GCF_054956735.1 Ramlibacter sp. bp-362
TCCCGAGCTCAGTCCGCTTTTCCGTTGTGCCGGAACGACTTGGCGCACCCTGGCGGATTTATCCCGGACAGCAGTGCGCGGAGGCGGGGACCCAGAGCTTTGAAGGCGGCCCTGCGGGGCCGCTTTTCCTTTGGGTGCCCTGGGTCCCCGCCTCCGCGGGGATGACGGAAGGATCACCAATTACACTTACAGCATGCACGACGGACACGACGACGAACTGGCACCGGAAGGGGTGGTGGTGCGCAAGCGCCGCAAGGGCATCTACATCCTGCCCAACCTCTTCACCCTGGCCGCGTTGTTCGGCGGCTTCTACGCCATCGTCATGGCCATGAACGGCCGCTTCGACCTCGCGGCCGCGGGCGTCTTCAGCGCCATGGTGCTGGACAGCCTGGACGGGCGCGTCGCCCGCATGACCAACACGCAGAGCGCCTTCGGCGAGCAGATGGATTCGCTGTCGGACATGGTGTCCTTCGGCGCCGCGCCCGCGCTGATCGCCTACGAGTGGGCGCTCAAGGGCCTGGGGCGCTGGGGCTGGATCGCCGCCTTCGTCTACTGCGCCTGCGCCGCGCTGCGCCTCGCGCGCTTCAACGTCAACACGGGCGTGATCGACAAGCGCTACTTCCAGGGCCTGCCTTCGCCGGCGGCGGCGGCGCTGGTCATGGGCTTCATCTGGCTGATGACCGAGTACGGCGTCAAGCCCTACCAGGTCACCTGGGTCACCTTCGCCGTGGCGCTGTACGCGGGCCTCACCATGGTCACCAACGTGCCGTTCTACAGCTTCAAGGACATCCAGATGAAGAAGAGCGTGCCCTTCGCGGTGATCGTGCTGATCGCGCTGGGCATTGCGGTCATCAACATCTACCCGCCCGCGGTGCTGTTCGCCGTGTTCGTCGTCTACGGGCTCTCCGGCTACGCGGTCTACGGCTGGCGCAAGTACCGCGGCGAGCGCGCCAGCGTGATCAGCACGTCGACCGACGAACCCGAGGAAAGCGGGCTGCACCGCTAGCGTTGCCGCCGGCTTGTGTGCTACATTGATGGCCATGAACCGCATCGCGCTGGCCCTACTCCTATCCCCCCACGGGCGGAGACGGTAGCGCGCGCGCTTTTTTTCCCGGATCACGGCCCGTATGCACCAGCAGCGGGCCGTTTTCGTTTCGGGGCTGCTGGTCTATCCAACCCAGCGAGACCCCCATGCCGATGTTGAAGAACCCCGCCAGCAAGTACCGCCCCTTCGCCCCCGTGCGCCTGGCGGACCGCACCTGGCCGGACGCCGTGCTGACCCGGCCGCCCACCTGGTGCAGCGTGGACCTGCGCGACGGCAACCAGGCGCTGATCGAACCGATGGACATCCCGCGCAAGCTGCGCATGTTCGAGACGCTCGTGGCGATCGGCTTCAAGGAGATCGAGGTCGGCTTTCCCTCGGCCTCCCAGGTGGAGCACGACTTCGTGCGCAAGCTGATCGAGGAGGAGCTGATCCCGCGCGACGTGACCATCCAGGTGCTCACGCAGGCGCGCGAGGAGCTGATCCGCCGCACCTTCGAGTCGCTGCGCGGCGCCCGCCGGGCCATCGTGCACCTGTACAACGCCACGGCGCCGGTGATGCGCAAGGTGGTCCTGGGGCTGGATGAAGACGGGATCGTGCAGCTCGCGACCTCGCAGGCCCGCCTGTTCCAGGAGCTGGCCGCGCAGCAGCCGGAAACCGACTGGATCTTCCAGTACTCGCCCGAGATGTTCTCCGGGACCGAGCTGCCCTTCGCCAAGCGCGTGGTCGACGCGGTGACGGAGGTCTGGCGGCCGACGCCCGCGCGCAAGTGCATCGTCAACCTGCCGTCGACGGTGGAGCACTCCACGCCCAACATCTTCGCCGACATGATCGAGTGGATGCACCGCCACCTCGCGCGGCGCGACAGCATCGTGCTCTCGGTGCACCCGCACAACGACCGCGGCACGGGCACGGCGGCCGGCGAGTTCGCCGTGATGGCCGGCGCCGACCGGCTGGAAGGCTGCCTGTTCGGCAACGGCGAGCGCACCGGCAACCTGGACCTGGTGAACGTCGCCCTCAACCTGTACAGCCAGGGCGTGGACCCGGGCCTGGACTTCTCCGACATCGACGAGATCCGCCGCACGGTGGAGCACTGCAACCAGCTGCCCGTGCATCCGCGCCACCCCTACGTCGGCGACCTGGTCTACACCTCCTTCTCCGGCTCGCACCAGGACGCGATCCGCAAGGCGTTCGCCGCACGCAAGGAAGGCGACGCCTGGGACATGCCCTACCTGCCGATCGATCCCAAGGACCTGGGCCGCAGCTACGAGGCGGTGATCCGCGTCAACAGCCAGTCGGGCAAGGGCGGCATCGCCTACCTGCTGGAGGCGGAGTACGGCCTGGAGCTGCCGCGCCGCCTGCAGATCGAGTTCAGCCGCGTGGTGCAGGGCGTGATGGACGCCGACGGCAAGGAACTGGGCGCGGCCGACCTCTGGGCGCTGTTCGAGCGCGAGTACCGCGTGGGGCAGGCGAGCGTCGCGCACCAGCTCGGCGAATCCGGCCCGGACGGCACGGTGGCCGTGACGGCGCAGGTGCGCATCGGCGGGCAGGAGATCGCCGTGCGCGGCGCCGGCAACGGCCCCATCGACGCCTTCGTCCAGGGCCTGGCGCAGGCCACCGGCGAAAGCATCCGCGTGCTCGCTTACCATGAGCATGCGATCGACTCCGGCGCGAACGCCCGCGCCGTCGCCTACCTGGAGCTGCGCGTCGGCGACAGGACGCTCTACGGCGTGGGCATGGACGGCAACATCGTTTCGGCATCACTCAAGGCCATCGTCTCGGGCCTGCAGCGCGCCGGCATCGCCATCGAACAAGAGGAATCCACATGGCAGACCAACTGATCATCTTCGACACGACCCTGCGCGACGGCGAGCAGTCGCCCGGCGCCTCCATGACCAAGGACGAGAAGCTGCGCATCGCGCGCCAGCTCGAGCGCCTGAAGGTGGACGTGATCGAGGCGGGCTTCGCGGCCAGCTCCAACGGCGACTTCGAGGCGGTGACCGCCATCGCCAACGCGATCAAGGACTCGACGGTCTGCTCGCTGTCGCGCGCCAACGACCGCGACATCTCGCGCGCCGCCGAGGCGCTGAAGGGCGCGGCGCGGGCGCGCATCCACACCTTCATCGCCACCTCGCCGCTGCACATGGAGAAGAAGCTGCGGATGTCGCCCGAGCAGGTGCTGGAGCAGGCCCGGCTGTCGGTGCGGTTCGCCCGCAACCTGTGCGGCGACATCGAGTTCTCGCCCGAGGACGGCTACCGCAGCGACATGGACTTCCTCTGCCGCGTGCTGGAGGCGGTGATCGCCGAGGGGGCGACGACGATCAACGTGCCCGACACCGTCGGCTACGCCGTGCCCGAGCTGTACGGCAACTTCCTCAGGACGCTGCGCGAGCGCATCCCGAACTCCGACAAGGCGATCTGGTCGGTGCACTGCCACAACGACCTCGGCATGGCCGTGGCCAACTCGCTGGCGGGCGTGAAGATCGGCGGGGCCCGGCAGGTCGAGTGCACGATCAACGGGCTGGGCGAGCGCGCGGGCAACTGCTCGCTGGAAGAGATCGTCATGGCCGTGAAGACCCGCAGGGACTACTTCGGCCTGGACGTGAACATCGACACCAAGCACATCGTCGCCGCGAGCCGCATGGTCAGCCAGACCACCGGCTTCGTCGTGCAGCCGAACAAGGCGGTGGTGGGCGCCAATGCCTTCGCGCATGCGAGCGGCATCCACCAGGACGGCGTGCTGAAGGCGCGCGACACCTACGAGATCATGCGCGCCGAGGACGTCGGCTGGTCCGCCAACAAGATCGTGCTGGGCAAGCTGTCGGGCCGCAACGCCTTCAAGCAGCGCCTGCAGGAGCTGGGCGTGCACCTGGACAGCGAAGCCGAGATCAACGCCGCCTTCGCCAAGTTCAAGGAACTGGCCGACCGCAAGAGCGAGATCTTCGACGAGGACATCGTCGCCCTGGTGAGCGACGAGGCCGTCACGGCGGAGCAGGAAACCTACCGCCTTGTCTCCTTGCGGCAACACAGCGAGACCGGCGAGCGTCCGCACGCGGAGGTCGTGTTCACCGCCCAGGGCAAGGAGGTGCGGGGCGAAGCGGACGGCAACGGGCCGGTCGATGCGTCGCTGAAGGCGATCGAAAGCCACGTGAAGAGCGGCGCCGAGATGGTGCTGTATTCGGTCAACGCCATCAGCGGCTCCACCGAGAGCCAGGGCGAGGTGACGGTGCGGCTGCAGAACTCGGGGCGCGTGGTCAACGGCGTCGGCGCGGATCCGGACATCGTGGTCGCGTCGGCGAAAGCCTACCTCAGCGCGTTGAACAAGCTGCACAGCAAGGTGGAACGCGTGGCGGCGCAGGGCGGCGGCAACATCTAGGGTTTTCCCCTATTTCGCAGCTCGGCCGTGAGAATACGCTGCTAAGTCATTGATTTTTGTAAACAATGCCGCGCGAAGTACACGGCCGAAGTACACTCCGCGCCAAGGGTGTCAGCTGTCTCCTACACCCGGAGTGTCGTTGCCAGGAGTACCGAACTTGAACCGACTCGTACACACCTTCGCCGTGGGCCTGCTGGCCCTCGCGCTGGCGCCTGGCATGGCGCAGGCCGCCGGCCCAGCCAAGGGCGTGAAGAAGGAGGCCCGCACCACGGTGGTGAAGAAGGCGCGCGTCGGCAAGACCTACACCGCGGCGCGGCGTTCTTCGGTCACCACGCGGCACCGCTCCGTCGTCCGCGTGCCGGCCAAGCCCTCGTTCGGCCAGCTCGCGGGCCTGCACCAGACGCAGGACGAACTCGACCTGCGCTCCAGTGTCGCCCTGGTGATCGACCAGGACACGCGTGAGGTGCTCCTGAGCAAGAACGATTCGGCCGTGCTGCCCATCGCCTCCATCACCAAGCTGATGACGGGGCTGGTGATCAGCGAGGCCAAGCTTCCGATGGACGAGGCGATCACCATCACGCAGGAAGACGTGGACACCGAGAAGGGCAGCAGCTCGCGCCTGCGCGTGGGCACGACGCTCAGCCGCGGCGAGCTGATGCACCTGGCGCTGATGTCCAGCGAGAACCGCGCGGCGCACGCGCTGGGCCGCACCTATCCCGGCGGCCTGAGCGCCTTCGTCGAGGCCATGAACCAGCGCGCGCGGATGCTGGGCATGAACGACACGAAGTACGTCGAGCCGACCGGCCTTTCCAGCAACAACCAGTCGAGCGCGCAGGACCTCGCGCGGCTGGTCGCCACCGCCTCGCAGGACCCGATGCTGCGCGAGCTGTCCACCTCGCCGGGGCACCAGGTCGAGGTCGGCAACCGCACCCTGCAGTTCAACAACACCAACCGGCTGGTGAAGAACCCGGCCTGGGACATCGGCCTGCAGAAGACCGGCTACATCCGCGAAGCGGGCCAGTGCCTGGTGATGCAGGCGCGCGTCGCCGGCCGCAAGCTGATCATGGTGTTCCTCGACTCCGCCGGCAAGCTGAGCCGCATCGCCGACGCCGAGCGCGTGCGCAAGTGGGTCGAGACGCACGCGCCCCACGGCGTGCCGCTGTCCAACGGCAACACGCTGATCAAGCAGGTCAACGGGTAACGCCTTCGGCGGAGGTGAAAACAAGGCCCCTGACGGGGCCTTGTCCGCTGGTGGAGCTCGCATGCGCGAGCTTCAGGCAGCAAGCTTCTGGGTGGGAGGCTTGTAGCCGAGCGCCGCGGAGATCTCGCTGGCCGTGGCCTGCAGCTTCTGCAGCCAGTTCTCGTCCAGCCGGTCCGCCGGCGCGGAGATCGACAGGCCGGCCACCAGGCGGGACTGGTCGTCGTAGATGCCGGCGGCCATGCAGCGCACGCCCAGCTCCAGTTCCTCGTTGTCGCGCGCCAGGCCGTACTGGCGCGCCTTGGCCAGCTCGCGCTCCAGCGCGGCCAGCTGCGTGATGCTGTTGCGCGTGTGGCCGGCGAGGCCCGTGCGCGTGGCATAGGCGCGCACGCGCTGCGGGTCTTCGGCCGCCAGGAACAGCTTGCCGGTGGAGGTGAGGTGCAGCGGGGCGCGGCCGCCGATGGCGCGCACCACCTGCATGCCCGAGCGTTCGCTGTACGCGCGCTCGACGTAGACGATCTCGTCGCCCTGGCGCACGCTCAGGTTCACCGGCTGCTGGATCTGCCGGTGCAGCTCGCGCATGGGCGCCAGCGCCGCGTCGCGCACGTTCAGGCGCGCCTTCACCAGGTTGCCGAGTTCCAGCAGGCGCATGCCCAGCCGGTAGCTGCCGGCCTCGGGACGGTCGACGAAGCGGCCGGTGGCGAGGTCGTTGAGGATGCGGTGCGTGGTGGACGGATGCAGGCCCGTCTTCTCGCTGATCTCCTTGAGCGAGATCGCCTCCTCGCGGGAGGCGAGCACGTCGATCAGCGCGAACATGCGCTCGATCACCTGGATGGTGGGCGTGGCCGGAGCCTGGGAGTCTTTTTGTCGCATGAGCGGATGTCCTTGCCGCCCATTTTATCTTGTGAAACGGTTCCGTGCTCCGGCGCGCCACTGTCCGTCCACCAGCACCTCGTGCGGATGGAAGCGGGCCTTGTAGTTCATCTTGGGGCTTTCCTCGATCCAGTAGCCCAGGTACACGTGCGGCAGCTTCAGGCGGCGCGCCTGGTCCACCTGCCACAGCACGCTGTAGGTGCCGTAGCTGGCGGACGGGTCGGGCTCGTAGAACGTGTACACGGCGGAGATCCCGTCGTTGAGCACGTCGAGGATGGAGACCATGCGCAGCGGTCCGGGCGCGCCGTTGGGCAGCTTCTCGCGGAACTCCACCAGGCGCGAGTTCACCCGGCTTTGCAGCAGGAACTGCGTGTACTGGTCGATGCTGTCGTGGTCCATGCCGCCGCCCGCGTGGCGGCCGGTCTGGTAGCGCAGGTACAGGTGGTAGTGCTCGGGGACGAAGCACAGCTTCAGCACGCGCGCCTGCAGGTCCGCGTGCTGCGTCCAGGCGCGCCGCTGGCTGCGGCTGGCGCGGAAGCCGTCGACCAGCACGCGCAGCGGCACGCAGGCGCGGCAGCCGTCGCAGTAGGGCCGGTACGTGAACATCCCGCTGCGGCGGAAGCCGCCGACCACGAGGTCCGAGTAGGCGTCGTTGTGGATCAGGTGGCTGGGCGTCGCCACCTGGGAGCGGGCCTGCTTGCCCGGCAGGTAGCTGCACGGATACGGCGCGGTCGCATAGAACTGCAGCGTCTGGAGCGGGAGGTCCTTGAGGTGCGTCACGCTTGGCTGGGAGGCGGCAGGATTGCTTTCCAGTATACGGGCTCGAACTGCCACGGTGCGGGGCTGCGGCGCGCCTGCGCGCGCGCATGCTGCACAAATTCCGCCCTGGGGATCTCGCGCGCGCCCAGCGAGGCGAGGTGCCGCGTGTTCTGCTGGCAGTCGATCAGGGCGATGCCCGCGTGGCGCGCCCAGGCGACCAGCGCCGCGAGCGCGATCTTGGAGGCGTCGGGCACGCGCGTGAACATCGACTCGCCGAAGACGGCACGGCCGACGACGACGCAATAGAGCCCGCCGGCCAGGCGCCCGTCGATCCAGGTCTCGACGCTGTGCGCGTGGCCGGCGCGGTGGAAGTCCCGGTAGGCCGAGACCATGGCCGGCACGATCCACGTGCCGGACTGCCCCGGCCGCTCGCTGGTGGCGCAGGCGCGGATCACCGCGTCGAAGTCGCCGTCGAAGCGGATCTCGCAGCGCGGGTCGGCCGCGAAGCGCGTGACGGTCTTGCGCAGCGAGCGGTGCAGCCTGAATTCGTCGGTGAACAGCACCATGCGCGGATCGGTGCTCCACCACAGGATGGGCTGGCCTTCGCTGAACCAGGGGAAGATGCCGCGCGCGTAGGCCCGCTGCAGGGTGTCCACGTCCAGCGCGCCGCCGGCGGCGAGCAGGCCCGGTGCGGGCTGCTGATCGTCCCAGGCCTGCTCGGGGTCGGGGAACGGGTCGCCGGGTTGGAGCCAGGGCAGGTGCATCGGCTCCGATTGTGCCGCGCCGCTCACTCCACGCGACGCAGGTGGGGCCGCCCCGCGGCGGGCTCGCCGCCGACCGCCACTTCCTCCAGCCGCGATTGCGGCGTGAGCCGCGCGCCGATCGTGTAGCCCGCGCCGTCGGCCGTGCTGCGCACCACTTCCGCCTGGCAGCGCAGCGGGTACTGGTGGCCGTCGAGGAGGTACTCGATGACGACTTCGATCCGCGCGCCCGGGGCGTAGGGCCGGTCGGCGCGGAAGGACAGGCCGCTCGTGCTCAGGTCCTGCGTGGTGCCGCCGCGGCCGTCGATGCTGACGGGCATCGCCGCGGCGAAGCGCTCGGCCTGCCGCCGCTCGGCGCCGGTGCGCAGCGGTACCGGGATCGTGGGATCGTCGCTGGTCATCGTCGCCTCCTCGCCGCCCAAGGTATCGCTGAGGCGGGTTGTCCGTGTAGGCGTGCTTCCCGCGACGCCGTCGGACGCGTGCGTGCAGCGTGCCCGGCAGAGGCCCGCCGACGCGAGGGGAAGGATTTCTCCCACAAAGACCCGTCGCGGCGGCTCCCAGCATCGCCCTTCGTCGTCGAAGGAGCCGCCCCATGCCGCAGGACACCCGCGAAGCCCATGCCGACAACGCGCCGATCTTCCTGGCGTGGGGAATGCCGGTGGAAACGAACCAGGGTTTCCTCGACGGGTTCGCGCTGTGGCTCAGCGGCGGAGCGTCCCTCCTGCTCTGGACCGCGCTCGCCTTCGTGCTGACCGCCTGACGCTCGCCGCGGGGAACATTCCCGCTTGCCGCGCCGCGGGCTGCCCTGGCGGTAGTGTTGCGCGCCCGTCTGTGCCAAACTGGGGGCGTCCTGCCATGATGCGCGCCTCCTCCTTCCCTTCCGATCCACGCCACCGGCTGCTGCCCGAGGGGCGGCGCTGGGGTTTCGGTGCGCGCAGCGTGGTGCCCTATCTCTCCGCCGCGCAGGATGCGCGGCCGGGAACGGACGACGAACTCCTGGCATCCATTCGCAACCCGGTGTTCCCGCAGATGGCGGACGCGCTGCGGGCCTTGCGGCACCGCCAGTAGACCCAGGTCAACAGGCGGGCATCGCGGGCGGGCATACTGCGGCCCGGACAACGACGATGCACGGCTTGCGCAACTTCCGCGGATTCGGCCGGCTCCTGGCGGGCTGGCTGCTGCTGTGGTTCCTCGCGATGGCGGTCGTCACGCCGCCGGCCTTGCAGGAAGTGGCACCCGCGGTCCCGCTCGCGAGTGCGGCCGCGGACGGTGCGGATGAGGCTTGCGGATCGCACGCGCATGAAGCGCGAGCCCACGCGCACGACGCCGATCCCAGGCTGCATGCACACGCCGGCGATGCCGCCGATGCGCATGGCGGCCACGCGGCGGGATCGGCCGTGCACTGTCCGCTGTGCCTGCACTCGGCCGCCCCGCCGCAGTCCGCGGCGATGCAGCCGGCGCGGGACGACGCGCCCGGCCTGCGGGTCGCCGCGGCGGATGCTCCGGCGCCGCGGGTGCGCAGCGCGGCGCCACCGCCGGGCCGTGGTCCGCCCTTCTACTCCTGAGCGCCCCCCGCCGCCCCGCGGCGGCCCTTTCATCGCCATCAGGAGATCCACGTGCATCCGATCCAAGGAGCGGCCACTGCGGCACGCTCGCCTTCGTCCCTGCGGAACCAGCTGTTCCGCGCTTCGTCCGCCCTCGTGCTCGCCGCCGGCTGCGCCGGCGCGGCCCACGCGAGCTGCGGGTCCGCCTTCTGCGCCATCAACACCGACTGGGGCGCCGGCACCACCGGCCTCACCGAGGGCAGCACGCTCGACGTGCGCTACGAGAACATCCGGCAGGCGCAGCCGCGCAGCGGCTCGCGCAAGGTGGGCGTCGGCGAGGTTCCCAGCCACCACGACGAGGTCCACACGTTCAACCAGAACCTGGTGGCGACCTACAGCCAGACCTGGGCCTCGGGCTGGGGCCTCTCGGCCACGCTGCCTTTCGTGGACCGCGACCACCTGCACATCCACAACCACCACGGCGCGCAGTTGCGGGAGCAATGGAACTTCCGCGAGCTGGGCGACATGCGGCTGACCGGCCGCTACCAGCGCGCCCTGGAAGGCCCGGACGCCACGCCGCGCACGGCCGGCGTGTTCCTTGGCCTGAAGCTGCCCACCGGCCGCACGGACAAGGCGAACGGCAACGGCGACGAGGCCGAGCGCAGCCTGCAGCCCGGCTCGGGCACGACCGACCTGCTGGCCGGCGCGATCTTCCACCAGCAGGTCGCCGCGAGCGGCGCCGCGTGGTTCGCGCAGGTGCAGCTGCAGCAGCCCCTGAACTCGCACGACGGCTTCCGTCCGGGCGCGCAGCTCGGGCTCGACCTCGGCTACGCGCACCCGTTCACGCAGCGGCTGTCGGGTCTCGTGCAGGTCAACGCACTGGCCAAGCGCCGCGACCGCGGCGCCAACGCGGAGCCGGACGACAGCGGCGGCCGCTTCCTGTTCCTGAGCCCGGGCCTGAGCTACAAGCTCGGGGAGCGGTTCCTGGTGTATGCGTACTACCAGCAGCCGCTGTACCAGCACGTCAACGGGGTGCAGCTGACGGCGGACCGGGCGGTGGTGGTGGGGGTGTCGACGCGGTTCTGAGCGCGGCCCGGCCGCGCGGCCGGCGCGGGGTCACCGTTCGCCCAAGCCTGGGGCCGGCGGGAAACTCGGCCGATCCCATTCCGTGATGTAGGGCACGGCGGGAACGTGCACGGTCCTGCCGCGGACCGCCATGGGCCGGGTACGGAACTGTGGATGGTCCTGCAGGTCGTCGACCGAATTGATGGTCCCGTAGGCCGTCTGCGCGCGGCTGAGACGGGCGACGGCCTCGGCATAACCCAGGCGGCTGAACGTGGCGGCGACGCGGGCATCCAATTCCTCGCGATGGGACGTCCGTAGGCGGTTGCTCGCGTAGCGCGGGTCTTTTGCGAGGCCGGGATCCTCCAGCACGACGGCACAGAAGTTCACCCACTCCCGTTCGTTCTGGATCGAGATCACGATCTCCCGGTGGTCCGCGCAGGTGAATGCGCCGTAAGGGGCGATGCTCGGGTGCTTCAGGCCGACGCGCTGCGGCGCGGATGCTCCATACCGTGCCTGCAGGTAGGGAACGGCCATGAGTTCCGCCGCGGAATCGAACAGCGAGACCTGCACCCGGCTGCCCTGGCCCGTGCGCATCCGTTGCACCAGCGCCTGCTGGATGCCGATCAGGGCATTCATGCCGGCCGCGATGTCGCAGATGGAGACCCCGATGCGACCCCAGGGACCCGGCGCGCCGCTGACGGCGACCAGTCCGCTCTCGGCCTGGACCAGCAGGTCGTAGGCCTTCAGGTCCTTGAGCGGCCCGCTTTCGCCATAGCCGCTGATGTCGCAGGTGACCAGGCGCGGGTACTGCGCGCGAAGCGCCTCCGACCCGAAGCCCAGGCGGGCCGCGGCGCCAGGGGCCAGGTTCTGCAGGAAGACGTCGGCGCCGGCGACGAGCTCCTGCAACTGGTCGCCGTCTGACTCGCGACGCAGATCGAGGACGTGCGACTCCTTGCCGCGATTGGTCCACACGAAGTACGAGGACTCGCCGTGTACCGCCGTGTCGTAGCCTCGCGCGAAGTCGCCTTCGGGCCGCTCGATCTTGATGACCCGCGCCCCGGCATCCGCCAACCGCGACGAACACCAGGGCGCCGCGACCGCCTGCTCCAGGGCGACGACGACGATCCCGTCGAAGGGCTTCGCGTCCATCACCTCACTGGTCCAGCTTCACATTGGCGGAGCGGACCACCTTCGTCCATTTCGCGACCTCGCCGGCAATCAACTGGCCGAACTGCTCGGGCGTCCCGGTCTCGACGTCGAAGCCCTTCTTGCCCAGGTGGGCCCGGGTTTCCTGCGACTGCAGCACCTTGTTCAGTTCGGCGTTCAGGCGCGCGACGATCTCGGGCGGCGTGCCGGCGGGCGCGAGCAGGCCATACCACGTGCTCACGTCATAGCCCGGCACACCGCTTTCCGCGATCGTCGGCAGGTCCGGCAGCGTCGACACCCGGCGCGCGCTGGTCACGGCCAGGGCCCGTACGCGGCCCGCCTTCACCTGCGGCAGCAGGGGCGGCAGCGTGTTGAAGACGAGCTGCACCTGGCCGCCGATCAGGTCCGCGTTGGCGGGCGACGCGCCCTTGTAGGGGATGTGGTGCATCTTCACGCCGGCCAGCAGGTCGAACAGTTCGCCGGCGAGGTGCGGCGAGCCGCCAATTCCGCTGGACCCATAGCTCAGCTTGTCGGGCGAGGCTTTCGCGAGAGCGATCAGTTCCTTCACGTTGCGCGCCGGGACCGAGGGGTGCACGGCGAGGATGTGTGCCGTCGTCGCCATCTGCCCGACCGGCGCGAAGTCCTTGACGCAGTCGTAGGGCAGGTTCGGATACAGCGGCTGGTTGATCGCGTTCGGGCCGATGTTGCCCAGCAGCAGCGTGTAGCCGTCCGGCGCCGCCTTGGCGACGGCATCGGTCCCTATGATGCCGTTCGCCCCGGGCTTGTTCTCGACGACGATGGTCTGTCCGAGCGCTTCACCGAGCTTGTCGGAGACGGCGCGTGCCAACAGGTCGGCGCCGCCGCCGGGCGGGTAGGGCACCACGAGCTTGATGGGGCGGGAGGGATAGCTTCCCTGCGCCGCCGCCACGGCAGCGGCGAATGAAAGGGCCAGGGCGGCCAGCAGCCGAAGGGTTTTCATGCGCTTGTCTCCTTGTCGAGTGTGATGGCGCGGGCGCGCGCCAGCAGTTCCGCGTCCGCCCTGGCCTGGGCGTCCAGCAGCGAAGCGAGTTCCTGCTCGTCGCGGGCGAGCCCGTCGCGCCAGCGCTGGACGAGCAGCCGGGTCTGGTCGGGTTCGGCGCTGCCGCTCGAGGCGAGGCGGCCGAGAAAGAGCCTGCTGTCCGCCGCGGCGGACAGTTCGGCATCGTTCATTGCGAGGTCGTGCCCCAGGAAGTGCTGCGCGGCTTCGCGCAGGTCGGCCGTCCGAAGGGTCTCCTCGCCGCGATCGATGGCCTTGCGAACCGCGAAGCCCACGATCTCGTGCGCAGTGCGGAACGGGACGCCGGCGCTGCGCACGATGGTGTTCGCCACCTCCGAGGCGGTGACGAAGCCGCCGGCCGCGAGCTGGGCCATGCGCGCCTCGTCCACTTGCAGGTCGCGCAGCATGGCTTCCATCAGTTCCGCCGCGTCGGTCGCCATCTGCAGGCTGCCATTGATCGCTTCGAAGCCGTGGTTGATCAGGCTGTGCGGCCAGTCCTCGTTCCGGGCAAACTGGTAGACCGCGGCCAGGTGGCCGGCCACGGCCTCGGCGAAGAACTTCACCGTCTCCAGCGGCTCGGGATTGCGCTTTTGCGGCAGGTAGGTGCTCGCGGTGGCGAACGCATCGGACAACTGCACCATCCCGAATTCGCGCGTGTGCCACAGGACGAAATTGCACGCCAGGCGCGACGCGTTGCTGCAGAAGAGGGCGGCATGCGAGACAGGCTCAATCATGTAGTCCCAGGCATAGACCGCGTCGCCGGCCGAGGGGACCGGTCCGCGGTGCGCGAGCAGACGCGCCGTGAGCTCGCGGTCCACCGCCACGCTCGTGCCGACGCCGTTAGCGCTCCCGAGCGGTGACTGGTCGTGGCGGCGCACGCATTCCCACATCCGCGCGAAGTCCTTCTCGAACCAGGCGGCGAAGCGGCCGAGGAAGTGCCCGAGCGACATCACCTGCGACTGCTGGTAGTGGGTGTAGGCAGGCATGGCCGTGGCCGCGTGGCGCTCGACGAGGTCCAGCAGCGTGCGCCGCAGCGGCAGTTGCGCCGCGAGCAGCCGCACGCTCTTGGTCCGGAGCTTCAGGCGCATGGCCGCCGGGATGACGTCGCCGCGGGAGCGGCCCAATTGCAGGAAGCCCGCCACTTCGTGGCCGAGCCGCTGCGTCGCCGCGGCCTCGATCTGCGGATAAAGGTCGCCCCCTTGGGGGCGCACGGGCACGGCCTCAGGCCCGCCTTCGCGGATCTCGAGGAGGTAGGCGGCCAGCGCCGCCGCGACGTCGGGCGCGACGAGGCGCCGCTCGTGCAGCATGACGACGTGCGCGAGGTTGACGCGCGACATCGCGTCGAAGAGGTCGCGGTGCTCGGGCCGCGCGGCCTCCTTGGTGGCGAAGACCAGCTTGCGGACGATTTCGGCGGGCTCGCTGCGGAGAATGCCGCCGACGCCCAGGGTGGAGGATGCGCTCATTGGGTGGCGATCCCTCCGTTGGAACTGGAGACGACCTTGGCCCACTTGTCGAGTTCCGCCTCCACCATGCCTTCGAATTCGCGCGCGCTGCGCGGCTCGACCACCAAACCGAGGTGCGCCAGCTTCCTGCGCACCTCCGGGTCCTGCAGCGTCACCGCCATCGCGTCGTGCACCTTGCGCAGCACGGCGGGCGGAGTCTTCGCCACGCCCCAGAGTCCCAGCCAGATGTCGGCTTCGTAGCCGGGTGCGACCTCTGCGAGCGTCGGCAGCTCCGGCAAGGCCTGCAGGCGCTTCGCGGAAGTGACCGCCACCGCTTTCAGCTGGCCCGATCCCAGGAAGCCCTGCACCGTGGGCAGGCTGGCGTACGCCATCGAAAGCGTGCCGCCGACGACATCGGCCAGCGCCGGCGCGATGCCCTTGTAGGGCACGTGCAGAACGTCGATGCCGGCCATGCGGTTGAACATCTCTCCGAACAGGTGGTTCGGAGAGCCGTTGCCGGCGGAGCCGAACTGCAGGCCCCTGGGCCTGGCCCGCGCGGCCGCGACAAGTTCCTGCACGGAGTTCACGCCGAGCTTCGGGTTGACCACGACGACGGTCGGAATGAGCCCGATGTACGAGACCGGCTGGAAGTCCTTCCGCGGGTCGTAGGGCGTGCTCTTGTGGACGGCCGAGATGATGGCGAACTGGTTGCTGGACATGAGCAAGGTGTACCCGTCCGGGGCGGCGCGCGCGACGAACTGGTTGCCGAGGATGCCACCCGCGCCCGCCTTGTTCTCGATGACGATCGGCTGGCCCAGCGTGTCCGCCAGCTTCTTCTGGAGCACGCGTGCGACCAGGTCGGTGCCGCCGCCGGCGCCCGTGGGGATGACCAGCGTGATCGGCTTGTTCGGATAGTCCTGCGCCAGGACACCTGTGCAGGCGAAGGCTGCGGCGGCAGCGAGCAGCGCGCGGCGGCTGCGGGAAACAAGATCCATCATGCGGCCTCCTGATAGCGGCTGGCGTCGACGCGGGTGGAATAGGAACGGATCGCGCGCGCCATCTCGTTGGTCACGATCATCACGCCCTCGTCCACGCCCAGCCCGGGCTTGTCGAGGAATTCGGTCGGCTGCACCACAAGCGCGAGGTGCGAGGACACGCGCGCGGAAATGTCGGTTTCGTTGCAGCTGCCGCCGAGGTAGATGCCGACGCCACCGGCCGTGCACTTCATGCAGGCCATGACGGTGTTGTCGACGCCGCCGAGGTCCGGCATCTTGATCTGGATCAGGTCGCAGCAGCCGCTGTCGACGAAGTCGTCCACGTCGGTGCGCGTGTTGCACCATTCGTCCGCGATCAGCCGGATGCGCGAGCCGGCGCGCGGCAGGGCCCGGCGCAGTTCGCGCATTACGCGGATCTGCTCCTTCTTGTTTCCGGCGTCGAGCGGATCCTCGAACAGCACGGGGTGCGGGCCGCTCGCCTCCTCCACCTGCTTCAGGTAGCGGATCGCCTCGTCGATATCGTCCCCGACCTTCAGGCTCAGCAGGCCGTGCAGGTCGTAGTGCAGCGTCGGCTGGTAGCCGGCTGCGCCCACGTCGCGCACGCGCTGCGCGATCCAGGCGGCATAGCGCGGCAATTCCTCGAGCTGGTCGAGGCGCACCATGGCCGTCTGCGGGAAGAAGGGCAGCTTGCGCAGGATCGCCTTGTCGACGTTCTCGTACCAGCTGCCGCCACAGGATCCGAGCAGCGGCGCCGGGCGGCGGGCGAGCTTCAGTCCGAATTCGTCGGCCAGCACTTCCGCCATCGTGATGCGGCGGTGTGCGGCGACGGCCTGCAGCAGGATCTGCGACAGGCCGTAGCGCAGGGCCATGTGCAGCCCCTTGCCCTGGATCTCCATGCTGTCCAGGCGGCGGGCGTTCTCGCGGAAGCGCGCCAGGTCGCAGCCCTGCAACCATTCGCGCAGCGGTCCTTCGGCGAGCGACACGAGGTCGGCGGGCCGGGGCGCGCCTTCGCGTCCCGAGCGGAACGCGTGGTTCACGGTCGCGCAGTCGCCATGGATTTCCCGGCCGTCGTCCGCCACCGCGGTGAGCAGGACGGTGGAGCTCACCTGGATGATGCTGTCGAAGCCGGGGGTGACGGGCTGGCCGCGATAGATGAACCCATCGCGCTCGGCGCCCCGGGCGATCGCCTCCTGGTCGCGCCAGTAGTAGCCGCCGATTCCCTCGCTGGCGTAGAGACCGGAAATCTTCATGGACTGCATCCTTGCCGTGGTTGGAACCCGGCGAAGTCTGCGAGTCGCCCTCCGTTTAGTCAATAAACGGATTACAAAACCCGTTCAATGGAATTAGTCAGCCGCCCACGAGCGCCCGGGTGATGGCCGCGGATTCCTCCATCAGCAGCTTGCCCAGCGCGGCTTCCTTGCCGCGCGGATAGCGCACTTCCGGGATGGTCAGCGAGAGGCAGCCGAGGACTCGGCCGCCCATGCCGAAGATCGGCGCGGACACGCCGGACGCTCCCGCGATCTTCTCGCCGCGCTTGTTGATGGAGTACCCGTTCGCCCGGATGTTCTCCATCTCCTTCTTCAGTTCGCGCGCCGACAGTGGCGGCTTGCCCGTGGGCGAACGCTCGGCGGCGCGGCCCAGCTCCTCCGCCAGCCCGGGTTCCAGGAAGGCGAGAATGGAGCGGCCCGAGGCGCCCCAGAGGATGGACACCGGTTCGTGCAGCGCGATGCGGTAGCGCAGCGGCAGCGGCGACTCCACGTGGGCGGCGAACAGCACCGTGTGGTCGTGCTCGCGCAGCACGCCCAGCGCGCAGCCCTCGTTGGTCTTCGCCACGATGCGCTGCAGTGCCGGCATGGCGACGCGGACGATGTCGACCCGGCTGGAGATCAGCGCCCCGAGCCGGTACATGGCGGGGCCGAAGTCGTATCGGCGCGACTCGCCCGCGCGCTGCAGGAATCCCAGCCCCACGAGCTGCTGCACCAGTCGGTGCGCGGTGCTCTGGGGCAGTTTCAGCTCCTCACCCACCGCCTTGACGCTGATCTCGCCATCCACAGAGGCGATGAACGAGAGCAGGCGCAAGGTGCGTTCAACGGTACCGCGATCATTCTCCATGCGCGCGATTATCGGCACGGAAGAGGAGAGTCCGCTCAGGCCCCCGCTTCGTCCTGCGCGAAGCGCAGCATCTTCCCGGTGTCGGGGATCACGATGCGGCGCCTGTGCCGCTGGATCAGCCCCTGGTCCTCGAACAGCTTGAGCGACAGCACGATCCAGGTCCGGCTGACGCCCACCATGCGCGCCAGATCCTCTTGGGTGATGCCTTCGATCTCGCGCCCATCGGCCGGTCCGCAGGCGCGGTCGCCGGCCAGCGAGACGAGGATGCGCGCCAGCCGCACGCGTGCCGATTCGACGACCAGTGCTTCGGTGCGCGCGAAGCTTTCCATCGCGGTGGTCGCCAGCAACCGTGCCACGCCGGCGCCGAGCCCCGGCAGGGTGTGCATCAGGTCGAGGAACACCGCGGCCGGCATGAACTGCAGGGTAGAGGTGTCGATTGTTTCCGCCGACGTGTCGCGACGCCTGCGTGCCACCAGCGCCGCCAGGCCGATGCTCGTGCCGCCCACGCAGACGGCCTGCGTGAACGTCTGCCCCTGCGCGGAAGTCTGGTAGACGCGCACGCGGCCGCTTTCCACGATCACCAGCCGGTCGCTTGGCTCGCCTTGGCGGAAGACCTGGCTGCCCGGCGGCAGCACCATGCTGCTCATGCGCCCGGCCAGCGCCGCGCGGTCCCCCGCGCTCAGCGCACCGAGGACCATGTGCCATTTCGGCACCGCGGTGAATCCGGCATCCGCCTGGGCCATGGCGCAACTGTAAATGCGCCAACGCTCAGTGGTTAGCAGAAGGCCGCGCCCCCGCTGCCTAGACTCCGCGGCATTCCCAGGAGGCACGAATGGCGAAAGAGTTGAAAACGACGTTCCGCATCGAGAGTTTCGGCATGGTCGAGGGCATCGGCGGGTTCTGGATCGCTGACCAGGAGGCGGTGCAGGCCGGCGCGCAGGCCGACGGATTCTTCTTCAAGGGAAAGACCACCAGTCCCTTGTTCGAATCCATCCGGTCCCCGAGCGTGGCGTACTGCATCGCGCTGCGCCTGCAGGACGGTCAGCGCGCCTACGGCGACTGCATGACCGTGGCCAACCTGGGCCTGGGCGGGCGGCCCGACCCGCTGCGTTCGGACGCGCTGCCCGAGATCCGGCGCCGCCTGCTCGAGCAGTTCGAAGGCCGCACCTTCAACGGCTTCCGCGACGCCTGCGCGCTGCTGGAGGACTGGCCCGAGGCGTTCGGCGGACGGCCGGTCGCCTACGGACTGTCGCAGGCCTTCCTGAACGCGGCCGCCCTGTCCAGCGGCATGACGCCGGCCGACGTGCTGCGCCACGAGTACGGGATCACCCGTACCTACGACCGCCCCGGTTTCGCCGCATCCTGCGGACCCGACTGGTACAAGAACGCCGACAAGGCGATCGCCCGCCGGGTGGCCATGCTGCCCCACGCCGCCATGCAGACGTCGGACGAATGTCAGCGGCTGCCGGAGTACTGCAGCTGGATCGTGCAGCGCATCGGTGAGCTCGGCTCGACCGGCTACCGCCCCGACCTGCACTTCGACTTCCACGCCTCGCTCGGGCGCATGCTGGGCAACGATGAGGACAGGGTCGTCGACTACCTCGCCGACGTGGTGCGGCGGGCGCAGGGCTTCCAGGTGTATTTCGAGGATCCGCTGTTCGCGCAAAGCGCGCCCGAGGCGGCCGAACGCGCGGCCCGACTGCGCCGCCGGCTGGAGCAGAGCGGGCTGGATTGCCGCCTGATCGCGGACGAATGGGCCAACGCGCCGGGCGAGATGGAGCTGTTCACCCGCGACCAGGCGGTGCACGGCATCCAGATCAAGGTGCCGGACAACGGCTCGCTCACCACCACCATCGAAGGCCTGCGCCTGTGCCAGAAGGACGGGGTGCTCGCCTACCTGGGCGGCAGCTGCAACGAGACCGACATCTCCGTGCGCACGACGGTGCACGTGGGACTCGCGTTCGGCGCCTGGCGCCTGTTCACCAAGCCGGGCCTCGGCGTCGACGAGGGCCTGATGATCCTGACCAATGAACTGAACCGGGCCGAAGCCGGTCTTTGATCCACCCCCAAAAGAGGAGACAAGCATGCGTCATTCCATCCGATTCCTGGCAGCCGCCGCGCTGCTGTGCGCCACCACCGCGTTCGCGCAAGCGGCGTACCCGTCGCAGCGCATCACGATCGTGGTGCCCTTCCCGCCGGGCGCCGCCACCGACACCCTGGCGCGCACCGTCGCCAAGAAGCTGTCGGAGAACTGGAACCAGACCGTGGTCGTGGAAAACAAGGCGGGCGCCACCGGCGGCATCGGCGCGCAGTACGTCGCCCGGTCCGCCCCGGACGGCTACACGCTGCTGATGGCGACCAGCAGCAGCCACACGATGGGGCCGCAGATGATGAAGAAGCCCATGTTCGACCCGATCAAGGACTTCAAGCCGGTGAGCCTGGTGGCCTGGTCGCCGAACGTGCTGGTGGTCAACCCGAAGGTGCCGGCCGACTCCGTGGGCAAGCTGATCGCTCTGGCGAAGGCTGAACCCGGCAAGCTCAACTACGCCTCCTCGGGCAGCGGAAGCTCCATCCACCTGGCCGGCGCGCTGTTCGAGAAGCTGGCCGGCGTGCAGATGAAGCACGTGCCCTACCGCGGCGCCGGTCCGGCGCTCGCGGACCTCCTGGGCGGCCAGGTCGACTTGATGTTCGACACGGTGGCGCAGTCGCTGCCGCACATCAAGGCCGGCAAGCTCAAGGCGCTGGGCGTCACCACCACGAGCCGCTCGAGCTCGTTGCCCGACGTGCCCACCATTGCCGAAGCAGGCCTGCCCGGCTATGAAATGTCCGCCTGGATCGGCCTGATCGCACCGGCCGGCACCCCCGACGCCGTCGTGCAGAAGGTGCAGGCCGAGGTCGCCAGGATCGTCAAGGCGCAGGACGTCATCTCCGCGTTGCAGCCCCTGGGCCTCGAACTGGTGGGCGGCACGCCGCAGGACTTCAGCGACCTGATCCGCAAGGAGATGACGGGTTACGCGAAGATCTTCCGCGAAGCGGGCATCGCACAGGAGTGACATGAGCAAGCGCAGCGACGTCCCGGGCCGGGAGGGCCTCACGCGCACCCTGGTGCGGCGATCCATGCAGGCGAGCTACGAGGAACTGCCCGCCGACGTGCGCACGGTCGCGGCGCAGTGCGTTCTGGATTGGCTGGGCGTGAGCCTGGCGGCCGTCGATGAAGCGGGCCCCCGCCTGCTGCTGGTGGAACTGGCAGCGCGCGGCGGCACGCCGGAGGCCACCGTCCTCGGAAGCGACTTGCGCCTGCCGGCGCTCTCTGCCGCCGAGTACAACGGCACGCTCGGCCACACGCTCGACTACGACGACGTGCACATCGCGATCACCGGGCACGCCACCGCGGTGATCCTCCCTGCGCTGCTGGCCCTTGCGCAGCAGCGACGCACGGCCAGCGGCGCGCAGCTCCTTGCCGCCCTGGTGGCTGGCTGCGAGATGGTTTGCCGCGTCGGGAAGCTGATCGCGCCCAGTCATTACGACCGCGGCTTCCATTCCACGTCCACGGCGGGCTCGCTTGGCGCCGCCGTGGCGTGCGCGCACCTCGCCGGCTTGTCCGAGGATGCGGCGTGCGTCGCGCTGGGCCTCGCCGCCACCCAGGCGAGCGGGCTCAAGGCGATGTTCGGCAGCATGGGCAAGCCCTGGCACGCCGGCCTGGCCGCTCGCAATGGTCTCATGGCCGCGGCGATGACGGCACGCGGCTTCACGGGTCCGGCGGACATCCTCGAGCATCCGCAGGGCTTCGCCGGTGCCTACAGTGGTGACTTCCACGCCGATGCGGCATTGGAGGAACCCGAGGGCGGCTGGCACTTGCGCAATACCTTGTTCAAGTTCCACGCGTCCTGCTACGGCACCAGCGCCTGCATGGACGCCTTGTTCGAACTGCAACGGGACGAGGGCTTTGCCGTGGAAGACGTGGAAAGCGTGCGCGTGACGGTCCACGGCAGCTCCGCCACGGTCTGCAACATCCCCGCGCCGACGACGGACACCGAGGCCAAGTTCAGCCTGCGGGCCTGCGCGGCCATGACGCTGGCGGGACTCGACACCTCCGTGCCGCAGACCTTCAGCACCGAGAGCCTTGCGCAGCCGCAGGTGCGTCGGCTCGTTCCGCGGGTGGCCGTCGATTTCAGTGACGCGCTGCCGAGGATGGCGAGCGAGGTCCGCGTGACGCTGCGCGACGGCCGCCAGCACGCTGCCTTCCATGATGCGGGCGTGCCCATGCCGGACCTCGCTGGGCAGCAGGACAAGGTGGAGCGCAAGTTCCACGCGATCGCAGGGCGTGTGTTCGGGGCGGACCGCTCGCGGGGCGTCGCCCTCGCCGTGCAGCGGCTGGGCGACACCTCGGTCGAGCCGCTCACGTCGGCCTTGCGCGCCTGCACCCGCTGAGGGCATGCTCCACGCCGTGAACGACCTCGTCCCGCCACGGCGCATCCTCCCCGCGATCATCTTCTGCCAGGTTGCCGGCACCAGCCTCTGGTTCAGCGGCAACGCGATCGTCGGCCCCCTGCAGGCGCTGCTCGGCGCCGCGCCCTCGCTGGCCGGCTGGCTGACGTCGGCGGCGCAGCTCGGATTCGTCGTCGGCACGCTGGCCTTCACGCTGGGGCGCATCGCCGACCGGTTCTCGCCACGGCGCCTGTTCACGGCATGCTGCGTGCTCGGGGCGGCGCTGAACCTCGGCATCCTGCTCGCGCCCGGGGCCGGCGGCGCGGGCATCGCGGTGCTGCTGGGGCTGCGCGTCGCCACGGGCTTCGTGCTGGCGGGCATCTATCCGGTGGGCATGAAGATCGCCTCCGGCTGGTACCGCGGCGGACTCGGCAGGGCGCTCGGCCTGCTGGTCGGAGCACTCGTTGTCGGCACGGCGCTGCCGCATGGCGCGGTGGCCGTGCTGCATGGCCTGCCGTGGGAGGCGACGGTGATCGTCTCCAGCGCACTCGCGGCCTGCGGGGCGCTCGCGATGTTCGCGCTGGTCCCGGACGGCCCCTATCTCGCGCCGCGCGCCGCGCCCGGGGCGCGGCGCGCGCGAGGCCGCCTGTTCGCGAACGCACAGGTGCGCGCGAGCGCGCTGGGCTACTTCGGGCACATGTGGGAGCTCTACACCTTCTGGACCTTCGTGCCCCTCATCCTCGCCGCCTATGCGCGCAGCGAAGGCATGGACCTGTCCGTGCCCGCCTGGTCCTTCCTCGTCATCGCCAGCGGCGCGATCGGCAGCGCCGCCGGCGGGCACTGGAGCCAGCGCGTGGGCAGCGCGCGGGTGGCCTTCGCGCAGCTGTGCGTGTCCGGACTGTGCTGCCTGCTGCTGCCCTGGGCCTTCCACTGGCCGCCGGGGCTGTTCCTGGCGATGCTGCTGGTCTGGGGTATCACCGTGGTGGGCGATTCGCCTCAGTTCTCCACGCTGGCGGCGCGGCATGCGCCGGCCGAGGACGTCGGCTCGGTGCTCATGGCCATCAACTGCACGGGCTTCGCGCTGACAATCGCGAGCATCGCGGCGACCAACTGGCTGCTGCAGGTCTTGCCTGTGCAGTGGCTGTTCGTGCCGGTGGCGCTGGGGCCGCTGCTGGGGCTGTGGTCGTTCCGGAAGATGGTGTCCGCGGAGCGGAGCCTGCAGCCCGCGGCGACCTGAGGGCGGACAAGGAAAAGGGGCCTGGTCTCGCGACCAGGCCCCTTCTTGTTGGGTGGCTCCCCGACCTGGGCTCGAACCAGGGACCTACGGATTAACAGTCCGGCGCTCTACCGACTGAGCTATCGGGGAACAAGCCTTAGATTATAGCGTGGGTTTGGCGGCCTTCCGCGGCCGCCCCCATCCCATCAGCAAAGCGTCAGTCGAACACCGGCGTCTCGACGCCCAGCACCTTGTGCAGCTTGGGGCTGGTGGTCGTGTACTGCAGGTGGATCTTGCCCTTCTCGGGGAAGATGATGGGCGCGGCGCCGAAGGCGGCCAGCGCGCATTCGTGGAAGCCCGACAGGATCAGCTTCTTCTTGCCCGGGTAGGTGTTGATGTCGCCCACGGCGAAGATGCCCGGCACGCTGGTCGAGAACTTCTCCGTGTCCACCTTCAGCTGCTTGCGCTCGATGTCCAGGCCCCAGTCGGCGATCGGGCCGAGCTTGGGCGAGAGGCCGAAGAAGACCAGCAGCACGTCCGCGGGCACGACGCGCGTCACGCCGTCCGAGCCGGTCACCTTGGCGCCGGTGAGCTTGCCGTCCTTCTCCTCGTAGCCCGTCACCTGGCCGACCACGAACTGCATCTCCATCTGCTCGCACAGCTCGTGCATGCGCGCCACCGAGGCGGGCGCCGCGCGGAAGCCGTCGCGGCGGTGCACCAGGATCACGCTCTCGGCCTTGTGCGCGTTGCCGTCCTCGTTGCCGGCGCAGAAGTTGAGCGACCAGTCCAGCGCGGAGTCGCCGCCGCCCACCACCAGCAGGTTCTTGCCGGCGAAGTCGGCGGGGTTGCGCACGCGGTAGAACAGCTGCGACCCTTCGAACTTTTCGAGGCCGTCGACCTTCAGCGTGCGCGGCTCGAAGGCGCCCACGCCGGCGGCGATGAAGATGGTCTTGGTCAGGAAGCGCGTGCCCTTGGACGTCTCCACGAAGAAGCGGCCGTCGTCCTGCTTCTGCACGACCGTCACCGTCTGGCCCAGGTGGAAGGTGGCGCCGAAGGGCTCGATCTGCTTGAGCAGCGCGTCCGTCAGTTCCTTGCCGGTGCACACCGGGATCGCCGGGATGTCGTAGATCGGCTTGTCGGGGTAGAGCTCGATCGGCTGGCCCCCCGGGTAGGCGAGCGAGTCGATCACGTGGGCCTTGATCTCGAGCAGCCCGAGCTCGAACACCTGGAACAACCCCACGGGGCCGGCGCCGATGATGACCGCATCGGTCTCGATCGGTCCGTCATGGGCGGCGGCGGTCTTGATCACTTCCTGGTTCAGCTGTGGTTCCATATTCACTTGACCAGCTCGGACAACTTGCCCGGCTTGTCCTTCCATTCCTCGGCATCCGGCAGGGCCGGCTTGCGTTTCGTGATGCTCTTCCAGCCGGGCGCGAGGTCCGCGTTCAGCTGGATGAAGCCGACCTGGTCGGCCGGCACGTCCTCTTCCGCGTAGATCGCGTTGACCGGGCATTCGGGGATGCACACGGCGCAGTCGATGCACTCGTCCGGGTCGATGACCAGCATGTTCGGCCCCTCGCGGAAGCAGTCCACGGGGCAGACATCCACGCAGTCGGTGTACTTGCAGCGGATACAGGATTCGGTGACGACGTGGGTCATTGTTGTGCCGAGGGTTCGGGGGAAACCCTCGATTTTATGGATTTCTCATTCTGCCCCGCTGCCCGAGGGTGGCGAGGGCGCGACGGCGCCAGGGTTGCGCTGGATCAACGAACCAGGAGCGCCCCCGCCGTCTTGTGGCTGGCGGTGTCCACCAGCACCAGGGCACCCAGCGTGCGCGAACGGGCGTAGGGCAGGGTGGCCAGGGGCTCCTGCAGCGCCAGTTCGACGTGGCCGATGCCGTTCGGTTCCAGGTGGTCGGCGTCGTGTTCGGCCAGGCTGTTCACGTCCAGCCTGTGCACGATGCGCTGGATCCTGGCCTTCACCCAGCGGTGGCCGTGCAGCGCCCAGTACACGCGGCCGGCCACCAGCGGCTCGTCGTCGAGCCAGGCGACCGTGGCCGACAGGTCCCGGGCCGGCGCGAAGGCGCCCGGGGCCAGCAGCCAGTCGCCGCGCGACACGTCCACCTCGCGATCGAGGACGATGCCGGCGCTGTGCCGCGCCGCCACAGTGGCCGGGCGCCGCACGGCGTCGAGCACCTGCGCCACCCGGGCCGTCTGTCCGCCCGGGAGCACGGTCACCTCCTGTCCGGGCTGGACCTGGCCGGTGGCCACGCGGCCCCAGAACACGCGGCGGCCCTGGGAGGTATCGGCGGAGGCGGAGAACTTCTCCACCCACTGCACCGGGAAGGCGAAGGCCTCGTCCGCTTCGGCGGGCGTCACGTCCAGCGCTTCCAGCACCGACAGCAGCGAGGGGCCCTTGTAGTTGCACCACCCCGGCTTGCCTTCGACGACGTTGTGGCCCTTCAGCGCGGAGATCGGCACCACGGCGCCCGCCTGCACGCCGGCGGCGGCGGTGAAGTCCTCCAGCGCGCCGCGGATGTTGGTGAAGGCCACCTGGGCGTCCTCCACCGCATCGAGCTTGTTCACGGCGAACACGATGGCGGGCACGCGCAGCAGGTTGCACAGCAGCGTGTGGCGGCGGGTCTGGGGCAGCAGCTCCAGGCCGGGGTTCTGCCACTTCAGCTTGGTGGCGTCCACCAGCACCACGGCGGCGTCGGCGCTGGAGGCGGCCGTCACCATGTTGCGCGTGTACTGCTCGTGGCCGGGCGCGTCGCCGATGATGAACTTGCGCGCCGGGGTGGCGAAGTAGCGGTAGGCCACGTCGATCGTGATGCCCTGTTCGCGCTCGGCCGACAGGCCGTCGGTCAGCAGCGCCAGGTCGGCCTCACCGGACTTCGAGACGGAAGCCAGCTGGTCCTGCAGCACCGCGCGGCTGTCCACCAGCAGGCGGCCGATCAGCGTGCTCTTGCCGTCGTCCACGGAACCGCAAGTGATGAACCGTAGCGCGGCGGCGTGGTCGCCGCCGTGCGAGCGTTCATCATCCCGGCGCAAGCCGGGATCCACGTTCAGAGCCGTCATCAGAAATACCCGTCCTTCTTGCGCTTTTCCATCGACGCCTCGGAGGTCTTGTCGTCCATGCGCGTCGCTCCCCGCTCGCTCACCTCCACCGACAGCGTCTCCGCCACCACCTCGCTCGCGTTGGCGGCGGGGCTGGCCACGGGGCAGGTGCAGGTGATGTCGCCCACGGTGCGGAAGCGCACCGTGCGGGTCACGACCTGCTCGCCTTCCCGGGGCTGCGTGAGCGGCGTCACCGGCACCAGCATCCCGCGGCGCTCGATCACCTCGCGCCGGTGGGCGTAGTAGATCGAGGGCAGGGCGACCTGCTCGCGCTCGATGTACTGCCACACGTCCAGCTCGGTCCAGTTGGAGATGGGGAACACGCGGAAGTGCTCGCCCGGGTGCAGGCGGGTGTTGAACAGCGTCCAGAGTTCCGGCCGCTGGGCCTTGGGATGCCACTGGCCGAAGCTGTCGCGGTGGGAAAAGATGCGCTCCTTGGCGCGCGCCTTTTCCTCGTCGCGGCGGGCGCCGCCGATCAGGGCATCGAAGCGGAATTCCTCGATCGCTTCCAGCAGCGTGACGGCCTGGTGCGCGTTGCGGCTCTCGTCGGGGCGCGCCAGGCGCACGGTGCCGCGCTTCATGGAGTCTTCCACGCCGCGCACGATCAGCCGGGCGCCCAGTTCCCGCGCGCGGAAGTCGCGGAAGGCGGTCACCTCCGGGAAGTTGTGCCCGGTGTCGATCATCAGCAGGGGAAAGGGGATGCGCCCGGCGCCAAAGGCCTTCTCGGCGCACTTGAGCATCACCAGCGAGTCCTTGCCGCCGGAGAACAGCAGCGTCGGCCGCTCGAAGGCGCCGGCGACCTCGCGCAGGACGAAGATGGCTTCCTCCTCCAGGGCGTCCAGGTGCCGGTTGCTGATCCGGGCCAGGAGCCGGGGTTCGGTGCGAGCGTTCATGCGACTGCCTTTTCTTCCTTCACGTGCAGGCCGCATTCCTTCGCCTGCTCCTCTTCCCACCACCAGCGGCCGGCACGGAAGTCCTCGCCCAGGCTGGTCGCCCGCGTGCAGGGCGCGCAGCCGATGCTGGGGAAGAACCGGTCGTGCAGCGGGTTGTAGTCGACGCCGTTCACCGCGATGTAGTGCCACACGTCGCCCCAGGTCCAGTCGGCCAGGGGGTTGATCTTGATGCGTGCTTCGGCCGTGTCCACCAAGGGAACCTCGGCCCGCGCGGCCGACTGTTCGCGGCGCAGCCCGGTGATCCAGGCCTTCTGCCCGGCCAGCGCCCGTTCCAGCGGTTCCAGCTTGCGGATGGCGCAGCAGGCCTTGCGCAGTTCGATGCTGCGGTACATGGCCTCGCGGCCTTCGCGCGCCACGAAGTTCACCACCGCTTCCTCGCGGGGCCGGTAGACCTCCACCGGCGCGCGGGACGTGGCTTGCGTGCGCTCCAGCAGCTGCAGCGTCTCCGCGTGCAGGGCGCCGGTTTCCAGCACGAACACGGGGATGTCCAGCGCCAGCGCGTTCACCAGGTGCGTGATGACGACGTCCTCGGCGCCCAGGCTGGAGGCCTGCTTGAGCGGCGCGAACTCGGTGGCCGCGCGGACCAGCAGCGCCTGGGTCTCCGCGAGCCTGGCCGCGTAGTCCTTCGAGGGGCGGGCGTTCAGTTCGATCGCGCCCATCTCAGCTCCGCGCGAACCGCGGCCGGCCCACCACCGCGTCCGCCTGGTAGAAGGCGGCGTAGCGGGCGAACTGGCGTTCGGCCTCGGCCGCGTCCTTGCCTTCCTTCAGCACGGCGCTGGAAAAGCCCGTGCGGTGCATCTGCACCAGCTGGTCGATCAGCACGTCGCCGGTGGCGCGGATGTCGCCGGCGAACTTGCGGCGGCGGCGCAGCAGGTAGGCCTGGCTGAAGGCCCGGCCGTCGGTGAACTTGGGGAAGTTCAGCTCGATGCGTTCCACGCCCTCCAGCGGGACCTCCATGGGGTCGCTGTCGTTGGGCAGCACCAGCACCTTGTCGTTGTCCTCGGGCGCCGTGCCGCCGGGCGCGACCAGTTGCAGCGGGATCATGCGGTTTCCCTTTCCACGAAGCGGCAGGCGTTGGCGGCGGCCTTGAAGGGCTCGGGGCCCACCCGGCGCAGCGTGGCGATGAAGCTTTCGTCCTTGCCGTCGGCCGCCGGCTGCCGCAGCTGGCGGTAGGTGTCGACCAGCGCCTCGATCACGGCGGGCACTTCCTCCTTCGCGAACGAGGGCCCGATGATCTTGCCGGGACCCGCCGGCCCGGACAGCGCCGAACCGTCCGAGCCGCCCAGCGTGATCTGGTACCACTCCTTGCCGTCCTTGTCGACGCCGAGGATGCCGATGTGCCCGGCGTGGTGGTGGCCGCAGGAATTGATGCAGCCCGAGAAGTTCAGGTCGATCTCGCCGATGTCCCATTCCTCGTCGAGGTCCTGGAAGCGCTCGGTGATCGCCTCGGCGATCGGCAGCGAGCGCGCGTTGGCCAGCGAGCAGAAGTCGCCGCCGGGGCAGGCGATCATGCCGGTGATCAGGCCGATGTTGGGGCGGGCGAGCCCCAGCTTGCGGGCCGCGGCCCACAGCTGCGGCAGGTCGTCCTGGTGCACCCAGGGCAGCAGCAGGTTCTGGTCGTGCGTGACGCGCGCCTCGCCGGCGGAGAAGCGGTCGGCCAGGTCGGCGCAGGCCTCGAACTGTTCCGCCGTGCAGTCCCCGGGGTTGTAGCCCAGGCGCTTGAACGACAGCTTCACGGCGCGCAGCTGCGGCTGGCGGTGCGGCAGCACGTTGCGCTGCAGCCAGCGGTCGTACTGCGGGTCGGCCTCGGCGTCGGCGCGGATGATCTCGTGCACGCGCGCGGCCGCCGCGTCCTGCTGGCGCGGCTGCAGCGCGGGCGGCACGAAGTACGCCGTGACGCGGTCCACCTCGGCGTGCGTCAGCGTGTGCGGGGCCCCGTCGATCTCGACGATCTGGCGGAATTCCTCTTCCACCTGGTCGATGTAGCGCTGGCCCTCGGACTTCACGAGGATCTTGATGCGCGCCTTCCAGATGTTGTCGCGGCGGCCGTAGCGGTTGTAGACGCGGATGCAGGCTTCCAGGTAGTTCAGGAGCTGCGGCCACTCCACGAACTCGCGCACCACGGTGGCGACCACCGGCGTGCGGCCCATGCCGCCGCCCACCATCACCTTGAAGCCCAGGGTGCCCGCTTCGTCGCGCAGCAGCTGCAGGCCGATGTCGTACCAGCCGAGCGCAGCGCGGTCTTCCGTCGCGCCGTTCAGGGCGATCTTGAACTTGCGCGGCAGGAAGGCGAACTCCGGGTGCAGCGCCGCCCACTGGCGGATGATCTCCGCGAAGGGCCGCGGATCGGCGATCTCGTCCACCGCGATGCCGGCGAGTTCGTCGGTCGTGATGTTGCGGATGGCGTTGCCGCTGGTCTGGATGCCGTGCATGCTCACCGTGGCCAGCAGCTCCATCACGTCGGCGGCCCGGGTGATCGGGATCCAGTTGAACTGCACGTTGGTGCGCGTCGTGAAGTGGCCGTAGCCGTACTTCAGGCGGCTCACCACCTGCTTGCCGCTGCCCGGCACCGGGACGGGGCCCAGGGCCAGCTGCCTGTCCTGCGCGTCCTGCAGCAGCGCGGGATCGGGCCGGTCGAAT
Source organism: Ramlibacter sp. bp-362 (assembly GCF_054956735.1). Lineage (NCBI taxonomy): Bacteria > Pseudomonadati > Pseudomonadota > Betaproteobacteria > Burkholderiales > Comamonadaceae > Ramlibacter > Ramlibacter sp. bp-362. The sequence goes on from NZ_JBUDXE010000011.1 coordinate 29,703, forward strand.
TCGCGGGCCACCCGGGCCAGCACGCGCAGCTGCGCGCTGGAGAGCTCGCCGTAGGGCACGGAGATCCGCGCCATCGGCGCGTAGCGCTGGATGTACCAGCCGTTCTGCAGGCGCAGCGGCTTCAGTTCGTCCTCGCTCAGGGTGCCGGCCTGCCAGCGTTCCAGCTGGTCGCGGAACTGGGCGGCGCGGGCGCGCACGAACTGGCGGTCGAACTCGTTGTACTGGTACATGGAAGCGGCGTTGCAGGCCGTCTGGGGCCGGAGCGGCGACTGTAGGCAGGCCCGCCGCCGAACCAAACTATTTTTTGCTTCCGCGCTTATGCGGATAAGCTTATGCGGCAGGAGGGGAGCGCGGACGCGGCAGCAGGCATGGCGCAGAGGATCTACATCAAGGTGGTCGGGTTTTCCGACGAGGAGCGCCATGCGCTCAACACCGTATTCCGCCTGTCGGAGCAGTGCCGCACGATGTACCAGCTGTGGACGCCGCAGGCGGCCGAGCCCGCGCGGGTGGCCTTGCTGGACGGCCAGAGCTGGGAGGCGCGGGTGCAGGCGGAGTCTCCGCTGAATCGCGAATTGCGCCTTTTGTGGGTTGGAACCAACGCTCCGCCCGCCGTCTGGCAATCTTTCGAACGGCCGATCGCCTGGCCCGAAGTCATCGGCGCGCTGGACGCCCTGTTCGCCCCCGAAGCCGTGCTGGACCTGGATGCGCTCGCATCCATCGAATCGGCCATGTCGCGGAAGCAGGCCCTGATTGTCAGCAAGGACCGCGACGGGCGGCTCTACCTGCGGGCGCGCCTCGCGCTGGCGCGGCTGACGCAGGCCGACGAAGCGGAGAGCGGCGCGGAGGCCATGGACCTCGTGCGCGGCAAGCAGTACGACCTGGCGCTGGTCGATGCCGGGCTGCACGACTTCGACGCCTGGGAACTGCTGCGGCAGATGCGGCGTGGGCGGCTGCCGGTGCCGCACGTGGCGCTGATCAAGGCCTCGCGCTCGCTGTCGACGCGCATGCGCGCCTGGGCCGGCCGCACGGCCTTGCTGGAAGACCCGCCCGATCCCGAACGGCTCGACGCCTGGCTCAGCCGGATCGAGCTCGGCCCGGCCGCCTGAGGTCCAGCGCCTGCGCGAGCCGCGCGGGCAGGGGCCAGGGCTCGCCGTGCAGGCGGGCCGCCATCAGTTCGGCGCACAGCGCCGCGAAACTCAGGCCCCGCGATCCCATCGCCATGCTGGCCCAGAGGCCGGGCGCCCACTCGCCGAGCAGCGGGCGGCGGTCGGAGGAGGCGCAACGCACGCCGGCCCAGGAGCGCAGTTCCTCGCGGCGGCCCGCCGCCTCCATGACGGCGGCCGCGCGGGGCATCACTTCGCTCACGCGCTGCAGGTTCGCGGCGTCGTCCTGCGGCCGCAGGTCGGTGTCGGCGTCGCCGCGACCGTAGGTGGAGCCCGTGATCCAGGCCATGCGCTCCTCCAGCGGGACGCGCGGCAGGAAGTGGCCGTGACCGTGGACGGGGAAGGGCGGCAACGCAGCGGCGTCCTCGCCGTGCGGCGCCCAGGTGACCTGCCCGCGCACCGCATGCAGCGCGGGCGCCGCATCGAGCAGGGCCGCGCTGCCGAGCGCCGCGGCCACCACCACGAGGGCCGCCGAAGCGATGCGTTCGCCCGCGGCGTCCTCGATGCTCCAGCCTGCGTCGATGCGGCGCACGCGCGCCACGCGCTGCCCGCCGGTGAAGCGCACGCCCGGCTCGCGCAGCCAGGAGCGCACCAGCGCTGCCGGCTCGATCCAGGCGGCGTTCTCGTGCCACCAGGCGGCGTCGCTCTCCGCGATGGCCGCGGCGCGCTTCTGCGCCGGCGTCGCCTCGCGGCTCCAGGGGGCCAGCGCCTCGCCCAGCGCCGGCAAGGCGCGGGCGTCGCCGCCGCGCCATTCGAGCGCGCCGGTGCGCTCCCATTCGAGGCCGGGAGCCAGCCGTTGCCGTGCCTCCTGCAAGGTGATGCGCACGCCGGCGCGCGACAGGCGCGACAGCGGGTTGTCGTCGGGCGACTGGTGCGGCGCCAGCAGGCCGCAGGGCAGGCCCGAGGCGCCACCGGCCGGTTGCAGCGCCGCATCCAGCACGCGCACGGACCAGCCGCGGCGCGCCAGGCTGGCCGCGGCCGCCGCACCCGACAGGCCGGCGCCGATCACGACGGCGTCGCCGGGCGTGACGGCGGGTTCTTCCTGCAGCCCTTTCACCTCCCACTGCGGGTCGTAGCGGGCGCACGTGATCTCGCGCTTGGGCGGCAGCCCCGGGCGCTTGTCGACCTGCCAGCCGCAGGAGCGCAGTTCGCGCCGCACCTCGCCCGCGACCGTCCACGTGGCGAGCAAGGTGCCGCGCCGGCACAGGCGCGTGACGGCCTTCAGCGTGTCGCCGCTCCACATCTGCGGATTGCGCGCCGGGTCGAAGCCGTCCAGGAACACCGCGTCGGCGCGGAAGGCCTGCTCGCGCAGCAAGGGCGCGACGTCGCCGATGCACAGCGTGAGCAGCACGCGCCCGTCCTCGAAGGCGAGGCGGTGGAATCCGGGCGTGAGCCCGGTGCACTGCGCGGCGAGCGCCTGCGCCAGCGGCTGCAGCGCCGGTGCGCGGGCGGCCGTGCGCAGCAGGTCGTCGGGGCCGACCGGCCAGGCTTCGATGGAGGCGAAGTGCAGCAGCCGGGGCCGCCGCGGATCCGTGCGCCACGCGTGCCACGTGGCGAGGAAGTTGAGGCCCAGGCCGAAGCCGGTCTCGAGGATGCGCCACTGTGCGCGCCCGGCCCAGGCTTCGGGCAGGCCGCAGCCGTGCAGGAACACGTGCTGCGCCTGCGCGAGGCCGCCGCTCGCGGAATGGTAGATGTCGTCGAAGCGCGCGCTGCGCGGCGTGCCGTCATCGCCCCAGGCGACCGGCTCGCTCATCTCACTTGGTGGGGGGCACGTAGCCGGCGGCCTGCTCCGCGCCGGCGCCGAAGAAGTGGTTTTCCATCTGGCGCTTGAGGTACTCGCGCGCGCGCTGGTCGGCCAGGTTCAGCCGGTTCTCGTTGACGAGCATGGTCTGGTGCTTGAGCCAGCCCTGCCAGGCTTCCTTGCTGACGTTGTCGTACAGCCGCTTGCCGAGTTCGCCGGGGTAGGGCGGGAAGTCGAGACCTTCGGCCTCGCGACCGAGCTTGATGCAATGGACGGTGCGTGCCATCACGCCTCCTGGAATGTCTTGAGGGGAATCGACCCGACTTTAGCAAGAATCCCCCGGCCATCGCCGCCGCGGGGACGCCTGGCGCAGGCCGACCGTGGCCAGTTCGTCCATGCGCCGCCCGCCCGCATCTACACTGCGAACGTCGGAAGCCGCCGACAGCGGCGGGCGCCCTGGCGGCGCAGCATCCGTATTCCAGTCAAAGGAGAACAACATGACCTACCGCATCGCCCTGGTCGTCGGCAGCCTCCGCCGCGACTCGTTCAACCGCCAGCTGGCGCAGGCGCTCGTGAAGCTCGCCCCCAAGGACCTGGAGCTGGTGCCGGTGCGCATCGACGACCTGCCGCTGTACAACCAGGACGACGACAGCAACCAGAGCGAGCCGGTGCGGCGCCTGAAGGGCGAGATCGCGCAGTCGCAGGGCGTGCTGTTCGTGACGCCGGAATACAACCGCTCGATCCCGGGCGTGCTGAAGAACGCGATCGACAACGCCTCGCGGCCCTATGGCCAGAGCGCCTGGGCCGGCAAGCCGGCGGGCGTGATCGGCATCTCGGTCGGCGCGATCGGCACCGCGCTGGCGCAGCAGCACCTGCGCAACGTGCTCGCCTACCTCGACATGCCCACGCTGGGCCAGCCGGAGATGTTCCTGCAGAACAAGCCCGGGCTGTTCGCGGCTGACGGCAGCATCGGGCCCGACGACACGAAGCAGTTCCTGCAGAAGTTCATGGAACGGTTCGCGGAGTGGGTGAAGCACCACGCGGACAAGGTGGCGAACAAGTAGCTCGCTACCGCCCTCACCCCCGCCCTCTCCCGCAAGCGGGAGAGGGAGCAAGGCGGACTCCCTCTCCCGCTGGCGGGAGAGGGTCGGGGTGAGGGCCGGGCCGAGGCGCTACGCCTGCAGCGCGGCCACCGCCTCGTTCGCCGCCACCCCCGCATGCGCCTGGATGTCGGCGTCGGCTGCCGCGATCGCCTTGCCCTTGGCCGCGTCGCCCATCGCCACGCCTTCCGCGCGCACGAAGCGCACGTCCGTGACGCCGAAGAAGCCGAAGATCGTGCGCAGGTAGCTTTCCTGGTGGTCCATCGCCAGCGCCGGCTGCTGCGAATAGGCGCCGCCGCGGGTCGACACGATGATCACGGTCTTGCCGCCGGCCAGGCCCACCGGGCCTTGCTCCGTGTACTTGAAGGTGCGGCCCGCCTGCGCGATGCGGTCGATCCAGGCCTTCAGCTGGCTGGGCACGGAGAAGTTGTACATGGGCGCGCCCAGCACCACCACGTCGGCGGCCAGGAACTGGCTCACGAGGCGCTCGGACACCGCGTTCTCGCGGCGCTGCGCGTCGGTCAGGCTCGCGTCGTCCAGCCCGAGGCGGAAGCCCAGCGAATCGATGTCGAGGTGGCTGGGGGCGTCCACGGCCAGGTCGAGGTACTCGACCGTCGTGCCGGGATGGCTCGCCTGCCATTGCGCCACGGCGCGCGCCGTGAGTTCGCGCGAGACGGACTGGCCGGCTAGGGGGCTGGAATCGATGTGCAGCAGTTTCATGGCTCTTCTCCTGTGTCTGGGCGGCCGCTTGGCCGGGAGCATTGATTGTGGAGACGGGCCAGTCGCTTGATAAGCCTGCAATTTCAAGATAGATTGTTCCATCCATGGGACGAATCGTGCAGGACCTCAACGACATGCTCTTCTTCGCCGAGGTGGTGGACCGCGGCGGGTTCGCCGCCGCCGGCCGGGCGCTGAACGTGCCGAAGTCCAGGCTGTCGCGGCGCGTCGCCGAGCTCGAGGCCCGGCTGGGCGTGCGCCTGCTCCAGCGCACCACGCGCAAGCTCTCGCTGACCCAGGCCGGCGAGGTCTACCACCGCCACTGCGTCGCGATGCGCGAGCAGGCGGAAGCCGCCGACGAGGCCGTCGCGCGCGTGCACGACGAGCCGCGCGGCACGGTGCGGATCACCTGCCCGGTGACGCTGGCGCAGACCACCATCGGGCCGCTGATTCCGCGCTTCCTCGCCGCCCACCCGCAGGTGCGCATCGACATGCAGGTGAGCAACCGCGTGGTGGACCTCGTGCAGGAAGGCGTGGACCTCGCGCTGCGCGTGCGCGCCAACCTCGACGACAGCGGCAGCCTCGTGGTGAAGAACCTTGGCGAGACCCATGGCGCGCTGGTGGCCAGTCCCCAGCTGCTGCAGCGCTTCGGCCAGCCGAACGATGCCGAGGAGCTGCACAACCTGCCGACGGTGGCCATGTCCGCCGCGGACGGGCGCGCGACCTGGCACCTGCACGGACCGCGCGGCGCGGCGATCGAACTCCAGCACCGGCCCGTGTACACCGCCGACGACCTGCCGACCTTGAAGTGCGCGGTGCTGCAGGGCACGGGCATGTGCGTGCTGCCCGACTACCTGTGCCGGGAAGAGGTGCGCCGCGGCGAGCTGGTGCCGGTGCTGCCCGGATGGGCGCCGCCGGTGGCGCGCGTGCTCGCCGTCTTCCCCTCGCGTCGCGGCATGGTGCCGGCGGTGCGGCGCTTCCTCGATTTCCTCGGCGAGAACGTCGTGGGCGAGCGGATCGTCAGCGCTGCAGCGAGCCCGTGACGGGCCCCGCCGGCGTGCCGCCGTTCGCGTCCATCGCCGCGCGCTCGTAGACCTCCAGGTACTGCATCGCGCTGTCTTCCCAGCCGAAGTGGCGCGCCATGCCGTTGGCCTGGATGCGGCGCCAGCGCTGCGGCTCGCGCCAGGCGCGCTGCGCGCGCGCGAGGGCGTCTTCGAGTCCCGCGGGATCGCAGCCGGTCATCACGAAGCCGGTGCCGTGCGCCGGGTCGGCGCTGGCGTCGGTCACCGAGTCCAGCAGCCCGCCCACCGGCGCCACGATCGGCGGCGTGCCGTAGGCCTGGCTGTACATCTGGTTGAGGCCGCAGGGCTCGAAGCGCGAAGGCATCAGGAACGCGTCGGCGCCGGCCTCGATCAGGTGCGCGAGCGCCTCGTCGAAGCCCAGCTTCACGGCGACCTGGCGCGGGTGCTTCTGCGCCGCGTCCTGCAGCGCCTGCTGCAGTCCCGGCTCGCCCTGGCCCAGCACCACGAGCTGCGCTCCCGCCGCGACGATGCGGGGCAGGGCGCCCAGCACGAGGTCGATGCCCTTCTGCGGCGTGAGCCGGCTCACCACCGCCAGCAGCATGGCGCCGCTGTCGGCCGGCAGCGAGAAGTGGCCTTGCAGGGCGGCCTTGCACGCGGCCTTGCCCTTCAGGTCGCCGGGGCCGAAGCGGTGCGGCAGCAGCGGGTCCTGCGCCGGGTTCCACAGCTGCGTGTCGATGCCGTTCAGGATGCCGCGCAGCCGCGCCGAGCGCGCGCGCAGGATGCCGTCGAAGCCGACGCCGTGGTCGGGGGTCTGGATCTCGCGGGCGTAGGTCGGGCTCACGGTGGTGATGGCGTCGGCGAACTGCACGCCGGCCTTGAGCATGGACAGCTGGCCCCAGAACTCGACGCCGTCCATGCCGCGCCAGGGATGCGGCACGTCCAGCGGATCGGCCGTGTCCATGGGGAACACGCCCTGGAAGGCCAGGTTGTGGATCGTGAGCACGCTGGCGGCCACGGTCTCCTGCGGCGAGACCAGGCGCGACTGCGCCAGGTACAGCGGCGCGAGCCCGCAGGGCCAGTCGTTGGCGTGCACGATGTCGGCGGTCCAGCCGCGCAGCGGCGAATGCGCCGTGCCCAGCTGCGCGGCCACGCGCGAGAGCAGGCCGAAGCGCAGCGCGTTGTCGTGGTAGTCGCGCCCGCTCGCGTCGACGTAGGGACCGCCGGGCCGCTGGTACAGCGCGGGACACGCGAGCAGCAGCAGGGTGACTCCGTTGGCCGTCTTCACCGGCACGAGCTGCGCCGCCGGCCAGGCGCCCCAGGGCGGCAGCTCGACGCCGTCGCCGATCTCGCCGCTGACCTTCATGCCGCGGTAGGCGGGCAGCAGCACGCGCACGTCGTGCCCGAGGGCGGCGAGCGTCGCGGGCAGCGCGGCGCTGACATCGCCCAGGCCGCCGGTCTTCACGTAGGGGGCGCACTCGGGCGTCGCGAACAGGATCTTCATGCAGCAGCCTCCGCTTGCGCGACCAGCACCACGAAGGGCAGGCCGCCGGCGCCGCCGAACAGCGCCTGCAGGTCGAGGGTGGCGTCGTCGTCGCCGGACAGCGCGGACTCGGCGCCGGTGAGCCAGTTGCGCCAGCGGCGGAAGCGCCGCAGGCCGGCGTCGCCGGCGAGCGTCGTGCCTTCCCACAGCGCCGGCGACCAGGCCGCGTCGTCGCCGTGGCACAGCGTGCAGGTGAGCCGCGCCACGACCACCAGCACCGCTTCGCGTTCATGCACGCGGGCGAAGGCCACGGCATGTTCCGCCGCCGGGCCTTCGGCGGACAGCGCGAGGTAATTGCCCTGGTGGAACAGCGGGCGGCGCTCGCGCCGCAGTTGCAGCAGGCGCCAGGTCACGAGCTGCTTGATGCGGCCGTCGGCGGCCTCGCGCTGCAGTTCGGTCCAGTGCGCCTCGCCGGGCCAGCCGTCGCGGTACAGGGCTTGCAGCCCTTCCAGGCTGCGCGCGAGCGCGCCGTAGTCCACGGGCCGGCGGTTGTCCGGGTCCACCAGGCTGAAGTTCCACTGCTCGCAGCCCTGGTACAGGTCGGGCACGCCCGGCGCGGTGAACTTCAGCGCCAGCTGCGCCAGGCTGTTGCGGAAGCCGAAGGGCGCGATGCGCGCGGTGAACTTCTGCAGTTCGTCGGCGAAGGGGCTGGGGCCGGCGCGCAGCACGCCGTCGACGTAGCGCTCCAGCGCGTCCTCGTAGTCGGTCTCCGGGCAGACCCAGGTCGTGTTCAGCTTGGCCTCGCGCACCGCCTTGCGCATGTAGGCCTGCACGCGCTGGCGCAGGTCCTCGCGCGCCGCGTCGTCCGGCGGCTGCGCGGGCCACAGGCCCACGAGCGTCTGGAACAGCAGCCAGATGTCGTTCTGCGCCGGCCACGCGTGCTCGGGCGTGCGCGTGAGGTACAGCTGCGCCCAGCCGGAGAGGCGCAGCAGGCAGTCCTCCCATTGCGCCGGCAGCTCCGACAGCACGTCGATGCGCGCGCGCAGGTCCTCGCCGCGCTTGCTGTCGTGGGTGGACGTGCCCAGCAGGCAGTGCGGCCGGTGCCGCTGCCGGTTCAGGTTGGCGAAGTGGAAGGCCGCGACCGAGACGCCGAAGCTGCGCGGGTCGCCACCGACCTCGTTGAGCGACAGCAGCGGCAGGTAGCGGTAGAAGGCCGTGTCCTCCATCGCCTTGGCCGTCACCGGCGCCGTGAACTGCTGCCACCGCGCCAGGAAGCGCTGGCGCAGGTCGTGCGGCAGGTTGGCCCCTTCGCCTTCGCCCAGCAGCACGTCGCGGAAGTACTGCAGCACGGTCGCTTCCGACTTGCCCAGGCGCCGCTCCGCCGCGGCGATCGCCCAGTCGATGTGGCGGCGGTCCATGGCGCTCGGCGCCTCGTCCACGCGCAGGTAGGTGCGGTACACCGGGAAGGCGGCCGCCACTTCCGCCATCGCCCAGCGCAGGCGGTTGCGGGTGAAGTCGCAGCGGCGCCGGTTGCTGCGCGTCATGCGGTACAGCGTGTGCGCGAGCCAGTTCAGCTCCGAGTACAGCGAGGTCTCGATGATCAGCTTCTTGCACTGGTACACCACCTCGTCGAAGCCGGTCGTCTCGTCCGTGAAGGCCTGGTAGGCGGCCAGCAGCGCGTCCTCGTTGCGCGGGTCGACGAAGAGGCCGTTGACCAGGCTGCCGAAGCGGTAGCCCGTGTCGCCGTGCACCGGCCAGGCGTCGGGCAGCGATTCGTGTTCGGCCTGGATCTTCTCCACCACCAGGTACAGCGCGCGCGGCGGGTGTCCGCCCACCTCGGCCTGCGCCGCGTAGCGCGCCTGCAGTTGCTCGAAATAGGCTTGCGGATCGCTCAGGCCATCGGGATGGTCGATGCGCAGCCCGGTCAGCAGGCCGTCCTGCAGCCAGTGCAGCACCTTGCGGTGCGTGGCCTCGAACACCTCCGGCCGCTCCATGCGCAGGCCCGCGAGCGTGTTCACGTCGAAGAAGCGCCGGTAGTTCACGTCGTCGCTGGCGACGCGCCAGTCGGCCAGGCGGTAGGCCTGCGCGGCGATCAGCCGCTCCAGCGCGTCGAAGCTCTCCGGCTCGCCCGGCTGGCCGTTGAGGTGCCGCACGCAGCCCTCGATCCAGCGCGCGAGCCATTCGTGGCAGGAGGCCAGGCGCGCGAGCTGGCGCTTGTAGACCGCGCTGTCGCGCACGCGCACGCGCCGCGTCTCCTCGTCGGGATCGTCGCGCGAGGGCAGGCGCCCGAAGGCGTCGAGCAGGGCCGCGACCACGGCGTGGCTGTCGCCCTCGCTGTCGTCGCGCGCGGGCGGCGCGGGCAGGGCCGTGAGGATCACCGGATAGCTGGCCGGGTCGATGGGGAAGCGGTGGTCCCAGTAGCGCAGGCCGAACTCGCCGGCCTCGGCGTCGAAGTGCAGCTGGATCTCGCCCGCTTCCAGCACCTTGCCGAAATGGTCGCCCAGGACGGGCAGCAGCACGCGGCCGGCCATCTCGGGCTGCGCCGGGTTCCATTCGATGTCGAAGGTCTGCGCGTGGACCGAGGCGCGCCCGTGCTCCAGCACGTCGAGCCACCAGGCGTTGTCGGCTTCCAGCACGCCCATGTGGTTGGGGACGATGTCGAGGATCTGCCCCATGCCGTTGCGCCGCAGGGCCTGGCACATGCGCCGGTGCGCCAGCGCGTCGCCGACCTCCGGATTGAGCTCGCCGTGGTCCACGATGTCGTAGCCGTGCGTGCTGCCCGGGCGCGCCCGCAGGTAGGGCGAGCTGTAGAGGTGGCTCACGCCCAGCGCGCGCAGGTAGGGGATGGCCTGGGTCACGTGCTCGAAGGTGCAGCCCTTGTGGAACTGCACGCGGTAGGTGCCGCAGGGCACGTCGGCCGTGTCGAGGTCCGGCAGTTCGAGCGGCGCGGTTTCCTGCGGCTGCGGCCCGCTGCGCTCGGCGCGCAGCACCGCCGCCAGCGAAGCCCAGCGCGGATCGCTGGCGAGGCCGTCCACCGTCACCGGCAGCTTGCGGCGCCAGTTGGGGAAGCGGTCCTCGGTGGTGCCGGGCACGTTGACCTGCAGCCGCTGGCCGGTCACGTCCTCCAGCTGCACGCCCACCAGCCAGCACGGCGTGCGCGCGAGGAAGGCGTAGACCGCGTCGACGAAGGCGGGGCTGGCATCGGGCAGCGAGGTCGGCTGCACGCTGGTGCCCTCGGGCAGCAGGTCCTCGCGCTGCAGCGCGAGCAGCAGCCGCGCGCGGTCCTGGGCGCGCTGCAGCACCTGCTGCTCGTGCGCCTGCGGGTCGGGATAGAGCCCCAGCTTCGCCGCGAGCTCGATGTCCTCGCCCAGCCAGAAGCCGCGCAACGTCGGCAGGTCGTGCGTGCTGACCACCGCCAGCGCCTTGGGCTGCCACTGCGCGGGCCGGCGGAAGCCCCCGTCGTCCTCGCGCTCGAACAGCAGCGGCCGGTAGGACAGCAGGTTGCCTTCGCGCATCGCCTCGCGCATGCGCGGCGCGACGTTGCCCAGGTCCTCGCCGATCACCATGCACTGGTGGCGCCGGCTTTCCAGCGCCAGCACCCCCAGCAGTTCCTCCAGCGGGTACTCCACGTAGGTGCCGCCGTCGGGGCCGGTCCAGAACAGGCGCATCAGCGCCATCACGTGGTCCAGCCGCAGCGCGCCGCTGTGCCGCATGTTGGCGCGCAGCGTCGCGATGAAGGGCTGCAGCCGCGCCTCGCGCAGCCGCTGCGGGCTCCAGGGCGGCAGCCCCCAGTCCTGCCCCTTGGGCGCGAGCGGGTCGGGCGGGGCGCCGGCGTGCATGCCCAGCGCGAACAGCCCGTGCTCCCCCCAGGTCTCGGCGCCGCCGCCGTTGACGCCGACGGCGAGGTCGCAGTACAGGCCGATGCCCATGCCGCGCGTGCGCGCGTAGCGCTGGCAGGATTCCAGCTGCACCTCGGCCAGCCACTGCAGCCAGAAGCGGTAGCGCACGTCAGACGCATGCGCGGCGCGGAAGGCCTGCACCTCGGCGCCCTCGGGGTCGCGCCAGGCGTCGGGCCACGCGGGCCAGCCCCAGACCGACGCGTCCTGCGCGTGCAGGTGCTCCTGCACCGCCTCGAACAGCGCGTGCCGGCCGGTGGTCTGCTCGCGCTCGCGCATGTAGGCGAGGAAGTGGGCGCCGCGCGAACGGTCCTTGTCCAGTTCGTGCCGCTCGAAGTGGCGCCACAGGATGCGCAGCACCTCCTCCTTCGCGGCGGCCACGCCGGCGTAGTCCACCATCTCCGCTTCGCGCAGCGCGTGCAGCCGTTCCTGGAAGGGTTCGGACTGCACCCTCTGCAGCGCTTCCTCGCAGCCGCCGAGGTCCACCAGCGCCTGCACGTCCAGGTAGATCGGGTTGAGCGCCTGCCGGCTGGAGGGACTGTAGGGGCTGGCGACGGCGGGGTTGTGCGGGAAGAGGGCGTGCAGCGGGCTCAGGCCGATGAAGGACGCGCCCTGGTGCGCCGCGGCGTCGCACAGGCGCCGCAGGTCGCCGAAGTCGCCGATGCCCCAGTTGCGCGAGGAGCGCAGCGCATAGAGCTGGATGGTGCAGCCCCACCAGCGTTCGCCCTGCTGCAGGGCCGGCGGCACGTAGCACTGGCGCGGCGCGACCACGACGCGGCAATGCTCGTGCGCGGGCGCGCCCTCCAGCTGCACGCGGTAGTAGCCCGGCTCCAGGCCGTGCGGCAGGGCGATCGCGGCTTCGTCGCCGTTGCGCTGCAGCTCGCCGGAGGCGAGCGCGTCGCCGCCGTCCTCGGCCAGCAGCTGCCAGCGCGCCGCGGCCTCGCCGCCGGCCGTCCAGCGCAGCACGATCGCTTCGCCTTCGCGCGCCACCAGCAGCAGCGGCAGTCCCAGCTGCTGCGCTTCGGCCGCGCGGCCGTCGCCGGCGATCGCCTGCACGGCGCGCTGCAGCACCGCGTCGGGCACGGTTTCTTCCTTGCCCCAGAAGCCGTGGTAGCGGTCGGCCACGCCCAGGCGGCGTGCCTGCTCGGCGAGCGACACGGCCGCGTGGTCGGCGGGCGCGTTCACAACGTGATCTCCTCGCCGAGCGTCCAGCGGGCGCTGTAGGCCGGCCAGGTTTCGCGCGGCGTGTCCGCCTGTCTGCGATGCGCGAACACCAGCTGCGCCTCGACCGGGCCGATGTGCTGCGGCTCCGCCTGCAGCGCTTCGGGGCCCAGGTTCAGTTCCAGTCCCAGCATGCGGCCGTCGTCGTAGCGCCATTGCACCCACAGCCCGTGAGGGCCGATGCGCTGCGCCGAATGCCGCCCCGTGAGCAGCAGGTGCTGGCGCGGCGTGATCCACTGCCGGCGGGCAGCCAGCGCCGCGCGCACCTCGGCCAGCCAGGCCTGCCCCGCCGCGCTGCCGGCCCGCCCGGCGTCGGGTCGGCTCGCCAGGAAGGTCTGCTCGCTGCAGGGATCGGGCAGGTCCTCCGCGTGCTCGTGGCCGAACTCGCGCTTGCGCCCGGCCCGCACGGCATCGCGCAGCTCGCCCTGCCAGTCGGCGAAGTACAGGAAGGGTTCGGCCGCGCCCCATTCCTCGCCGAAGAACAGCATGGGAACCGCGGGCGTCAGCAGCGCCAGCAGCGTCGGCAGCAGGCGCGCCTGCTCGGGCACCAGCTGCCCCAGGCGCTCGCCGCGCGCGCGGTTGCCGACCTGGTCGTGGTTGTGCGCGAAGTTCACCAGCGTGCCCAGCGGCTGAGCGGGCGCGGCTTCCACCACCTCGCGCGCGCCGCCTTCCTTGCGCCGCGAGCCCTCGAACACCATGCCGTGCGTGAGGCAGCGGGCCAGCAGGTCCATCGTGTGGACGCCGTAGTCGTGGTAGTAGCGCTGCGTCTCGCCGGTCAGCGCCACGTGCAGGACGTGGTGGAAGTCGTCGTTCCACTGGCCGTCGTAGCGGCCGGGCTGCGGCGTCGGCGCCAGGAAGCGGTAGCCGTTGTCCTCGTTCTCCAGCACCAGGTGCACGTGCCGTCCCGCCGTGGCCTCGCGCACGCGCCGGGAGAGCTCCTCCAGCACGTGCACGGGACTGTCGTCGCTGATCGCATGCACGGCGTCCAGGCGCAGTCCGTCGAATCGGTACTCCTGCACCCAGTACAGCGCGTTGTGGATGAAGAACTCGCGCACCCAGCGGCTGCCGGGGCCGTCGAAGTTGATCGCGGCGCCCCAGGGGCTGTGCTTCGTCCGCGAGAAGAAGGCCGGCGCGTAGGCGTGGAGGTAATTGCCCTCCGGGCCGAAGTGGTTGTAGACCACGTCCAGGAACACCATGAGGCCCAGCCGGTGCGCCTGCTGCACGAAGGCCTTCAGGTCCTCGGGCGTGCCGTAGGCGTGGTGCGGCGCATAGGGCAGCACGCCGTCGTAGCCCCAGCCGAAGCGGCCGGCGAAGTCCGCCACCGGCATCAGTTCGACGGCCGTGACACCGGCATCCGCCAGGGCCTGCAGGCGCCCCGCCGCCGCGGCGAAGGTGCCTTCGGGCGTGAAGTCGCCCACGTGCAATTCGTAGAGCACCGTCTCGGGCCAGGGGCGGCCGGTCCAGCCCTCGTCCCACTCGAACCGCGCCGGGTCGCACAGGCGGCTCGCCTCGTGCGGCCCCTGCGGATTGCTGCGCGAAGCGGGGTCCGGCACCAGCAGGCCGCCGTCGATGCGCCAGCGGTACAGCGTTCCCGCTGCCGCCTGCGGCAGGCTGCATTGCCACCAGCCTTCGCCGGTGGACTGCGCGGCGTGGAAGGCCGGTCCCGCGGCGGCCTCGATGGCGAGTTCGACCTGCTGCGCGGCCGGCGCCCACAGGCGGAAGGTGGCGCCGCCGCCGGCATCGAGCCGGGCGCCGAAGGGCATGTCATGCTGGCAGCGCATCCTTCACTCCTCGGGCGCCTGCGTCAGCAGGGCCATCGAATGGGACAGGAGGCGCAGCTTGGCCGGCGGCGCGTAGCAGCGCGCGTCGGCCTCCTCGAAATAGCCGTCGGGCGTGTAGATGCGCAAGGCCCACTCGCCGGTGTGGCCGGCCACGGCGGGCAGGGTGAAGATCGTGTCCTCCGCCGTGGCGTTGAACACCAGCAGCACGGAGCGGTTGACGCCCGCCCCGGAGGGCGCCGGCGCGAAGCGCGCGTCCAGCACGGCGGCGACGCAGCGCACGGCGGGATTGGTCCATTCCTCCGAAGTCATCTCGAGGCCCCAGACGCTGTACCAGACGATGTCGCGCCGGCTGTCCTCGTCGGGCTGGCCGGTGAGCCAGGCATTGTGGCGCAGCACCGGCAGTTCGCGGCGCAGCCGGATCAGCGCCTGCGTGAACGGCAGCAGCGGGTCGGCGCGGCGTTCCGGGGACCAGTCGAACCAGCTGACCTCGTTGTCCTGGCAGTAGGCGTTGTTGTTGCCGCCCTGCGTGCGGCTCATCTCGTCGCCGCCGAGCAGCAGGGGCACGCCGCGCGAGCAGAAGAGGGTGGTGAGGAAGTTGCGCTTCTGGCGCGCGCGGAAGGCGAGGATCTTCGGATCGTCCGTGGGGCCTTCCACGCCGCAGTTCCAGCTGCGGTTGTGGCTCTCGCCGTCGCGGTTGTCCTCGGCGTTCGCCTCGTTGTGCTTGTCGTTGTAGCTCACCAGGTCCTGCAGCGTGAAGCCGTCGTGCACGGTCACGAGGTTGACGCTGGCGCAGGGCCCGCGGCGCGAGTGGCGGTAGAGGTCGGCCGAGCCGCACAGCGCCGCGGCGAAGTCGCCCAGGCTGCCTTCCACGCCGCGCCAGTAGTCGCGCACGCGGTCGCGGTACTGCCCGTTCCACTCGCTCCAGCCCTGGGGGAAGCCGCCGACCTGGTAGCCGTGGTCCCCCAGGTCCCAGGGCTCGGCGACCAGCTTCGCGCGCTTGAGCACCGGGTCCTGCGCCACCGCGGAGAGGAAGGGGCCGCGGTGGTCGAAGCCGCCATGGCTGTTGCGGGCGAGCGCCGGCGCCAGGTCAAAGCGGAAGCCGTCCACGTGCATCTCGTCCACCCAGTAGCGCAGGCTGTCCATCAGCAGGCGCAGCATGGCGGGATGGCTCGCGTTGAGGGTGTTGCCGGTGCCGGTGAAGTCCAGGTAGTGGCGGTGGTCCTCGGTGAGGCGGTAGTAGCTGCGGTTGTCGATGCCCTTGAAGCACAGCGTGGGGCCGAGGTGGTTGCCCTCGCAGCTGTGGTTGTAGACGACGTCCAGGATCACCTCGAGCCCGGCCGCGTGCAGCGCCTTCACCATCTGCCGGAATTCGTTCACGTCGCCGCCGGCCAGGTAGCGCGGCTCCGGGGCGAAGAAGGCGATGCTGTTGTAGCCCCAGTAGTTCGCCAGGCCCAGGTCGATCAGCCGGCGCTCGTCGTTGAAGGCCTGCACGGGCAGCAGCTCCACCGAGGTCACGCCCAGCGACTTCAGGTGCGCGATGGCCGGCTCGCTGGCCAGCCCGGCGAAGGTGCCGCGCAGGTGCTCCGGCACCTCGGGCATCTGCTTCGTGAAGCCGCGCACGTGCACTTCGTAGAAGACGGTCTCCTCCATGGGAATGCCGGGATGCGCGTCGTCGCCCCAGTCGAAGCGCGGATCCACCACGATGCACTTGGCCGCCTGCGCGGCGTTGTCGTGCGGATCCATGTGCAGGTCGCGCTTCTCGTGGCCCAGCGGGTAGGCGTACTGCCAGGCGGCGCCGCGCAGAGGGCGGTCGATCGCCCGCGCGTACGGGTCCAGCAGGAGCTTGTGCGGATTGCAGCGCCAGCCGTGCTGCGGGTCGTAGGCCCCGTGCACGCGCAGGCCGTAGCGGGCGCCGGCGGCGAGGCCCGGGACGAAGCCGTGCCAGACGTCGTCGCTGCGGGCAGGCAGGGCGATGCGCCGCTGCTCCTCCTGGCCCTGGGCGTCGAACAGGCACACCTCCACGGCCTCGGCGCCGCTGGCGTAGACGGCGAAGTTGACGCCGTCGTCGGACAGGGTCGCCCCCAGCGGCCACGGCCGCCCGGGAGGGCAGGCGGCCGGGCTCCCGGCGGCGGCCGGTGGGGGGCTGAAGCGATGCGCGCGGGATCTGCCGACGGCTTGCGCCGTCATGCAAGCACCTCCATCCGGGGCACGGCCTCGCTGTAGCGGTTCGCTTCGTCCATGGGCGCGAGGAAGGGCGAGGTCGCGGCCTTGCGCGCGGGGAAGGCGCCCGCCGGGACGACCACGATGCCCGAGGGCGTGACGCTGAAGCGCCGGCGGTCGCGCTCCAGGTCGAAGCCGATGCTTTCCTCCGGCGGGATGTCGTTGTCCTGGTCGATGATGGCGCGCCGCACCTTGGCGCCGCGGCCGATGCGCGAGCGCTCCATGACGATGCAGTGCTCGAGCCGCGCGCCGCGCTCCACCAGCACCGAGCGGCGCAGCATCGCGTGGTCCAGCAGCGCGCCGTCGACGATGCTGCCCGAGCCGACGACCGAGCGGTTGATCACGCCGTTCTCGATCTGCGCCGATTCCGCCTGGTCGGGGCTCGCGTAGATCGGCCACTGCCTGTTGGTCATGCGGAACTTGGGCTGCGCGCCCAGCGTGTCGAAGTGCGCCTGGTAGTACGCATCGATCGTGCCGACGTCGCGCCAGTAGGCGTGCTCCTCGTAGGCCTCGGTGCCCGGGATGGTGTTGGTGGCGAAATCGTAGGCCACCAGCTTGTGCGTCTTCACCATCGAGGGCAGGATGTGCTTGCCGAAGTCGGTCTCGCCGCTCTCGTGCATGCGCTTCAGCTGCCGCAGCAGCACGTCGGCATCGAAGATGTAGTTGCCCATCGAGGCGAGGGCGTGCGTGCGGCTGCCCGGCATCGGCTCCGTCGCGCGCGGCTTCTCCTTGAAGTCCACGATCCGGTGCGCGTCGTCCACCTCCACGATGCCGAACTGGTCGCACTGGTCCAGCGGCACGGGGATCGTCGCGACGCTCGCGTGCGCGTTGCTGCGGACGTGGAAGTCGATCATCTGCCGCACGTCCATGCGGTAGATGTGGTCGGCCCCGAACACGGCCACGATGTCCGGCTGCATGCTCTCGATGAGGTGGATGTTCTGGTACACGGCGTCGGCCGTGCCCTGGAACCACGCCGGGCCGTGGCGCATCTGCGGGGGCACCACGGTGATGAAGTGCTGCGGGATGAAGCGCGCCATGGTCCAGGACTGGCGCACGTGCTCGATGAGCGACTGCGACTTGTACTGCACCAGCAGGTAGATGGAATAGATCTCCGAGTTGACGAGGTTGGACAGCACGAAGTCCACGATGCGGTGCTTGCCGTTGAAGGGCACGGCGGGCTTGCAGCGGTTGGCGGTCAGCGGATGCAGCCGGGCGCCTTCGCCGCCGGCCATCACGAAGGCCAGCACATTCCTATTGGCGGGCATGAAAGTCTCCCTGGTTCGGATCGGTCGTTGGAATGGGTCGGTTGGAAAGGATCACCGTGCCCAGGGGCGGCACGGCGACGAGGGCGCTGGCCGGCCAGCCGCCCACCGGATGGGCGGTGGCGTGCACCTGCCCGAGGTTGCCGACGCCGCTTCCGCCATAGAAGGCGGCGTCGCTGTTGAGGAGTTCATGCCAGCTCCCGGCTTCCGGCATCGCCACCCGCAGGGCGCTGCGCGGTTCCGGGGTCATGTTGCAGATCGCGACCACCTGGGCGTCGCCCGGTGCGCCGCGCCGCACGAAGGAGAGGATCGTCGGTTCGTGGTGCTCGCAGGGCAGCCAGCCGAAGCCTTCGCTGTCGAAGTCGTGCACGTGCAGGGCGGGAACGCGCCGGTAGAGCGCGTTGAGGTCCGCCACCCAGCGCGCGAGGCCGGCGTGGTAGGGGCGCGCCCACAGGTGCCAGTCGAGCGTGCGCTCGTGGTGCCATTCCTCGGCCTGCCCGAACTCGCCGCCCATGAACAGCAGCTTCTTGCCCGGGTGCGTCCACATCAGGCCGAACAGGTTGCGCAGGCCCGCGAAGCGCTGCCACTCGTCGCCGGGCTGCCGCGTGAGCAGGCTGCCCTTGCCGTACACCACCTCGTCGTGCGACAGCGGCAGGATGAAGTTCTCGTGGAAGGCGTAGACGGCGGAGAAGCGGATGTCGTCGCCGTGCCAGTGGCGGAAGAAGTGCGGCCGCGAGAAGTAGCGCAGCGTGTCGTTCATCCAGCCCATGTTCCACTTCATGCCGAAGCCCAGGCCACCCCAGTCCACCGGCCGCGAGACCGCCGGCCAGGCCGTGGACTCCTCGGCGATCATGTGGATGTCGGGGAAGTGCGCGTAGACCGAGGTGTTGAGGTCCTGCAGGAAGCGCACCGCATCGTGGTTCTGGTTGCCGCCCTGCGCGTTCGGGATCCATTCGCCGTGGCGGCGGCCGTAGTCGAGGTACAGCATCGACGCGACGGCGTCCACGCGCAGGCCGTCGAAGTGGTACTTCTCCAGCCAGAAGAGCGCGTTGCTGATCAGGAAGTCGCGCACCTCGTAGCGGCCGTAGTTGAAGATGAGGCTGTTCCACTCGGGGTGGAAGCCCAGGCGCGGGTCGTCGTGCTCGTACAGGGCGGTGCCGTCGAAGCGCGCCAGCGCGTGCGGGTCGGCCGGGAAGTGCGAGGGGACCCAGTCGAGGAAGACGCCGATGCCCTGCTGGTGCAGCGTGTCCACGAACACCATCAGGTCCTGCGGCGTGCCGTAGCGCGAGGTCGGCGCGAAGTAGCCCGTGGTCTGGTAGCCCCAGGAACCGTAGAAGGGATGCTCGGTGATGGGCATCAGCTCCACGTGCGTGAAGCCCATGTTGTGGCAGTGCACCGCGAGGCGCTGCGCCATGTCGCGGTAGTTCAGGAAGCGGCCGTCCTCCTCGCGCTGCCAGGAGCCGAGGTGGACCTCGTAGATGGAGATCGGGCTCTTGTGCGACTGGCGCTCCCAGCGCGTGCGCATCCACTCGCCGTCGCCCCACTCGTGCGACAGGTCCCAGATCTGCGAGGCCGTGCCCGGCGGGTGCTCCATGCGGAAGGCGTACGGGTCCGCCTTGTCCATCCAGTGGCCCCAGGGATTCTGGATGCGGAACTTGTAGCACTGGCCGGGGCGCGCGCCCTCGATGAAGCCGCTCCAGCGGCCGCTGCCGTCATCGAGCCGGAAGAGCGGCTCGCAGTGCCAGCCGTTGAAGCTGCCGATGACGCCGACGTTGCGGGCGTTGGGGGCCCAGACGGTGAACCAGGTCCCGCGCTCGGTCGGGTGCGCGCCCATCACCTCGAACTGGCGGTGGTGGTGGCTCGCGCGCCGCACCTCCGCCTCGACCCGTGAACTTTTCTCCTCTTTCGGCAGCTGGGGCTTCATGGCCTTCGTCATTGTGTGCAGCCCATTCTGTTGGCCGCGGCGAAGGAGCGGTGAAGGAAGCGCCGATCAAGGAGCGTAGGCCGGAACCTACACGCGCGCGGGGCCCGCGCGCGCAAGAGATCATCTGGAGGAGGCTGACGCCGAGGTGGACGCCGTCAGACGCCGAGCAGGAGGCTCAGACGCCGAGGTACTGGTCGAGCAGGTGCGGCTGCGACTGCAGCTCGGCCGAGCTGCCCTGGAACACCACCTGGCCCTTCACGAGGATGACGTTGCGGTCCGTCACCTGCGTCACGTGCTTCCAGGCCTTGTCGACGATGATGCTGGAGATGCCGCTCGCGCGGATCACGTCGCAGATGCGCCAGATCTCGCGCGCGATCAGCGGCGCGAGGCCTTCCGTGGCTTCGTCGAGGATGAGCACGTCCGGGTTGGTCATCAGCGCGCGCCCGATGGTGAGCATCTGCTGCTCGCCGCCGGACAGCTGCTGGCCGCCGTGGTGCAGGCGTTCGGCCAGGCGCGGGAAGGTGTCGAGCACGCGCTCGTAGGTCCAGTCGCGCTGGCCGGCCGTGCCGGGGCGCGCCGCCATCAGCAGGTTTTCCTTGACGCTCAGGTTGCCGAAGATGCCGCGGCCCTCGGGCACGTAGGCGACGCCCAGCTGCGCGACCTCGTAGGTCGGACGGCCCACCATGTTGCGGCCCTTCACCTCGACGGCGCCGGCGCGCGGGCACACGATGCCCATGAGCGTCTTCAGCAGCGTGCTCTTGCCCATGCCGTTGCGCCCCATGAGGCCGATGGTCTCGCCGCGGTCCACGTGGAAGTCGACGCCGCGCAGGATGTGGCTCGCGCCGTAATAGGAATGCAGGCCGCGCGCGCTGATCAGGGCTTCAGCCATGCGCCTCCTCCTCGCCGAGGTAGGCCTGCTGCACGCCGGCATCGGCGCGCACCTGCGCGGGCGTGCCGCTGGCGATCACCTGGCCGTTGACCATCACCGTCAGGTGGTCGGCCAGCGTGAACACGGCGTCCATGTCGTGTTCCACGAGCATCATGGCGTGTTCCTTCTTCAGGCGCAGCAGCAGCTCCACCATGCGTTCCGCTTCGGCCGTGCCCATGCCGGCGAGCGGCTCGTCGAGCAGCAGGACCTGCGGGTCGGTGGCGAGCGTCATCGCGATCTCCAGCTGGCGCTGCTCGCCGTGGCTGGCGGCGCCCGCCACGTGGTCGCGGCGGGCCTGCAGGCCGGCGAGTTCGAGCGCGCGCTCGGCCCGCGTGTTGGCCTCCGGCAGGCTGGCGGCGGAACGCAGCCAGCGCAGGGCGTGCGGCGTGCGCGACTGCGCGGCGAGGCGGATGTTCTCCCACACCGTGAAGGGCTGGAAGATGTTGGTCTTCTGGTAGCTGCGGCCCAGTCCCGCGCGCGAGATGCGCTCCGGGCTCCAGCCGGTCACGTCGCGGCCGGCGAGCGTCACCGTGCCCGTGGTCGGCTCCAGGTCGCCGGACAGCAGGTTGGTCAGCGTCGACTTGCCGGCGCCATTCGGCCCGATGACCGCATGGATGCGTTCGCGCCAGAGGTCCAGCGTCACGTCGTTCACGGCGGCGAGGCCGCCGAAGCGCCTGGTGAGCGCGCGGGCGGAGAGCAGGGCTTCAGCCATGGCTGCGCTCCTCTTCCAGCTCCACGGGCGCGGCCGGGGCCGCGCGTTCGCGCCGGCGCAGCGCGCGTTCCATCAGGCCCAGCAGCCCGCGGGGCGCGAACACCACCACCAGCACGATGAACAGGCCCACCCACAGCTGCCAGTGCTTGCCGGCGTTGAACCCGCCGACGGTGGGCAGGTCCTTGGCGGCGTGCAGGATGTACTCGAAGGCGAAGGCGCCGACGATGGCGCCGGCGAAGTTGCCCATGCCGCCGAGGATGACCATCATGATCGCGTGCGCGCTCATGTGGAATCCCATCAGCTCGGGGTTCACGAAGCCGGTCTGCGCGCCCCACAGGTAGCCCGCGAGCCCCGCCAGCGCCCCGGCCAGCGTGAAGGCCGCCAGCTTGTACCCGAAGGTGCCGAAGCCCACGGCGCGCATGCGGTGCTCGTTGACGCGGATGCCCGCCAGCGCGCGCCCGAAGGGGCTGAACAGCAGCCGGCGCAGGAACAGGTAGACCAGCACCAGCGTGCCCAGGGTGAAGTAATAGAAGACGCGCTTGTTCTCCAGGTCCAGCAGCGAAGCCACCGTGCCATCGCCGGGCACCAGCACCGGCTTGAAGTTGATGTAGATGCCGTCGGAGCCGCCCAGCACCTTGTTGTCGAAGAACAGGTAGAACACCATCTGCGCGAAGGCCATGGTGACCATGATGAAGTAGATGCCGCGGGTGCGGACCACGAAGAAGCCGATCACCAGCGCGGCGAGGCCCGAGGCGGCCACGGCCGCCGGCAGCGTCCACCACAGGCTCACCGGCTCGCCCTGCGGCGTGAGGAAGGCGAGCGCGTAGCCGGCGATTCCGAAGAAGGCCGCGTGGCCGAGCGACACCAGCCCGGTGACGCCCTGCAGCAGGTCGAGGCTCATGGCGAAGATCGCCAGGATCATCATGCGCGCGACCACCTGGGCGTAGAAGTCGGTGCCGACGAAGGGAAAGGCGAGCAGGGCGACGAGGCCCAGCGCCAGCGCGGCCTGCAGGCCGCGCGGCAGCCGCTCGATGTTGGCGGAAACCATGCTCATTTCTGGAACAGCCCTTCCGGCTTCCACAGCAGCACGGCCGCCATGAGCATGTAGACCAGCATGCCGGCGAGGGAGGGCAGCAGCACCTTGCCGAAGGTGTCCACCAGCCCCACCAGCAGGGCCGAGATAAGCGCCCCGCGCACGGAGCCGATGCCGCCGATCACCACCACCACGAAGCACATGATCAGCACCTGCGAGCCCATGTTCGGGTACACGCTGGAAATGGGCGCGGCGATCATGCCGGCGATGCTGGCCAGGCCCACGCCCAGCGCGAACACGACGGCGTGGATCAGCTTCACGTTGACGCCGAGCGCCTCGGTCATCTGGTGGTTGAAGGCGCCGGCGCGGATCTTCATGCCCAGGCGCGTGCGCGAGATCGTGAGGTACAGGCCCAGCGCGATCAGCACGCAGAGGCCGGACATGAACAGCCGGTACACGGGGTAGGAGAGGGTGTCGGTCAGCGGGATGGAGGCCGAGAGCAGTTCCGGCACCGGCACGCCGTGCACGTCGTCGCCCCACAGGATGGAGCGCATCTCCTCGAAGATGTAGATCAGGCCGAAGGTGAGCAGCACCTGGTCCAGGTGGTCGCGGTGGTAGAAGTGGCGGAACAGCACGCGTTCGAGCACCAGGCCGAACAGCACCGAGAGCGCCGTGCCCAGCACGATGGCCAGCGCCAGGCTGCCGGTCTGGCCGGCGAGCGACCACGCGAGGTAGGCGCCCAGCATGTAGAAGCTGCCGTGCGCGAGGTTCACCACGCCCATGATCCCGAAGATCAGCGTCAGGCCGGCGGCCAGCATGAACAGCAGCAGCCCGTACTGGACGCTGTTGAGGAGCTGGATGAGGAAATTGGCGAGGTCCATACGTGAAAAGGGGCCAGGCGCTGGGCCCTGGCCCCCGATGCCTGGAGGGAAAGCCTCAGGCCATCTTGCAGCCGGCGCCCGAATCCGACAGCGCCTTCGCGGCGATGCCGATCACCTTGTTGTCCTTGTTTTCGACGCGGCGCAGGTACATGTCCTGGATCGGGTTGTGGGCCTTGCTCATGGTCCACTTGCCGCGCGGGCTGTCGATGGTCTGCGTCTCCAGCGCCTTGTACAGGGCCTTCTTGTTGCCGAAGTCGCCCTTGACCGCCTTCATGCCCTGCGCCAGCAGCAGGCCGGTGTCGTAGCCCTGCACGGCGTACACGTCCGGCTGCATCTTGAACTGCGTGGCGTAGGCGGTGCGGAACTGGCGGTTGCGCGGCGTGTCCAGCGAGTCCGCGTAGTGCATCGTGGTCATGATGCCCTCGGCGGCCGGGCCGGCGGCGTCCAGCACGCCCTCGGTCAGGAAGCCCGAGCCCCACAGCGGGATCTTGTCCTTCAGGCCCGCGGCGGCGTAGTCGCGGATGAACTTGGCGGCGCCGCCGCCCGCGAAGAAGCAGGCCACGGCGTCGGGGCGCAGCGAGGCGATCTCGGTGAGCAGCGCCTGGAATTCCACATTCGGGAAGGGCAGGCCCAGCTTCTTGACGATGGTGCCGCCGGCCTTGGTGTAGCTGTCGCGGAAGCCCTCGAAGGCCTCCTCGCCGGCCGCGTAGTTCCAGGTGATCCACACGGCCTTCTTCAGGCCCCGGTCCATCATGGGCTTGCCCAGGGCCAGCGTCGGCTGGCTGTTGGTGAACGAGGTGCGGAACACGTTGGGCGCGCACAGGGCCCGGGTGGCGGCGTGGACGCCGGCGTTGGGGATCAGGCTCAGCACGCCCGAATCGCGCGCCACGCGCTGGATGCCCATCTGCACGCCGGAGTGCACGGTGCCGATCAGCACGTCGACCTTGTCGCGCTGGACCAGCTTGTTGGCGTTCTCCACGCCCTTGGACGGCTCGGACTCGTCGTCCACCTTGAACCATTCGATCTCGCGGCCGCCGAGCTTGCCGCCCTGTTCGGCGATGGCCATGCGCACGCCATTCTCGATGGCGACGCCCAGCTGCGCGTAGGTGCCCGTGTAGGGCAGCATGAAGCCCACGCGCAGGCGGTCGGACTGCGCGCGCACGATCTGCGGCAGCAGCAGGCCGGTGGAGGCCGCGCCCACGAGGGCGGCACCGCGGGAGAGGACGAGGCGGCGGGTGGTCATGAATGCTCCTTCATTGTGATTCGTTGCGGCCTGCATTCTCCGCGAACGCGGCAGGCTCGCGCCACATGGCTTTCCCTCAGGCTTCGGCCGCGCGCAGCTTGAAGCGCTGGATCTTGCCGGTTGCCGTCTTGGGCAGTTCCGGCACGAAGGCGATCCAGCGCGGGTACTTGTAGGGCGCGAGGCGCGTCTTCACGTGCGCCTGCAGGTCCTCCGCCGAGGCCTGCTGCCCGGGCTTCAGCACCACGTAAGCCTTGGGCTTCACCAGGCCCTCGTGGTCGGCGACGCCGATCACGGCGGCCTCCAGCACGCTGGCGTGCGTCATCAGGCAGGCCTCGACCTCGAAGGGCGAGACGTAGATGCCGCCGACCTTCAGCATGTCGTCGCTGCGGCCCCCGTAGGTGTAGTAGCCGTCGGCGTCGCGCGTGTACTTGTCGCCGCTGCGCGTCCACTCGCCGCAGAAGGTCGCCTTGGTCTTGGCGCGGTTGTTCCAGTACATCAGGGCCGCGCTCGGGCCGCTGATCTGCAGCTCGCCGATCTCGCCGTCGCCGCACTCGCGGCCGTCGTCGCCGACGATGCGCAGCTCGTAGCCCGGCACCGGCTGGCCGGTCGTGCCGTAGCGCACCTGCCCCGGGCGGTTCGACAGGAAGATGTGCAGCATCTCGGTGGAGCCGATGCCGTCCAGGATCTCGCAGCCGTAGTCGCCGGTCCAGCGCTGGCCGATCTCCGCCGGCAGCGCCTCGCCGGCGCTGGTGCACACGCGCAACTTCAGCTCCTTCTTCTTCGGCCGCTCCGCGTCCGCGAGCAGCGAGGCGTACAGCGTCGGCACGCCGTAGAACACCGTGGGCTGGTGTTCCTTCAGGACGCGAAAGACCTCCGCCGGCGTGGGCCGGCCCGGCAGCAGCACCGCCGTGGCGCCCACGCTCATGGGGAAGGTGAGCGAGTTGCCCAGGCCGTAGGCGAAGAACAGTTTCGCGGCGGAGAAGACGACATCGTCCTCGCGGATGCCCAGCACCGCGCGGCCATAGAGTTCCGCCGTCTGCACCAGGTGGCTGTGCAGGTGCACGGTGCCCTTGGGCGCGCCGGTGGAGCCGCTGGAATAGAGCCAGAAGCAGGCGTCGTCGCTGCAGGTGCCCGCGACTTCGCTGTCGGCCGCCCCGGAGGCGACCAGGCGGGCGACCGAGTGCTCGCCGTCGTCGCCGGCGACGAAGACCTGCTTGAGCGTGGAGATCGTGCCCACCAGCGGCTCGAAGGCGGGCAGCAGCGGCCTGGAGACGAACAGGGCCTGCGCGCGCGAGTCGCGCAGCATGAACTCGAAGTCCTTCGTCGTGAGCAGGGTGTTGGCGGCGATCGGCACGACGCCGGCGAGGATGCAGCCCAGGAAGACCACGGGCCACTCCAGCGTGTCCAGCATGGCGACCATCACGCGCGCCTCGGGGGCGAAGCCGCGCTGGCGCAGGGCCGAGGCGAAGCGGTGCGCCTGTTCCTCGAGCTGGCCGTAGGTGAGTTGCGCGCCGGTGGCGGCGTCGATGAAGGCGGGCTTGCCGGAGCGGGCGGCGTTGCGGCGCAGGAGGTCGTGCGCGGCGTTGTAGTCGCGCGGGATCTCCACGCGCGGGGGGCGGGTGCTGTGGTCGGCGTGGCTCAGGTGCATTGTTGTCTCCTTCGTTCTGTCCCTTTGTCATTGCGGCCTCGAGCCGCAATCCAGGACCGTGGCGCGCCACGGTGGATCCCGGGTCAAGCCCGGGATGACATGCTTCCCCGGGATGACAAGCTCAGGCCGTGGCCCTGGTCATCGCCGGAATCGCTTCCTTCTCCAGCCATTCCCGGCACCAGGCCGTGCCCAGTTCCTCCGGCATGGTGCCCGCACTGGCGTCGTGGCACCAGACCTCGCCGATGCGCTGGGCGCCGAGGCCCTGCAGGCGTTCATCGAACTTCTTGCCGCCGAAGCAGAAGGTCTGGGTGTAGGTGCGGTCGCCGAGCGCGATCACGCCGTAGCGGACCGTGCCCAGGAACTTCGGGTTGGCGTCCAGCGACTCGTAGAGCGCCCGCGCGTTGTCGGGCACGTCGCCGGAACCGTAGGTGGAGGTGCAGATGAGGTATAGCGCATCTTCGTCGAAGACGGCGATGTCCTGCCCGTCCATCATCACGATGTCGACCTCGTCCACGAGGTCGGCGCAATCCATCTGGATGGCCTGGGCGACGTAGTCGGCCGTGCTGGTCATGGTGCCGACGAGGATCTTGAGCTTCATGGATTTCCGATCACATGCAGTAAACTGCTTGACACTGAGCTTGCAGGAAGTATAGTGCAATCTTGATCCAGCGCAAGCTTTGCTTCAAAACCAACCCGCCATGCAGCCCGTGACCGACACCGAACACCGCGAAGTCGCCGAACTCGGCGCCCGGGTGCGGGCCTGGCGCGCGCGGCGGGGCATGACGCGCAAGCAGCTCGCCGCCGACTCCGGCCTGTCGGAGCGCTTCCTCGCCGACGTCGAGGCCGGCAAGGGCAATGTCTCCATGTATTCGCTGGAGGCCGCGGCCCGGGCCCTGAACATCACCGTGCTGGACCTGATGCAGGACGCGCCGCGTCCGGCGCTCGCCCGCATCCACAGCCTGCTCGGACGCCTGGACGACGCCCAGCTGGACCAGGCCCATGCGCTGCTCGCCACGCACTTCGGCCTGGCGGACGCGCGCGGGCGCGAACAGCGCATCGCCCTCGTGGGCCTGCGCGGCGCCGGCAAGACGACGCTGGGCGCGCAGCTCGCGGGGCAGCGCGGCGTGCCCTTCGTGGAACTCGATCGCGAGATCGAGCGCGAGGCCGGCACCAGCATGAACGAGATCCTGCTGCTGCACGGCCAGTCCGGCTACCGCCGCTACGAGCGCCGCGCGCTGCTGCGCATCGCCGAGGAGCACGCCGAGGGCGTGGTCATGACCACCGGCGGCAGCATCGTGAGCGAGCGCGAGACCTTCGACCTCCTGCAGAGCCACTTCTACTGCGTGTGGGTCAAGGCCAGCCCCGAGGAACACATGAGCCGCGTCGTCGCCCAGGGCGACCTGCGGCCCTTCAACACGCAGGGCGAGGGCGAGCTCCCCCGCAACGCGATGGGCGAGGCGCTGGAGGACATCCGCCGCATCCTCGCCAGCCGCGAAGCCCTGTATGCGCGCGCCGACGCCGTGGTGGACACCGCCGCCCGCAGCGTCAAGCAATCCCTGAAAGACCTGGAGCGGGCCGTCCCCGCGCCGCAAGCCCTGACCCTGGAGACCCGATGAACGCCATGACCGAACCCCTGCTGTTCAAGCAGGTGCTGGCCGGAGAGGAGCGCGAGCTCGTGAGCTTCGCCACCCACCCGTCCCGCTACCGCCACTGGAGGCTGTCCGTAGAGGGCGACGTCGCGCGCCTGAAGCTGGACATCGACGAGGACGGCGGCCTCAAGCCCGGCTACAAGCTCAAGCTGAACAGCTACGACCTCGGCGTCGACATCGAGCTGCACGACGCGCTGAACCGCATCCGCTTCGAGCACCCGGCCGTGAAGGTGGTCGTGTTCGAGAGCGGCAAGGACCGCATCTGGTGCTCCGGCGCCAACATCTACATGCTGGGCCTGTCCACGCACGCCTGGAAGGTGAACTTCTGCAAGTTCACCAACGAGACCCGCAACGGCCTGGAGGACTCCTCGCGCAACGAGGGCCTGAAGTCCATCGCGGCCGTGACCGGCGCCTGCGCGGGCGGCGGCTACGAGCTCGCGCTGGCCTGCGACCGCATCGTGATGGTGGACGACCGCTCCTCCACCGTGAGCCTGCCGGAAGTGCCGCTGCTGGGCGTGCTGCCCGGCACCGGCGGCCTCACGCGCGTGACCGACAAGCGCAAGGTGCGCCGGGATCTCGCCGACATCTTCTGCACGACCAGCGAAGGCGTGCGCGCCGACCGCGCCCGCGACTGGAAGCTGATCGACGCCTACGCCAAGCCGCAGGCCTTCGGCGCGCTGGTGGACTCCGAAGTGGCGGCGCTGCGCGGCCAGTCCACCCGCCAGGGCCCGGAGCAGGGCATCGAATTGACGCCGTTGAAGGCGAAGATCGACGACCAGGGCTACCACTACGACGTGGTGGACGTGCAGATCGACCGCGCCACGCGCATCGCGACGCTGACGGTGAACGCGCCCAAGGCGGCGATCGAGTCCACGCCCGAGG
Source organism: Ramlibacter sp. bp-362 (assembly GCF_054956735.1). Classification (NCBI taxonomy): domain Bacteria; kingdom Pseudomonadati; phylum Pseudomonadota; class Betaproteobacteria; order Burkholderiales; family Comamonadaceae; genus Ramlibacter; species Ramlibacter sp. bp-362. The sequence continues at coordinate 58,206 of NZ_JBUDXE010000011.1, forward strand.
CGATCGTCGCGGCCGGCGTGAAGTGGTGGCCGCTGCAGTTCGCCCGCGAGCTGGACGACGCCATCCTGAACCTGCGCACCAACGAGCTGGAGATCGGCACCTGGGTGCTCAAGACCCGCGGCGACGCCAACCTCGTCCTGCAGGCCGACGCCACGCTCGGGAAGCTGAAGGACCACTGGCTCGTGCGCGAGACGCTCGGCGCGCTGCGCCGCACGCTCGCCCGCCTGGACGTCACCAGCCGCTCGCTGATCGCGCTGGTGGACGAGGGCTCCTGCTTTGCCGGTACGCTGTACGAACTGGCCCTGGCCTGCGACCGCATCTACATGCTGGACCTGCCCGATGCGCCCGACGCCGCGCCGGCCCTGCGCCTGTCGCCCGCCAACTTCGGCCGCTACCCGGAGGTGAACGGCCTCACGCGCCTGCAGACCCGCTTCAACGAGGACGAAGCCACCATCGCGCAGCTGCAGGGCCTGCAGGACAGCCCGCTGCGCGCCGACCAGGCGCTGGGCCTGGGCCTGGTGACGCTGACGCCCGACGACATCGACTGGGACGACGAGATCCGGCTGATGCTGGAAGAGCGCGCGTCGCTGTCGCCCGATGCGCTGACCGGGATGGAAGCGTCGCTGCGCTTCCCCGGCAAGGAAACCATGGAGACCCGCGTCTTCGGCCGCCTCTCGGCCTGGCAGAACTGGATCTTCATCCGCCCGAACGCGGTGGGCGAGGACGGCGCGCTGAAGCTGTTCGGCACCGGCAAGAAGGCGAAATTCGACTGGAAGAGGGTTTAAGACATGAGCACGATCGACCTGCAAGCGAAGATCCCCAACAACGTCGACCTGGCCGACAACCGCCAGCTGCAGCGTGCCCTCGAGCACTGGCAGCCCGCCTTCCTGCGCTGGTGGGACGAGATGGGCCCGAGCGACTTCAAGGCCAAGGACGTCTACCTGCGCACCGCCGTCGGCGTCGACGCGCAGGGCTGGGCGCAGTACGGCTACACGCCCATGCCCGACTACCGCTGGGGCATCTTCCTGGCCGACCGGCAGCAGGACCGCAAGATCGGCTTCGGCGACTTCATGGGCCAGGACGCCTGGCAGGAAGTGCCCGGCGAGTTCCGCTCGACCTTCCGCCGCCTGATCGTGACGCAGGGCGACACCGAGCCCGCCTCCGTCGAACAGCAGCGCCTGCTGGGCCACACGGCGCCTTCGCTCTACGACCTGCGCAACCTGTTCCAGGTGAACGTGGAAGAGGGCCGCCACCTGTGGGCCATGGTCTACCTGCTGCACGCCTACTTCGGCCGCGACGGCCGCGAGGAGGCCGAGGAGCTGCTGGAGCGCCACTCCGGCGACCCGGACAAGCCGCGCATCCTGGGTACCTTCAACGAGCCCATGGACAACTGGCTGTCCTTCTTCATGTTCACCTACTTCACCGACCGCGACGGCAAGTTCCAGCTGAAGTCGCTGGCCGAGAGCGCCTTCGACCCGCTGTCGCGCACCTGCCAGTTCATGCTGACGGAGGAAGCGCACCACATGTTCGTGGGCGAGACCGGCGTCGGCCGCGTCATCAAGCGCACGCTGGAAGTGATGAAGGAGCTGGACACCGACGACTGGAAGAAGATCCGCAACGCCGGCGCCATCGACCTGCCGACGATCCAGAAGTTCATGAACTTCTGGTTCACCAGCTCGCTGGACCTGTTCGGCTCGGAGTCGTCCTCCAACGCGGCCAACTACTTCAGCAACGGCATCAAGGGCCGGCCGGACGAGTCCCGCTTCGCCGACCACGTGGAGACCGGCACCACCATGGTGATCCAGGTGCCGGACGGCCAGGGCGGCGTGCGCGACGAGGAGATCGCCGTGCGCAACGGCATCAACGAGATCACGCGCCTGGAATACGCCAAGGACTGCAACGTCGGCGTGACCCGCTGGAACATGCTGGTGAAGAAGTCCGGCGTGGACTTCCAGTTCAAGCTGCCGTCGACGCGCTTCCGCCGCAGCGTGGGCGCCTGGGCCGGCCTGCACACGGACCCGCAGGGCAACCCGATCAGCGCCGCGGAATTCGAGGCGCGCAAGGCCGAATGGCTGCCCGTGGAAGACGACATCCGCTTCGTCAAGAGCCTGATGCAGCGCGTCACCGAGCCCGGCAAGATGGCCGCGTGGATCGCGCCGCCGGACCGCGGGATCAACGCCCAGCCGGTGGACTACGAGTACGTGAAGCTCTGAACCTCGTCCCCTCCGTCATCCTCGCGAAGGCGAGGACCCAGGGCTTCCAGGCCCCCCGCCGGTAGAATGCGCCGGATCGGAGCGTAGCGCAGTTTGGTAGCGCATCTGGTTTGGGACCAGAGGGTCGCAGGTTCGAATCCTGTCGCTCCGACCATCACGGCGCCGCCGGCAGCGGCGCGACCTCGGCATACACGCTCAGGAACTCGGCGCCGCGCCGGTCGCGGCCGCCCGAGAGGTGGCCCAGGGGCAGCGGCCCCAGGACCTGCAACTGGTCTTCCAGCGCCCGCGCCGGCACGCCGAAGTGGCTGGCCGCCTGCCGCAGGCTGCCCGCCGCTTCCTGGACCTGCAGGCCCGCCGCATACAGGTTGATATCGAAGGACCGGCGCGGATTGCCGGTTTCGGATGCATCCAGATACAGGAAGGCGGCGTCCGGGCGCCGCCGCGCCGCCATCCGCACGATGGCGCGCGCCGGCTCCAGCGCGCTCGCCTCGTCCTGCGCCGGGTAGGCGGCCGCCATGCGTAGCAGCACCTCGCGCGACGCGAGCAGCGGGTGGCAGACGTAGCGCGCCTCCTCGTGCCGGCCCGGCTGCGCCGCGCTCCATTTCACGCCGAAGTGCAGCACCTGCGGTGAGCGGTCGCCGGCGCGCACGCGCGCGCGCACCTCGTCCCAGAACTCGAGATACGCCTTGTACAGCGGGGGCCCGCCGGCTTCCTCGCAGGCGAGGAACACGGCGTTGGCGCGCGGCAGCTGCGCCTCGAGCAGCGCGCGGCCCGCGGGGGGAAGGCCCAGCTCCTCGCAGAGCCCGAACAGGGCCTGCGCATCGAGCCCCGCGGCATGCAGCCCGACCAGCAGCCGGTCGGCCACCAGCCGCCCCGGCACCAGCTTGAACGACTGCTCGCGGCCGAAGGGCCGCCGCAGTTCCTGCGCGCGAATAAGCAATTCCTCCCAGCCTCGCAAGACCGCGCGTCGAAAAACAGGCCCCGAATTCAATTGCATTTGTATGAAATTGAAATCCACGTAGAGATTCACAACCGGTTCGCCTATAAAAAGGCGTCGGCCCGATGGTCGCGTCGACTGTAAGTCGAATGTCCGGCACCCCACAACAACTCCATGGCCGGAGGGAGATTCGATTCCTGAACAACGTTGGGCCGGTCGCCGAGACGGGCCCGAGGGGGTGCCATGCTGCCGATTCGCTCGCTGCGCGAGGCGTTTGCCCGTTCCTGGATCGCAAGCCACATCCGGCTCGCGTTCGGATCCGTCCAGCCCGACCTGCCCACGCGCCGGCGCGGGCGGCGCCGGCCCGAGTTCGCGCTCGAGGCCCTGGAGCCGCGCCTGCTGCTCTCGGCCGACGTCGAGTATCCGGCCAGCCCCGTCGACGCCGCGGTCACCGGCCTCACGCTCGCCGTCGTCGATGACGGCGGGTTGAAGGTCCGGATGACGGAGACCGGCAACGCGTCGAACGTCGTCTTCTCCGCGGACATCGACGCCGACAAGGACTCGATCACGATCGCCCGCGCCGGCGGCACCGGAGGCCTCTTCGCCGACACGGTCACCATCGACATGGCGAGCCTGGCGCTGCTGGCGCCGGGCAGCGGCGCGCTCACCATCGACTTCGACGGCGGCGGGCAGGACATCCTGAAGGACAAGCTGGTCCTCTCCGGCACGGCCACGCTCGACTACGACTTCTCGGTGCACTCGAACGCCGACATCGAGGTGGCTTCCGGCGCCTCGCTGACCCTGAGCGGCACGCACGACCTCGGGCTGCATGTCGATCAGGAAAGCACGGGCTTCGCCAACGACCTGCTGGCGGACGCCCAGGAGGACTTCTTCGCCGGCGTCGGCGACCTCGGCTATGAATTCGACTTCCTGGCCGACGGCGACGCGGACCTCGACGTCTACGGGGCGCTGCACGCGCACGACATCGCGCTGAGCAGCACGTCCACCATCGCCATCGACAACACGGGCCTGGGCCTCGGCCTCCTGCAGCTGGCCTTCATCTACGCGAACTCCGCCGCCAGCGTCGACATCACCGACGGCAACATCCACGCCACCGGCGCGCTGTCCGTCAACGCCCGTTCCGACGTCTCGGCGCTCGCGTCCCTCTCGGCGCTGGCGACGCAGACCGACGGCAACGCCGACGCCGCCATCGCGGTGCTGGTCCTGATCAGCGACGCGAACGCGCGCGTGGACGGCTCGTCCGACCTCGACGTGACCGGCGCCTTCGGCCTGGCGTCCGACAACGTGGTCCTCGCTTCCGCGCTCGCCGACGGCTCCGCCGCGGGCGCGGGCGCCACGCTCGGCGTCGCCGTCGTCGACACCGGCACCACGGCCGCGATCGGCGGGACGGCGGCCGTGCAGGCCGCCTCCGTGTCCGTGCGGGCCACTTCGCAGAACACCGTCACCTCGCTGGCGAAGTCGACCCAGGGCGGCGCGACCGACACCGACGGCGGCGATGCGACGGCGTCGCAGGATGCCCTCGCGGACAACGACGCCTCCACGTCGGAAGGCAGCGTGTCCCTCGCCGGCGCGGTCGCGGTGGGCACGCTCACGTCCACCACGCAGGCGTCGGTGGACACCGGCGGCAGCGTGGTCTCCACCGGCCTGCTCGACGTCCAGGCGACCAGCGCCAACAGCGCGCGCACCACGGCCGACGGCAGCAGCACCGGGGGAGGCGCGACCGGCGTCGGCGTCGCGGTGGCGGTCGGCGTCGACGTGCTGCACAACCAGGCCTGGCTGGGCGGCAGCGGCATCTCGGCCGGCAGCGCGAACGTGCAGGCGCTCACGGGCACGCGCAGCCTCGCCTTCGGCTCGGGCGACGTCGACGACGGATCCGACCAGCTGTCCCTCGCGGACGGCGGCCACGGCCTGCAGACCGGCGACGAGGTGGTGTACCAGCACGAAGGCGCGGCCGCGCAGGAGATCGGCGGCCTGGACGACGACGCCCACTACTTCGTCGCCGTGCAGTCCGACGGCACGCTCAAGCTGTACGACAGCAAGGAACATGCGACGGCCGGCGGCGCGGACGGGCGGGTCGACCTCGCGACCGGCACCGCGGGCGCGACGGGCCACAGCCTGGTCACGGTCGACAAGCTGCACCGCTTCGCCGTCGTGGCGATCGCGGGCGCCAGCAGCGGCGACGTCGGCGTGGCCGGCGCGCTCGCCATCGGCACCGTCATCAGCGATGCCAGCGCGCGGGTCGAGGACGGCACGGTGGTGCAGGTCACCGGCGGCAACCTCGTCATCCGCGCCGAGAACGCGATCTCCAGCACCGTCCGGGCGAGCGGCAGCCAGGAGGGCGGCGGCGACGTCGGCGTGGGCGGCAGCTTCGCGCTGAACATCGGCGAGACCGACACGGACGCCATCCTCGGCACCGACGCCAACGTGCTCGGCGCGGCCGACCTGACGCTGGACGCGAAGTCCGGCAACGCGATGGTGACCGAGGCGAAGGGCGGCGCGGCCGGCGGCACGGCCGTGACCCCGGTGGTCGCCATCAGCGTCTCCGACAACGACACGCGGGCCCTGCTGCAGCAGGAGAGCCTGCCCGCCACCCTGACGCTGGGCGACGACCTCCTCGCCACGGCCGAACACAAGGGCTCGGTGGAGACGGTCGCGGAAGGCGACACCGAATCGGGCGACACCGGCGTGGGCATCTCGCTGGCGCTGGGCATCGGCACCGACCTCGCCATGGTCGGCCTGTCGCGCGACCTGAGCGCCGGCGGCCTCGCCACGCTCACGGCCCGCAACGTCTCCAGCAACTCCGTCAAGGGCAAGGCGAGCGTCGCGGGCGGCGAGGACGACGCGCCGCCCGAAGGCAGCGACGCCGCGGACGAGGGCGGGGTGAACCAGCAGGTCGCGGCCAACCGCGACCTCGCCGCCGGCCGCGCGGAAGATGCCGGCTCCGATTCCGAGACCCCCGGCACCGAGGGCGCCTCGGCCGAGACCTCGAGCGGCAAGGTGCAGGTCGCCGGCGCCGTCGCGGTGGGCATCGAGTCCGCGACCGCGCGCGCGAATGTCGCCGCGGGCCTCACCCTCACCACCGGCACGGCCGGGACCGACGGCGTGCTGACGATCCAGTCGGAGAACCAGGCCGACGCGAAGGCGATCGCCGACGCCAGCACCGTCATGGCGCACACGGTGGAGTTCGATCCCACCGCCGCCGGCGCCGTGAATGCGTCGAACGAGACGATCACGCTGGGCGCGGGGCATGGCTTCGAAACCGGCGACAAGGTGATCTACCGGAAGGATCCGGGCGGCACCGCGGTGGACGGCCTGGAGGACGGGCACGCCTACTACCTGCGCGTGGACGGCAACGACGTGCAGCTGTTCGACACCGAGGAACACGCGAACGGCAGCGGCACCGACGGCCGCGTGGACCTGGGCACGGACCCGGCGACGGGCACCGGGCATGGCTTCGAGACGGGCGGCGGCCCGACGGGCACCGGCATCGGGGTCGCCGTGGCGGTCAACGTCGCCACGGTCACCAACGAGGCGCTGCTGGGCGACAGCACCGTGACGGCCGACGGCCTGGTGGTCCGGGCCATCGTGCCGGAGGCCGGCGGCAACCAGGTCCAGGCCTTCGAGGCCTCCGCCACCTCCGGTTCCAGCGGCGCCGACACCGGCGTGGCCGGCGCGCTCGCGATCAACATCGGCATCAGCCGCACCAGCGCGAAGGTGGCGGACGGCGCCACGCTCACGCTGGGCGCGGCGGGCGACGCCAGCCTGGAGGCGAGCAACAAGGTCTCGAACACGGCCAAGGCCACCGGCAAGCAGGAGGGCGGCGGCAGCATCGGCGTGGGCGCCTCGGTGGCGCTCAACATCGGCGAGACGGACACCGACGCCCTGCTGGGCGATGGCGTGGTGCTCGCGAGCGGCCACGACCTGGGCCTCTCGGCCGACTCCGCGAATGCCATGGAGACGGCCGCCGAAGGCGGCGCCGCCGGCAAGACGGCGGTCACGCCCGTCATCGCGATTTCCTATTCCGACAACGACACGCGCGCCGAACTCCTCGACGCGGCGTCGGACGATCCCGTGCTGGCCCTCGGCGGCACGCTCACGGCCAGCGCCAGCCACGAGGGCGAGACGCTCACCGACGCCCAGGGCGACACCGAATCCGGCGACACCGGCGTCGGCATCTCGCTGGCGCTCACCATCGCCAACGATTCCGCCGTGGCGACCACCGCGCGCGACATCACGGCGGCGGGCGCCGTGCAGTTCCTCGCACGCACCGTCTCCATCAACCGCGCGGACGCGCACGCCAGCGTGGCCGGCGGCGAAGGCGAGGACGAGAGCTCCGAGGAGACCGACGAGCAGGTCGGCAACCAGGAAGACTTCGCCCAGAGCCGCTCGAGCGCCAACGGGGGCGGCAACGGCAGCGCCAACCAGACCGACGCGGCCTCGTCCGACACCTCGGGCGGGTCAGTGAGCGTCGCGGGTGCGGTCGCCGTGACGGTGGCGACGTCCACCTCGCGCGCGTCGCTGCCCGAATTCAGCCAGGTCACCGCCGGCAATGGCGGCACGGGCGCCGTGGTGCTGCAGGCGTCCAACCTCACCGACGCGGTGGCCACGGCCGACGGCAGCGCCGTCACCAGCAGCGGCGGCACCGGCGTGGGCGTCGGCGTCGCGGTGAACGTCGGCACGGTGCACAACGTGGCGACGATCGGCGCCGGCTCGACGATCACCGCCGACGGCCTCACCGTCGAAGCGACGATGGCCGACCGGGAGGTGGACTTCACGCCGACCCAGGTGAACCTGGTCGACACCTCGGCCGACACGCTCTTCATCGGCCTCGGCCACACGATCAAGACGGGCGACAAGGTCACCTATCACAACGGCAGCGGGACGGCGATCGGCGGCCTCACCGACGGCCACGACTACTACGCGCGGGTCGAGGACGGCGGCAAGGTCGTCCTGTACGAGGGCAGCAGCGACGAGGAAGGCGAGTCGCGCGCCAAGGACGGCGGCAGCGAGGGCCGCGTGGACCTCACCAGCCAGGGCACGGGCACCGGGCACAAGCTGGAGTACGGCGGCCTGCTCGGCTTCGAGCAGGAAGAGGCCAGCTTCGACTCCGCGCAGCGCCGGGTCATCGACCTCGACGAGGGCCACCAGCTGCGCACCGGCGACGCCGTGCGCTACGACAACGGCGGCGGCGCGACCGCCGGCGGCCTGGCGAACGGCCAGACCTACTACGTGATCATCCTCGACGGCGACCGCGCCGAGCTCGCGGCCAGCCGCGAGGACGCGCTCGCCGGCAAGGCCATCAAGCTGACGTCCGCCGGCGGCGCGTCGCAGAAGCTGGTCGACGCGGCCAGCTCGATGCGCGCCGAGGCGCAGTCGGGCGCGAGCGGCGGCAAGATCGGCGTGGCCGGCTCCGTGGCGATCAGCGTGGCGAACGTCGACTCGCTGGCGGTCGTCGGCTACGACGAGGACGCGGCGAACGCGCCGACGCCCGACGCCGCGACGGTGACGCTCACCGGCGGCAACGTCGACATCCACGCCGCCAGCGCGGCGGAAGGCTTCGTCACGGCGAAGCCCTCCGGCGTGACCGGCGGCGCCGGAGGCAGCAGCGTCGGCGTCGGCGCCTCCTTCGCGCTGAACATCCTGCTGGCCGACACGATTGCGGAGGTCGAGGACGGCGAGCAGGTGTCCGGCAGCACGGGCCACTTCGTGGTGACGGCGGATGCGGACAGCGCCGCGCTGACGACGGCCGAGAACGGCGCCAGCGGCGGCGGCACCAGCGTCGGCGCCTCGGTCGCGATCGCGGTGGTGGAGAACACCACCCGCGCCCACGTGGGCAGCGATGCCGGGACGCCCGACACCATCACGCTCTCCGGCGACCTGGCGGCGACCGCCAGCCTGGACAGCACGGTGCTGACCACCGGCAGCGGCACCGCCGCCGGCAAGAACGCCGCCGTCGGCGTGGCGGTGGCGCTGAACATCGTCGTCAACGACACCGAGGCGGAACTGGAGCGCAGCTTCAGCGGCGCGGCCCAGGTGGACGTGACCGCCGCCTCGCAGGCCGATGTGCAGGCCCTGGGCCGCGCCAGCGCCTCGGGCGCATCGAGCAAGGACGAGGAGAACAACGATTCGCGCGACTCGGAGCAGGAGACGAACGCGCAGTCCGGCTACGCGACCAACCGCGCCGGCACGACGGCGCGCCCGGCGTCCGATGCGCAGAGCAGCGGCAGCGACCGCGCCAACCAGAACTCCGGCAGCCAGTCCGGCCAGCAGGCGAGCCAGGGACCCGCCGTCGCGGCGTCCATCGGCGTGAACTACCTCGACGCCGACACGCACGCGAGCATCGCCCACGACGTGACGATCAGCGCCAGCGGCGACCTGACCGTGGGCTCCAGCGCGGTGGCCGACACCGTGGCCCAGGGTCTCTCCACGGCGGCGAACGCCAAGGCATCCACCGGCGTGGCCGGCGGCGTCAGCCTCAACATCGCGCTCCTGTCGAACACGGCGGAGGTCGGCGAGGACGCCGAACTCAGCGCCGCCAGCATCACGGTCGAAGCCGGGATGGCCGGCGACGGCACCAACACCTTCCAGACCCGCGCGCTCGCGGGCGCGGCCGCCAAGCAGAACGCGATCGGCGGCTCGGTGTCGATCAACATCGTGGACGTGGAGACCGCGGCCACGATCGGTGACCGGGCGACGCTGGACGCCACCGGCGGCGACGTCACCGCCACCGCCACCAGCCACAACGAGATCCAGAACATCGCGGGCGGCGCCGCGCTCAGCACCAGCAGCGGCGGCGCCGGCGTCGGCATCGCCGTGGCGCTGAACATCGTCGACCGCATGGACACCCGCGCGAGCGTCGGCGAGGACGCCACCGTGCAGGCCAGCGGCTCCGTGAGCGTCGAGGCGGACGCCTCGCTCGCGCCCAAGAGCGAGGAACTGCCGGTGATCGGCACCGTCGGGGTCAGCAGCTTCGCGGCCGGCGTGGCCGCCTCCGGCGGCGGCACGGCCGTCGGCGGCTCCTCCAGCGTCAACGTCTACCTCGTGGAGACCCACGCGAAGATCGATGACGGCGCCCAGGTCACGGCCGACACCGGCGACATCACCGTCTCGGCCAGCGACGAGATCACCCTGTTCAGCGCCGCCGGCGGCCTCGCGGGCTCCACGGGCAATGCGGGCGTGGGCATCGGGCTCGACGTCGGCGTGATCGTCCGCCACACGACGGCCTGGGTGGGCAACGACGCCGACCTGGAAGCGACGGCCGGCGACATCAAGGTGCAGGCCTCGTCCGCCGAGGACATCACCTCCATCGCCGCCACCTTCGGCCTGAGCACCAGCAGCGCCGGCGTCGCGGCCTCCATCGCCGTGCAGGTGCTCACGACCGAGACCCAGGCCTACGTCGAGGACGGCGCGGGCACGACGCTCACGGCCGGCGGCGACATCGAGGTGAGCGCCCAGGGCGACTTCGACTCCCTGATGATCGGCGGGGCCATCGGCGTCGGCAGCAGCGCCGGCGTCGGCGTCGCCAACACGACGATGGTGCACCTCGACACCGTCGAGGCCCGCATCGGCAGCGACAACCATGCCGAGGCCGCCGGCACGACCGGCATCACGGTGCAGGCGACCTCCACCGAGGAACTGATCGCCGTCACGGCCGCCGGCGCGGCCGCCAGCTCGGTGGGCCTCGGCGTCGCGCCGACCATCAACATCCTGGAGGAAACGACGCGCGCGACCATCGGCGACGGCGCGGAGGTGAATGCCGGGAACGGCGTCGCCGCCGGCAGGCCGGGCCTGGCCGTGCGCGCGAGCGACGCCACGACCATCGTCTCGGTCGCCGGCTCGGTCGGCGTGGGCGGCACCGCCGGCATCGCCGTCGGCGCGGACGCGCTGTCGCTGGTGAAGGACACGACCGCCTCGATGGGCTCGGGCGTGACTTCGCACGTGGACGGCAACATCGACGTGAACGCGGCCTCGTCGGAGGACGTCACCTCGGTCGCCGCCGGCCTGGCGCTGGGCGGCACCGGCGGCATCGGCGTCAACGCGAGCGTGCACGTGCTGGACATCACCACGCGCGCCTTCATCGGCGACGACCCGGCCGACGGCACGGCGTCGGCCGGTGCCGGCGACGTGGTCGCCCAGGGCACCGTGCGCATCGCCGCCGACGACCGGACGGAGATGGACAAGGTCGTGGCGACCATCGCCGTCAGCGGCACGGCCGGCGTCGGCGCGGCCGCCACGGTGAGCGTCATCACCAAGACCACCGAAGCCTTCATCGGCGACGGCGCCGCCGTCACCGGCCTGGGCGCGACGGGCCTCGCGGCCAACACGGGCGCGTTCGGCGAGAGCTTCGTGGCCGACGCGCCGGCGATCAGCGCGACCTTCGGCGTGGGCGCCGTGAACACCGGCACCGACGAGATCGACCTCGGCGCGAACGATTTCGCGACGGGCGACGCCGTCACCTACCACCATGGCCGCGGCAAGGACAACGTGTCGGTCGGCGGCCTGGAAGAGGGCGGCCGCTACTTCGTGCGCATGAACGGCAACAAGGCGAGCTTCTACGAAAGCCGCGAGGACGCCGTGGCCGGCACGAACCGCGTCAACCTCACGGCCGGCGGCGTCGGCACCGACCACGCCATCCAGAAGATCGCCATCCTGGAAGCCCAGGACGTGCCGTCGCAGGACGTCGATTCGCTCAAGAGCGGCGGCGAAGTCGGCACGCCGGACGTGGGCGAGGTCGACACCAACGGCGACGAGGAGGGCGGCACGCAGGCCCTCCCCGGCCAGCGCAACCTGACGCCGACGACGACCATGGTGCGGGGCGTGGCCGTTTCGGCCACCAACCGCGACGACATCGAGACCTACTCGGCCGCGCTGGCGGCCGGCGGTGCGGCGGGCGTGGCGGTGGCCGCGGCCGTCAACGTGGTGGACACCGACACCCGTGCCTACATCGGCACGGGCGCGCAGGTGAACAGCGACCCGACCGGCGCGGACAGCCTGCAGACCGTCGCGGTGAGCGCCGGCAGCGACTTCCACCACGTCGCGCTGGCCGCGGGTGCCGGCTTCGGCGGCGGCGCGGGCGTCGCCCCGGGCGTGGACGTGACCGTGCTGTCCATGGACACGGAAGCGAGCATCGACGCCTCGGCGGACGTGAAGGCGGTGGACGACGTGCGCGTGCAGGCGCACGCCTCGGAAGACCTGCTGATGATCGGCATGGGCCTGGCGGCCGGCACGGTGGGCGTGGGCGGCGGCGTCAGCGTGCTGTCGATCGACAACACCACCACGGCCACGCTGGCCGGCACGGTGTCCGCCGGCGGCGATGCCGTGGTGCTGGCGACCGACGACACGAAGCACACCCTCATCGCCGGCGCGCTGGGCGCCGGCTTCGTGGGCGTGGGCGCCTCGGTGGGCGTGACCGTGATCAACAAGGACACGGAAGCCTCGGTCGCCAACGGCGCCGAAGTGCAGGCGCTGGGCGCCGGCACCGGAACGAGCGGCGTCTTCACCGGCACGCTGCAGGGCGGCGACGCGGCCGACGACTTCAGCCGCGGGACGCGGCACGGCCTGGTCGTGCAGGCGGCCAGCAGCGAGGACCTGCTGCACATCGGCGTGGCGGCGGCCGGCGGCTTCGTCGGCGTGTCCGGCGCCGTGACCGTCACGGTGCTCGATTCCGACACCCGGGCCTTCATCGGCAACGCCGAGGTGAACCAGGGCGACAACAGCACGGCCGACCCCGACCAGGGCGTGTACGTCGGCGCGGCCAACGCGGCGCGCATGACGACCTTCGCCGGGGCGCTCGCCGGCGGCTTCGTGGGCGTCGGCGCGGCCGTCACCGTCGGCGTCGTGAACAACGACACCACGGCGCAGGTGCTCGGCGACGCGCAGGTGCGGGCGGTGCATGACATCGAGGTCAACGCGCTGGCGATCAAGGACCTGGACGGCTTCGTGCTTTCGGGTGCCGGCGGCGTCGTCGGCGTCGCGGCCTCCGTCTCGGTCTGGTCGATCGGTTCCGCGCTGTCGCAGAACTATTCGGACAACGACGAGGACGGCAACGAGGGCCAGCACGACAACGCGCTGGTGCTCAGCGAGGACGACAGCGGCCCGTCGGCCGACGAGGACGCGGCGCAACAGGGGCAGAACGCCTCCAGCACCGTCAGCGGACAGCTCGACGGGGCCTTCGGCGACACGCCGTCCGACGATCCCGACGCGGAGAAGACGAGCGACGGCCGCCTGGCCGGCATCGTCAACAGCGGTGCCGGTTCGATGAGCAGCTCGCGCCTGTCGGCCGCCGACGTGGCCGCGGCGCTCGGTGCCGGGCCGGCGGAGATCCACGGCACGTCCGCGCTGATCGCCAGCAACGCGCAGGTCGCGTCCGACACGGGCGCGATCCGTGTGCGGGCGGTCGAGGACGTGGAGATCGACCTCGTCACGGGCGGTGTCGCCGCGGGTGTCGTCGGCGGCGGCGCCGGCGTCACCGTGGTCACGCTCGCTTCCAACGTGACCGCCGCGGCGGGCGGCTCGCTGAGCGCGGGCGGCACGCTTCGCATCCTGAGCGACCTCGACGAGGACGTGAACGTCCTGTCGCTCGCCGGCGGCGCGGGCTTCGTCGGCCTGGGCGCGGCGGTGGCCGTGGTCACGGACGCCAGCACCAGCAGCGCGGGCATCTCCAACGGCGCCACGGTCAGCAAGGCCGGCGCGATCGACATCGACGCGATCACCGACCAGGACTTCCACGTGCTCACGCCCGCCCTGACGGCGGGCGCGGCCGCGGTCGGCGCCTCGTTCGCCAAGCTGGAGGTCGACAACACGGCGGAGGGCGTGGCCGAGACCCTGGCCTACGTCGGCTGCGACGTGCAGATCGGGCAGGGCGCGGACACGGTGGGCAGCCTGGCCGCCAACGCGGCGTCCACGGTCACCACGGAGGTCACGGCCTTCGGGCTGAGCGTCGGCGCCGTGGCGGGCAGCATCAACTTCGCCTTCGTCGACGTCACGCCGGAAGTCGTGGCGGAAGTCCGCTCGGGCGCGGACATCCGCACCAGCGGCAGCGTGACCGTGGACGCCGACACGCACATGGACGCCAAGGGCCAGGTCGAAGGCTTCTCCGGCGGCGTCGGCGCGCTGGCCGGCTCCTTCGTCTTCGCCAACCTGGCCCCGGCCGTCACGGCCACGCTGGGCAGCGGCAGCACGGTGACGACCACGTCGGGCAGCGGCCAGGTGCGCTTCCGCGCGCGGCACAACGTGGGCAGCGGCGACGGCGCCGTCGCCACGGCGCTGGCCGGCTCGGGCGGGGCGCTGATCGGCGCCTCGGGCGCTGTCGCCTACTCGGACGCGGTCGCCACCGTCACGGCGGCGATCGAAGGGACGATCCAGGCCGGCGGCGGCGTGAGCGTCATCGGCAACGCGGTGAACACCAGCGAATCCACCGCCGCGGGCGTGGGCCTGGGAACCGTGGGCGTGGGCCTGAGCATCACCGACGCGCACGCCGGCGGCAGCGTCACCGTGCGGTCCGACGCCAGCGTCACGGCGCAGTCCCTGACGCTCACGGCCGACGCCGACAACACGGCGGACGCCGAGACCTTCGCGCTGGCGGGCGGCCTCATCGCCGTTGGCGTCAACTACGCCGACGCCAACCTGGACGGCACGGCCACGGCCACGCTGGGCGCGACGTCGACCACCGCGACGGACGACGACGTGCTGGTGCAGGCCACGATGACCAACGTGGGCCACGCCACGGGCCACGGCGTCACCGTCGGCGGCATCGCCGTGGGTGGCATGGTCACGACCGTGGACATCGGCGCCGGCGACAGCACCTCCGAGGTGCAGGCGGTGATGGAGAACGGCGCGAGCATCGGCGACGCCCGGTACGTCACCTTCGAGGCGCACAGCGAAGACACCGGCCTCGCCTTCGGGCAGGCCGCCGGCGGCGGCGCCATCGCCGTCACGGGCGCGGTGGCCGAGGTGGACAGCGACCAGGGAACGCTGGTGCGGATCGGCGCGAACGCCACCATCAGCTCGGAGTCGGTGAACCTGCGCTCGATCAACGAGGAAAACCTCGACATCAAGTCCGAGGCGCTCCAGTTCGGCCTGGCCACGGGCGGCGGCGCCCAGGCCGATGTCACGGCGACCGGCGACGCCCTGGTGAGCATCGGCAGCAACGCGCAGGTCACGGCCACCAACATCGTGGTCAGCGCGAAGAACGCCTTCGACAAGACGCACTACCAGAACCTGGGCGAGACCAACCTGGCCTCGGCCTCCGTGTCCCTCGGCGGCGTCACGGCCCTGCTCAGTTCCACCGACGTCGGCACGAACCTCGACGCGTTCGAGGCCCGCATCGACGTGGCCGGCGGCGCGGTGCTCCTGTCCGACGGCAGCAACGCCAGCCCCGGCGTGCTGCGGCTGGAAAGCTTCACCGACATCGAGGCGCTCGACCAGGTCGAGACCGAGGCGTACGGCGCCCTGGGCATCTCGCTCGGCAAGTCCGACATCTCCGCGGACACGCGCTCGGTCGTCAACCTCAACGGCGCCACGGTGCGCAGCATCGCCGGCGACGTGGAGATCACGACCCGCTCCAACGCCTACGCGCGCACGGACGTGGACACCACGATCGCGGTGGCGATCACCGGCGCCGGCGGCTCCGTCGCCCTCACCAACCTCGACACGCGCAATGACATCCTGCTGAACAACGCCACGGTGAAGGGCAAGGACGTCAAGCTGTTCGCCGGCCGCGACTCCAGCGGCCAGGTGAACATCAGCGACGGCTACGCCAACGCCAACGTGCAGGCCTACTCGCTGCTGCCGGCGATCGGGGTGCCCATCGCGGACGTCACGCTGCACGAGCACAACAACATCTCGGTGCAGGGCAACACCAAGGTGCAGGGCCTGCAGAACGTCTACCTGCGCTCGATCGAGGGCATCGGCGGGAACGCGCGCGGCCACGAGAGCGGCGACGTGCTGTCGCTGTCGCTCGTGCCCTACGGCGTCTCCGTGGACGACAACCCGGACACCAGCAGCAGCAACGTCGTCACGATCGCCAGCACGGCCTCGGTCGAGGCCGGCGTCAACAACCAGTCCCTGCTGCACATCAAGCCGATCTCGGCGCTGCCGGCCGGCGTCACGCTGGGACAGCAGCTGAACGCGACGCAGAAGGCCGCCCTCGGCATCGACTCCGACATCGCCTACGAATACGCGGCGCTGGACCTGGCGACGATCCCGTTCAACATCAACACCGGCACCGTCGTGCACCTGGTGGCCGGCTCCTTCGGCGCCGGGATCGCGGGCGACTACTACCAGTGGGTGCCGGTGTCCGACCTCTCCACCGAGATCATCCTGGAGAACGAGGACTTCACGAACACCGCGCGCTGGCGCCACATGAGCTCGCTGGCGGACGCCCGGGCGAACGACGGCACGCTGATGAACCCGGACACCGTGACGGTGTACGAGAGCAACGCGACGGCGACGATCCGCAACGCGCTCACCGGCAAGTTCTTCGTGATCAAGCCGGTGGAGATGGACGCGCCGACGCTGGTCTACAAGAACCTGGGCAACGTGCTGCTGGAGCAGCGCGACAAGGTGGTGGCCTGGATGACCAGCCACGCCAGCAACGCCGAGGCGATCGCGCGGTACCAGGTCCAGCTGGACCTGATCAACGAGGCCCTGGAGGAACTGGGTCTGCTGGTGGACGGCGACCCGGACACGCCCGGCATCCAGCCGTCCGTGCGGCGCGAACTGGACATCCTGTTCGTCGACCTGCCGGACGTCTACGCCTCGCCGGGTTCGGTGTTCGTCGAGGCCGACGCCGCCTCCCTGGCGGCGGTGCAGAACCGCGTGACCGCGGGCGACATCACGGCCCATGCCGGCGCCAGGATCGACATCCTGAACAACTCGCCGTTCACGATGACCGTGCACGACGCGGTGATCAACGACAGCCGCGTGGTCACCTCCATCAACGGCGCCTACACCGTGCTGGCGCCCGGCAACGTGTACTTCAACAACGTGGCCCTGACGGGAGCCTCCGGCAGCGGCGACAAGACGATCTCCATCGTCCAGAACCAGCAGGGCGCCTTCGACCTGGGCGGCCTGCCGGAGCCGACGCTCGACCAGGACCTGTACATCGTCGGCGACGTGATCAACGAGACGGGCGCCGTCACCATCAACAACATGGAGGGCAGCATCACCGTCTCGGGCGAGATCCGCGGCAACCCGGTGACCATCACCGCGTTCAAGGACTTCACGCTCAATTCGGACGACTGGTTCCACACGGGCAAGGACCCGCGGCAGCTGATCGACTTCGACTATCTCCGCCGCGCGGTGTACAACAACGACGGCAGCCCGGACTCGCTCTCGTTCAACAACGCCGCGGACGTGATGGGCGCGAGCCCGCCCCCGCTGTTCGGCTCGCCGGTGCTCGACACCGACATGAACCTGGACAGCGCCATCGCCGCCCAGGGCGCCCGCATCCTGGCCCAGGGCACCATCGCCATCACCGCCCGCTTCCTCGACATCAACGGCCTGATCCAGAGCGGCGCCCAGGACGTCGAACTGCACATCGGCGCCGACTTCGTGCCGGGCGCGACGGACGAACTGGTGGACGCGCACGGCGACCCGCTCACCGGCGTCGACTTCGGCGACGAGGCCATCCCGGTGCGCGCGCACTTCGACGCGGCGCAGCAGGCCATCGTGGTGGACGACATCGTGCCCGAGGGCGGCCGCGTGATCCTCGCCGGCCAGATCCTCAGCACCGGCGGCGGCAAGATCGTGGCCGCGTACGGCTACGCGAACGTCGACATCAGCAACGACAGCAAGTACAAGCTGGTCGTCAACCGGATCGACACGACGAAGAACCGCGTCGGCAAGATCACCATCATCGACACGGCGCGGATCGACAACGGCTCCGCGACCGACAGCGCCAAGACCGAGTACACGTTCACGGCGGGCAGCGTCACCAAGGAGGTGTTCGACGCGACGCTGGGCACGACCGTGCAGGACGGCGACACGATCGGCTACATCACCTACACCCCGCAGGCGGGGCCGGTGGGCGCCGTGGACAAGTACGAGACCCGCCCGGGCCTGCACTACGTGTGGACCGAAGGCCAGGAGTTCACGCAGACCACCGTCACCAAGTACGAGCGCAACAGCTTCAACCTGTTCGGCGGCGACACCGACCTGGAAGACTGGCTGTCGGGCGACAACTCCTACAAGTGGCGGACGATCGAATTCAAGGACGCCGCCCCGCTGCTGGAATCCGAGGCCCTCACGGGCAACGGCAGCACCGACGCGGACACGCCCACGGTGGCCGTGGACAAGGCCTACGCCATCACCTATTCGCGCATCGCCGACAGCGACGTCGACGTCACGGCCGGCGCGACGCGCGTCTACCGGGTCGGCACGGCGGGTGGCACCGGCGGCACGGTGGGCCACATCTACCTCGCCAACTTCACCGGCGAGGCGGTGCTGCCCGAGGAGAACTACGGCGACACCGACCGCTGGATCGACCAGGGCGCCGGCTCGGAAGGCAGCGCCGACTTCAGCAGCGACTTCCTGAACTACACCCTCACCGCGAAGCAGTGGGAGACCGGCGGCGGCTGGCTGCGCACCAAGACGCAGCACACCGAGGTGACGGTCGTCGAGGGCAAGAAGGACTACTACACCCACGCGCTGAAGGCCGACTACGACATCGACATCGGCTTCCGGGGCAACACCGGATCCACCATCGAGGTCAGCAGCCGCACGGGCCTGCAGATCGAGGGCAACGTGACGGTCGCCAACGGCGGCTCGATCACGCTCGGCTCCGCCGAAGGCTCGGTGACGGGCACCGACACCACGGCGATCTTCAACGACGCGCCCACCGTCACCGCGGGACAGGACGTCCGGCTGGTGGTCGAGGGCGGCGTCGGCCAGCTGGAAGTGCACGCCGGCCGCGACATCCACATCACGGGCGTGGCCGACCTCGGCACGTCCGAGCTCGCCCCGGGGCAGACGGCCAACACCAGCGCGCTGCGCCTGGGCGAGGTGGTCAGCACGGGCGGGAACACGACCATCATCGCCACCGACGGCATCCTCACCGCCGGCAACCCGGCGGACACCCTGGTGAAGGGCATCCGCGTCGAACTGGCGGCCACGGGCGCGACGGCCGACATCGGCGGCGCCAACGCGCTGAACGTCGACTCGACGTACTTCGCGGCGCGCGCGGGCGACGACATCAACATCCACGAAACCGCGGGCGACCTGCGGCTGGTGCTGCCCACGCAGTTCAGCGGCACGGCCTCGGTGGAGGCGGGCGGCGACGTCACGCTGCGCACCAGCAGCGGCTCCATCCTCGACTACAACCTCGAACTGCCGCAGCTGGCGAACAGCGACCCGCTCACGCCGCAGCAGCAGAAGATGATCGACCAGCTGAACGGCGTCGAGGCGATCCGCTTCCGGGCCGAATCCGCGGCGGCGCCGGTCACGGTGGCCGGCGAGCTGGTGCTGGACCTGGGCGACGACAACACGCTGGCGGACCTGCAGGAGGTCACGTACGTCCACGACGGCGCCACGGGCAAGGCGCTGGGCGGCCTGGAGGAAGGCCACAGCTACTTCCTGATCGCGCGGCCGGACGGCACCTTCTCGCTCGCGCTCACCGCCGAGGACGCCGCGGCGGGCGAGGCCATCGCGCTCTCGGTGGACCTGGTGGACGGCGGCGACGGCGTCACCGGCATCGGCCACCGGCTGGTGGCCAGGCAGGAGACGGTGTACTTCGACACCGACCCGACCAACGACATCGATCCGGAAGCGTTCAACTTCCCCGTGTCGCCGGGCCTCTACAGCTACCTGTACCCGCTGGCCGAGTTCAAGGGCCAGGACCCGGTGCAGGCCGCGCCGGAGTCGCTCAACGTCGTCGGCGCCAACGTGACGCTGATCGCCGTGGACGGCAGCGGCAGCATCGGCCGCAGCAACCCGGCCACGGTGCTGTCGCTCACCGGCGGCTTCTCCGGCCTGAGCAGCGCCGAGAAGGAACTGCTCGCGACGGCGACGGCCAGCGACGTCTACGGGCGCCAGTACGCGACCTACCGCTACATCGGCGCGAGCGGCGCCGACGGCAGCCACCTGCGGAACGCCGACTTCGGCGATGCGAGCCGCTGGCAGCACATCACCTACGTGTTCACCGGCACCAGCCGGTCGGACGCGCCGTCCTCCGTCTTCGTGGCCCACGACGGCTACGTGCTGGTCGAATTCGACAGCCACAGCTACGGCCTGTACCAGTACCTCGGGACGTCGGGCAACCTGGACCTGGGCAACGAGGTGTTCGCCAACGAGGCGCGCTGGACGCTGGTCACGGCCGACCGCTCGAACGACGACACGGGCACGGACGCGCTGCAGAACGGCCAGCTGGTGCTGGACAAGACCAACCTGGAACGCGTCGCGCTGCGGCTGCAGGACGACGTCGACGTGCACGTGGACGGCGTGCTCACGGCCCTGGCCGACGGCAGCGTCTCGCTCGAGAGCGACGACGACCTCGCGATCGCCAGCGTGCGCGGCAAGGGCGACGTGCAGATCAAGTCCGCCGGCGACATCATCGACGCCGGGGTGGACGGCTTCGCCGCCATCGGCACCTTCGGCGACCTGACGCTCGCCAGCAACGGCGTGATCCGCGGCGACAGCCCCGGCGAGGCCATGCGCATCGCGGTCGGCGGCAACGGCAAGCTGTACGCCGACGCGACGGGCGACATCCTGCTGCAGCAGGCGAACGGCACCCTGACCATCGACAGCACGCCGCAGGCGATCGGCAGCCTCTACGTGGCGCGGGTCACGACCCAGGCGCACGCCGAGATCGAGGTCACCTCGGGCAACATGACGGTCGAGCGCGTGGACGCCACGCTGGGCGGCCGGCTCGTCGCCCAGGGCAACATCCGGGATGCCTTCGACGACGTGGCCGGGCCCATCGTCAACGTGGAGACCGGCGACCTCTACCTGGGCGCGGGCGGCGCCATCGGCACGGCGGGCAACTTCTTCGACGTGCAGGTCGGCGGCGACCTCTCCGGGCTGGCGGGCGGCGACGTCTTCCTCAACAGCCCGGCGACGCTGGACATCACCACCTTCAGCTCCACCCACGGCGACGTCACGCTGACGGTGCAGGGCGACGTGAACATCGGCCTGCTCTCCGCGCGCGAGGGCACGGTGGACATCCTGGCCGACGACAGCATCTCCGACCGCTACGCCGACGCGGGCGCCGACATCGAGGCCATCAGCCTCGTGCTGGAGGCGAAGGCGGGCGAGATCGGCAACGCGCTGAACCCGCTCGACATCGACACCTCCTTCGGCGGCGTGGCCGGCACCGTCAACGCGCTGGCGCTGTCCACGGTCTACATGATCGAGACCGCGGGCGCGATGCGCATCGACAAGGTGCGCAGCAAGACGGACGACGTGTCGCTGGTCACCTCGGCGGGCTCGCTGCTCGACGCCAACGCCGACCTGGGCAACAACGTCACCGGCCGCAACATCACGCTGGACGCGAACGGCGGCAGCATCGGCACCCCGGGCGACGCGCTGGAGATCGATTCGTCCAACCCGTCCAAGGGCCGGCTGGACGCCGAGGCCTCCTTCAGCCTGAACGTCACCGAGACCGCCGGCACGCTGTACATCGGCACGGTCACGGCGCAGGCCGGCGACGGCATCCTGTCCGTGCGCGACAACCCCGGGACCGCGGACGACTTCGTGATGGAGGCGGGCGCGTCGATTTCCGCGTCGGGCGACATGCTCGTGCAGGCCGGCGACGACGCGTATCTCCACGCCGGCACCAGCGCCTCCGCCGGCAGGCACCTGACCGTGCACACCGGCCAAGGCGACGACGGCAACAACGACGCCACCGGAACCACGCTGACCGTGGAAGGCAGTTTGGCGGCCAACGAGATCGAGCTGGCCGGCGAGCGCCAGGACGACGTGCTGACGCTGCGGCCCACCGCGGTGAGCGGGCATGTCCGCATGCTGGGCGACACCGACGGGTTCCTGGAAGGCGACGACACGCTGATCGTGGACCACATGACCACGCTCACCAGCGTGCGCGACCGCCTGGACGACGCGACGAACGCGCTGGTCCGCGACACGGTCGACATGGACGGCCGCGGCGGCACCGACACCTACATCGTCCGCACGCACGGCAGCCTGGCCGGCGGCACGCACGACTACATCGTCAACGCGCTCGACAGCGGCGGCAAGGCCGACGGGCTGGACACGCTGACCATCGAGGGCAGCGGGCAGGCCGACGTCTTCCTGCTGCGCCGGGTCGAGGCGCTCACCGAGGGCATGTCGGCGCCGGTGGCGGCCAACACGCCGGCCTTCGTGGCCCTGCTGCATGGCACCGTGTCCGACGTGCGCAACCAGGCGCACGGCGACGTGGAGCGCATCAACTACGACGAGAACATCAACTCGCGGCTGATCGTGCGCAGCTTCGGCGGCGACGACTTCTTCGCCGTCGACGACAACGCGACGCTCACGACGCTGGATGCCGGCGCCGGCGACGACGAGGTGCAGGTCGGCCAGATGTACGGCTCGCCGCGCGTCTCGCTGCCCGCCCCGGGCGGCACGGTGGCGGCGGGCGACGCCTTCTCGACGATAGCGACGACCGCCGGCTTCCTGAGCCGCGGCGCCACCTTCGCGCTCACCGCGTACGGCGGCACGGGCAACGACGAGTTCACCGTCTACAGCAACAAGGCCGAACTGCGCCTGGAAGGCAACGACGGCAACGACGTCTTCGTGGTGCGCGCCTTCGCGCTGGTCGACCAGCCCGGCCTGTCCACCGAGGGCACGACGCAGGCCATCGGCGGCGAGGGCACGGACACGGTGATGTACAACATCAACGCGCCGGTCGACCTGGACGGCGGCGCCGGCTTCGACAAGGTGGTCGTGATCGGCACCGAGTTCGGCGACGACTTCGTCATCACCGACCAAGGCGTGTACGGCGCCGGCCTGAACGTGCGCTACGACAACATGGAGGCGCTGGACGTCGACGGCCTGGAAGGCGACGACCACTTCTTCGTCCAGAGCACCCGCGCGGGCGTCATCACGACCATCATCGGCGGCAAGGGCAACGACACCTTCGACGTGGCGGGCGATGTCACCGAGGACATCGTCAGCCTAGACCTGGAAGGCCGCAGCGGCGCGATCGAGCACGCCGTGAGCTCGGACGATGCCGACTACGACGGCATGCTCGCCTCCGGCGTCGGCGTGAACGTGGCCAGCCCGGCGGGCGGCCAGGTCATCGTCGAACAGGGCGACGGCGACACCCGCGTGGACGAGGACGGCACCACGACCGACCAGTACACCATCCGCCTGGCGACGGCCCCGGAAGCCGGCAAGCCGGTCTACATCAACGTCTCGGCGGCGCGCACGACGCAGGAGGAAGAAGACGCCGGCGGCGACTCCGTGCTGGTGTCCACCGACGGTGTGCACTTCAGCCGCTACCTGGTGCTGACGGTCACCGACACGTCCGCGAAGACGATCTGGGTGAAGGCGGTCGACGACGGCCTGTCCGAAGGCGAGCGCGTCTACGCCATCAGCCACAGCACGCAGAGCGAGGACGCCGCCTTCGACCACGTCGCGGTGAAGAACGTGCGCGTCACGGTGCAGGACAACGACCGGCCCGAGGTGATCGTCACCGGCAGCGGCGCGCAGGACCAGGTGCTGGAAGGCGACGCCACGACCGGCATCACCGACACCTACACCGTGCGCCTCGGCAAGCCCGTGGCGTCCGGGACCGTGGTGGTCACGCTCGCGCCGGACGCGCAGGTCTCGGTCTCCAGCAGCGACAGCCGCTACGACGCCGCCACCCACACGATCACGTTCGACGCCAGCAACTGGAACGACGCCGTCGAGATGACGGTGACGGCGGTGGACGACACCGCGGTCGAGAACGCGATGGTCGCGTCCATCCAGCACACGGCGACCGGCGGCTACGCGTCCGCCCGCTTCGACCTGCAGGTGGTGGACAACGACAGCGCCGGGTTGCTCATCGAGCAGAGCGACGGCAGCACGCTGGTGGTGGCGGACGACCCGTCCACGGCGGCCGACGAAGCGGCCCCGGACAGCTACACGGTGCGCCTGACGAAGGCCCCGACGGCCGACGTGACGGTCACGATCCTGCCGGACGACCTGACGACGACCTCGCCGACGACGCTGACCTTCACGACCGGCAACTGGTACGTGGCGCAGACGGTGACGGTGCACGCCGCCGAGCCGCAGCCGCCGGCGCCGGAGCAGCCGCTGAAGACCTTCCCGATCCAGCCGCACGTGGCTTCCAGCATCGCGGGCCCCCTGTTCATCGAGGGCTACGTCGACGCCGCGGCCGACCGCTCGATCCGGACGGCCATCCTGCTGCCGGACGAGACCGACGCGGAGCTGCCGGACATCGTCGTGCCGACCGACGAAGACGCGATGATCGACACGCTGAACATCCGCAACGACTCCAGCGTCTCGAACGACACAGGCACCATGGGCCGCGGACTCTGGTTCGACGGCGACGCGGCGAACAGCACGAACGTCTCGGGCCTCGGCATCGGCGGCGACGTGAGCTTCGGCACCGAGTTCTTCCCCGAGGGCGGGAAGACCTTCTCCGGCGGGATCACGTTCCGCAACGTGGAGGTGGCGGAGGTCCTGCTGGGGCAGGGCGACGACCACTTCACGATCACCGACACGCTGGTGACGACGGCCGACCACGGCGGCATCACCCTGGTGCACGGCGGCGGCAACACCTCCGAGGCCGCCGGAGACACGATCACGGTCACGAACAGCCGCTCGCCGCTGGTCCTCTACGGCGACACGGCACAGGACGGCGTGCGCTACAGCGGCGAGTCGGGCGCGCCCTCGACCGAGGCGATCCGCTTCGACCATGCGGGCAGCGACACGATCGACGCGTCGGCCTCCGGCGCGAGCGTGACCGTCTATGGCGGCGCCGGCAACGACACGATCCGCGGCAGCCAGGCCGGCGACCACCTGTTCGGCGGCTCGGGCGACGACACCATCCATGGCGAAGCGGGCGTCGACCACATCTACGGCGACTCCGGCATCAACGTGGACGTGAACACGCGCGTGATCACGGTGGTCACGGCCAACGCGAGCACGCAGCCCGACCACGACGGCCTCGCGGCCGGCCATGACACGCTCACGGGCGACGCCGGCGACGACATCCTGTTCGGCGACCACGGCCGCATCGACCAGGCCGAGGGCACGCTGCGCATCCTGACCACGGGCCAGGTCACGCGCATCGCGACGGTGGAGCCCGGCAACGGCGTGTCCGACACGATCGCCGGCAACCAGGGCGTCGACCGTATCCTGGGGGGCAACGGCGGCGACACGATCTCCGGCGGCACCGAGGCCGACATCATTCTCGGCGACCACGGCGTCATCGACTACGTGGCCCTCGACGGCAACCTGGCCACGCCCGATCTCGTCTTCACCAACAGCCCGGACGACGGCGGCGGTGCGGACGTCGTGAGCGGCGATGCCGGCGACGACCTCGTGCTCGGCGGCGCGGCGGGCGACGACCTGTCCGGCAACACCGGCAACGACATCGTGCTGGGCGACCATGGCCGCGTCACGTACGCGGGCGGGGCCATCGTGCGCGTCGCGAGCGAGCAGGACGCGCTGGGCGGCGCCGACACGCTGCGCGGCAACGCCGGCGAGGACGTGCTGGTCGGCGGCGCCTACGGCGACGCCATCGACGGCGGCAGCGGCCGCGACCTCCTGTTCGGCGACAACGTCGAACTGGATCGCCGCAGCGGCGACGGCTTCCTGAACGCGCGCTACCGCGTGCTGACGGGCGAGCAGGGCGGCCAGATCTACGGCACCGCGCCCGGCACGGCCGGCAAGGTGCTGGTGACCGGCGCCTCGCAGGCGATTCCCGGCGGCGCGCCAGTCTGGGAGGACTTCGACATCCGGCTGCGCGACCACGACGGCGCCACCGAAGCCGCGGGCACCAGCGTCTTCGGCAACGACACCATGGCCGGCGGCGCGGACGACGACCAGATCTTCGGCCAGCTGGGCGACGACGTCATCCAGGGCGACGGCTCCATCACGCTCACCGTGGGCGCGCACCGGCTCGCCGACGGCACGCTGTCCGTGCAGGCGTCGCAGGAGAACCTCGCCACCGACGGCGACGACTACATCGAAGGCAACGGCGGCAACGACGTGATCTTCGGCAACCTCGGCCAGGACGACATCATCGGCGGCAGCTCCAGCCTGTTCAGCCTCGACACGCCCGACCGCCGCACCGACGCGAGCGGGCGCGACCTGCTGTTCGGCGGCGCGGGCACCGACGTGGCGCTCACCGACGCCGGCCGGCTGGACGCGGGCGACACGGCCGCGAGCGGCCATGCCAACGATGCCGACATGCTGCTGGGCGACAACGGCAACATCTTCCGCCTCGTCGGAACGGGCGGCGGCCTGCTCGCCTTCAACTACGACCAGAGCTCGCCGTTCGAGGATCGCGGCGACGTCCGCATCGTCGTGCGCGGCGCCGAGCTGCTGGACTACACGCCCGGAGGCCTCGATGTCAGCGCGTCGGCCGCCAACGACATCGGCGGCAACGACGAGATCCACGGCGAATCCGGCGACGACTTCATCTACGGCCAGCTGGGCAGCGACGTGCTGTTCGGCGAGGGCCAGGACGACGACATCGTTGGCGGCTACGGCAACGACTGGATCTCCGGCGGCACCGGCCAGGACGGCGTGCTCGGCGACGACGGCCGCATCTTCACCAGCCGCAACGGCACGGTGGAACACCTGAACGGCGTGCACGCCGCCAGCGTGCAGGGCTTCATCACGACGCCCGGCAACGTGCAGCAGGCCGACACCGACGTCACCGGCCAGCTGAAGAAGGGCGTGGATATCACCCCCTTCAGCACCGACGCCGGCTTCATCGGCGATGCCGACGACTTCGGCGGCACCTCGACGCACCGCTCGGACGACATCATCTACGGCGGCTTGGGCAGCGACTGGCTGCACGGGGCGAGCGGCGATGACGCGATCTCCGGCGCCGAGGCGCAGTGGGCGTTCTACGCGAAGCCGGTGAATCCGGGCGACGTGCTGGCCTACGACCCCGTCTCGACCGAGTTCGCGCTGTACGACGAGTACGCGCCGCGCACGAAGATCGCCGGCTTCCTGCTGAACTTCAGCGCCACCGAGGGCGTCGCGGTCACCAGCGCCACCTGGGGCACCGTGCAGTCGGACGGCGACGACAAGATCTTCGGCGACAACGGCAACGACTGGCTGGTCGGCGGCACGGGCCGCGACAACCTGTACGGCGGCTGGGGCAACGACCTCCTCAACGCCGACGACAACCTCGAGACCACGGGCGGCACCAACGACGCGCCGGACACGCACCCGAGCTACGAGGACCGCGCCTACGGCGGTTCCGGCCGCGACGTGCTGATCGGCAACACCGGCGGCGACCGCCTGATCGACTGGGTGGGCGAGTTCAACAGCTTCATCGTGCCCTTCGCGCCCTTCGGCCTGGGTACCGTGTCGCGCACGCTGCAGCCGCAGATGGCGGAGTTCCTGTACGCGCTGTCCGCCTCGGACGGCGTGGACATGACGCGCGCCGCGGATACCGGTGCCTCCGCCGTGCGCAACGGCGAGCCGATGGGCGAACTGGGCGTGGTGCGGCAGCAGGACGCGGCCTGGCAGGACCAGACCGGCGGCCCGCGCGATCCGCAGGCCGGCAACCTGCCGGGCGGCCCGCGCGACGTGCTGCGCTCCGCCTCGTTCGACGATCCGGCCGTGCCGCTGAGCGGCTTCGCGGCCGACAGCGGCAAGTGGACGGCGCAGGCCGGCGTGCTGCAGGTGTCCGCGGATTCGCCTCTGGGCGACGCGGTCAGCGTCATGCAGATCGGCGACGCGCTGCCCGGCTACTACGAGGTGCAGGCCAGCGTGACGGCGGAGAAGCCGACCTCCGGCTGGAAGGCCAACGCCTACCTGGTGTTCGACTACGTCTCGCGCGACGACTTCAAGTTCGCCGGCATCGACGTCTCGATCAACAAGCTGGTGATCGGCCACCGCGACGCGAGCGGCTGGTGGGTCGACGTGCAGACCCCGATGCAGGCGAAGGCCGGCACGGCCTACAACCTGCTGCTGTCGGTCAACGGCCTGACGGCGACGATCATCGTGGACAACAAGGCGAGCCTCTCGCGCACCTTCGTGCCGCGCGTGGTGGACGGCTGGTCCTACGGCCTCAACTGGGGCCTGGTGGGCGTCGGCTCCAACATGTCGCGCGGCAGCTACGACAACGTCGCCGTGAAGGTGCTGCAGCCGCAGGCCACGACCATCCGGACCGACGAGCTCACCACGGGTCCCGGCGCGATCTTCGCGGGCCAGCCGGCCACCGGCACCTGGACGGCCGGAAGCGGCCGGATCGTGGGCACGCCGAGCGGCACGGAGACCGCGGTGCAGGGCCTCACGCTGGGCGTCGACGCGATCCAGGCGCTGGCGCTGCTGGAGCTGAACGCGACGCTGAACACCTCGGCGCAGGCCGGCTTCGTGTTCGACCGCTACTCGGACACGGAGTACAAGTTCGTGCTGGCCGATGCGGCGGCGGACCAGGTGCTGATCGGCCACCGGACGGCGCGCGGCATCGTCGTGGACGCCTCGGTGGCGCGCAGCATCGAGGCCGGCGTGGACTTCACGCTGGGCGTGAGCCTCAAGGGCTCCACCGTCAGCGTCAGCCTGAACGGCCAGGCGGCCGTGGGCTTCGTCTACAACGCGGTCGTCGTGGACGGGCACTTCGGCCTGGCCGCGCGCGGCGGGGCGGCCAGCTTCGACCAGGTCACGCTCAAGACCAACGACTCCGCGGTGGCGGCGGCGCCCGCGACGCTCCTGGCCGCGGAAGCGGCGGCCGCGCCGGTCGGCGGCGAGGCGCTGCAGGCCGGCACGCTGGACGCCATGGTGCAGGAAGCCCTGCGCCGCTGGGCCGCGTCGCAGGGCGCCGACCTGGTGGACGCCATGCGCGGCGTGGACGTCAGCATCACCGACCTGCCGGGCCTGGAACTCGCGCGCTACGCCGACGGGCACATCCTGGTGGACTTCGATGCCGCCGGCCATGGCTGGTTCATCGACCGCAGCCCGGGCGACGACCGCGAGTTCACCGACGACGGCGTGCTGCTGGTGGCGGACCGCGCGCCTGCCGCCGGCCGCATGGACCTGCTGAGCGTGCTGGAGCACGAGCTCGGGCACGCGGCGGGCCTGGACCACACCGAGTCCGGCGTGATGGCCGAGACCCTCGCCACCGGCACGCGCACCGGCGCGGCAGACGGCCTGCAGGGCTTCCCGCTGCCCGAGCCGTGGTCGCCCGTGCCGCCCGCCGACGCGCCGGCCATCGCCTGGTCCACCAGCGTCGACGCGCTGGCGCTGCCGCCGGCGCCCGCGGCGGACTGGCAGCAGGACTTCGTCAACCACCTGGCCCGCGACGAGGCGCAGCGCAATCCCAATGCGTCGCTGCGCGTCCACGTGGACCTCGCCCCCAAGCTGGGCGCCTCCGTGCGCCCGGCCCCTTCCCGCGTCTGAGCCAACCAAGAGGAGTACTTCGCTTATGAGCACGCAATTGCTGATCTACGAAACCGCCGTCCCCGTTTCGAGCGGGCGCCACGGGAAGGGCGCGGTGGAACTGGGCAAGGGCTACGGCTTCGCCCGCCGCATCAATTCCGTGCCGCTGATGGCCGTCGAATTCCCGCAGGCCGCGCCCGAGTACGCCATCGTGTTCGCGCAGAACGGCGCCGACGTGATCCCGGTGGTGATCCTCGGCGCGCGCGCGGGCGAGAACCTGTACCTGAAGGAGGACGACAGCTGGAGCGCGAGCTACCTGCCGGCCTTCGTGCGGCGCTATCCCTTCATCTTCTCCGCGAGCGAGGACGGCAAGACCTTCACGCTGTGCATCGACGAGGCCTTCCAGGGCCTCAACTACCTCGGGCGCGGGCAGGCGCTGTTCACCCCGGACGGCAAGCAGACGCCCTACGTGGACAACGTGCTGAAGTTCCTGCAGGAGTACCGCAGCCAGTTCCTGCGCACGCAGGCCTTCTGCCGCAAGCTCGTGGAGCTGAAGCTGCTGGAGCCGATGCGCGCGCAGTTCACCCTGGGCAGCGAGAAGATGTCGCTGGGCGGCTTCCAGGCCATCGACCGCCAGCGCCTGAAGTCGCTGCCGGCCGAGACGCTGGCGCAGCTGGCGGCCACCGACGAACTGGAGCTGGTCTACCTGCACCTGCAGTCGCTGCGCAACTTCGCCCTGGTGAAGGACAAGCTGGTGGTCACGCGCAAGGTGGATGCCTCCGAGGATGCGCCGGCGGATGCCGATGCCGCCGTGCCCCAGGCGGCGCGCCGCGGCGCGCCCGAAGCGAGCGCGCAGGCCAGTTGAGGACGACCGGCCCGGGGCGCCCTTCGCGCCGGGCCGCTGAAGTGGAAGGACCGGCGCGCAGGCGCACGGAGCGGCGATGACCGGAGCATCGATCTATTCCCTGGTGGACGGGGCGCACGCCAAGCTGGAATCGGCACAGTGGGCGCGCTTCTCCGCGCCTGCCGACACCAGCGACTTCTGCACCAGCTGGCTGGCGATCCTGTGCGGGCAGGTCGACCGCGCGCAGGGCGGCCTGGTGCTGCTGGGGCCCGGCGAGGACGGCAGCTACAGCCCGGCGGCGAGCTGGCCGGACCCTTCGCACAACCTCCTGCACCTCGGGCCCACCGCGCAGGCCACGCTGCAGCAGCGGCGCGGCGTCGTGCAGGAAGGCGAGACGCCGGAGACGGGGACGGCCATCGTCACCATCGGCTACCCGATCGAGGTGGACGGGCTCCTGCACGGGGCCGTCGTGCTGGAGGTGAAGCCGCGGCCCGATCCGGAGGTGCAGCGCGTGCTGCGCCAGCTGCATTGGGGCAGCGCCTGGCTGGTCGACCAGTTCCGCCGCCAGTCGCTCGCGCGCGAGCAGCAGCGGGCCGAGCGGCTGGCGCTCGCCAGCCAGGTGGTCGCCACCGCCCTGCAGCAGAAGAAGCTCAAGGCGGCCGCCCTGGCCGTGGCGAACGAGCTCGCCGCGCGCCTGGGCTGCGAGCGCGTGGCCCTCGGCTTCTCGCGCCACCAGAGCTGCGCCGTCGCGGCGCTCTCGCACACCGCCAGCTTCGACGCGCGCAGCGACTTCGTGCGCCTGCTGGACGACGCGATGGACGAGGTGCTGGACCTCGGCCAGCCGCAGGTGCACCCGCCGCTCGACGAGGACGCCGTCGGCGGCCTCGCGCACGCGGCGCTGTCGTCGGCGCGCAGCGGCTCCAGCGTGCTGTCGGTGCCCCTGCTGGACGACCGCGAGCCGATCGGCGTGCTGACGCTCGAGCGGGTGCAGGAGCGCCCCTTCGACGCCTCCGAGCTGGAGCTGGCCGAAACCATCGGCCAGCTGCTCGGTCCCGTGCTCGCGCTGAAGCAGCGCGAGGAGCGCAGCGCCTGGGAACGCCTGACCGGTGCGCTGCAGCGCGGCGCCACGGCGCTGTTCGGGCCGCGCCATCCCGGGCTGAAGCTCGCGGCCGTCTCGCTGCTGGCGCTCGCGGCGGTGCTCGCGTTCGCGACCTGGCCCTACCGCGTGAGCGCGAAGGTCGTGATCGAGGGCGCGGTGCAGCGGGCGGTGGTGGCGCCCTTCCAGGGCTTCGTGGGCGAGAGCCTGGTGCGCGCGGGCGACGCCGTGCAGCAGGGGCAGACGCTGGCGCGCCTGGACGACCGCGAGCTGCGCCTCGAGCGCGTGCGCTGGCTGTCGGAAGCCGAGCAGGTGCAGCGCCGCTACCGGCAGGCCGCCGCGACGCAGGACCGCGCCGCGATGACCGTCGCCGCGGCGCAGGAACGGCAGGCGCAGGCGCAGCTGGCGCTGGTCGAGGAGCGGCTGGACCGCGCCGTGCTGAAGGCGCCGTTCTCCGGCATCGTCGTGAGCGGCGACCTGAGCCAGCTGCTCGGCTCGCCGGTGGAGCAGGGCAAGGTGCTGTTCGAAGTGGCGCCGCTGGACGCCTGGCGCGTGGTGCTGCACGTCGACGAGCGCGACATCGCCGAGATCGCATTGGGCCAGCACGGCCAGATCGCGCTGGCCGGCATGCCCTACGAGCGCCTGCCGTTCACCGTGCGGCAGATCACGCCGGTGTCGACGGCCGAGGAGGGGCGCAACTACTTCCGCGTCGAGGCGCACCTCGACGACGCCCCGGCGCGCCTGCGCCCCGGCATGGAGGGCGTGGGCAAGGTGGAGGTGGGCCCGCGCAAGCTGCTGTGGATCTGGACCCACCCGCTGGTGGAGTGGATCGAGCTCGCCACGTGGCGCTGGCTGGGTTGAGGGCCGGGACGCGCGCATGGACGCACCGCTGCTGTCGAACACCTGGTACCGCGTCGCGGAATTGCAGCCGCGCCTGCGCAGCCACGCGCGCCTGCACCGCATGCGCTACCGCGGCGCGCTCTGGTACCTGGTGCAGGACCCGGTGTCGAACCGGGTCCACCGCTTCACGCCGGCGGCGCGCTTCCTCATTGCCGCCATGGACGGCAAGCGCACCGTGCAGCAGCTGTGGGAACGCACCAACCGCCAGCTGGGCGAGGACGCGCCGACGCAGGACGAGGTGATCCGGCTGCTGGGCCAGCTGCATTCGGCCGACCTGCTGCAGACCGACGCGACGCCGGACGTCGGCGAGCTGTTCGAGCGCGGCGAGCAGCAGGAGCGCGCGACGCGCCAGCGCTCCTACCTGAACCCGATGGCGATCCGGCTGCACCTGTGGGACCCGGATGCCTTCCTGAACCGGATCCGCGGCGTGGTGGACCTGCTGTGGAGCCGCTGGGGCGGCCTCTTGTGGCTCGCGGTGGTGCTGCCCGCGCTGGTGCTGCTGCCGCCGCACTGGCAGGACCTGGCCGGCGACCTGTCGGACCACGTGCTCGCCTCCGGCAACCTGCTGCTGCTGTGGCTGGTGTTCCCCCTCATCAAGGCGTTGCACGAGTTCGGCCACGCGGCCGCCGTCAAGCGCGGCGGCGGCGAGGTGCACGACGTCGGCATCGTGCTGCTGGTCCTGATCCCCGTGCCCTACGTGGAGGCGTCGGCCTCCACCGTGTTCCGTTCGCGGCTGCAGCGCGCCGTGGTGGCGGCCTCGGGCATGGGCGTGGAGCTGTTCGTCGCGGCGCTCGCCTTCTACCTGTGGCTGCTGGTCGAGCCCTCGCTCGTGCGCGCGCTCCTGTTCAACGTGATGGTGGTGGCGGGCGTGTCGACGCTGATCTTCAACGGCAACCCGCTGCTGCGCTACGACGCCTACTACATCCTGTCGGACCTGCTGGAGGTGCCCAACCTGGCGCAGCGCGCCACGCGCTACTGGGGCTACCTGGTCGAGCGCCATGCCTTCGGCGTGGAAGACGCCGTGACGCCCGAGACCTCCGCGCGCGACAAGGCCTGGCTGCTGGCCTACGGCCTGCTGTCGTCGATCTACCGCGTGTTCGTGACGATCGCCATCGCCCTGTTCATCGCCAAGGAGTTCTTCATCGTCGGCGTGGTGCTGGCGATCTGGGCGGTGATCGCGATGGCCGTGATGCCGATCGTGCGCAGCCTGAAGCACGTCGTCACGAGCCCGGGCCTGCAGGCGAAGCGCGTGCGCGTGCGGGCGGTGGTCGGCGGCTTCGTGGCGGCCCTGGTGCTGCTGCTCTTCGTCGTGCCCGCGCCCTCGCGCACCGTGCTGGAAGGCGTGGCCTGGCTGCCGCCCTCGGCGATGGTGCGCAACGGCGAGGCGGGCTTCGTCGAGCGCGTGGTCGCGAAGCCGGGCACGGCGGTGCACGCGGGCGAGCTGCTGGTGCAGCTGCGCAATCCCGCGCTGACAACAGCCGAAGCCGTGGCGCAGGCGCGGGTGGCGGAGCTGGAGGCCCAGTACCTCGCGCACCTGCAGTCCGATCGCGGCCAGGCGGCGATCGTGCAGGACCAGCTGCACGCCGCGCGCAGCGAGCTCGCCAGCGCGCGCGAGCGCGTCGCGCGGCTCGCCGTGCGCGCGGGCGGCGACGGCGTGTTCATGGCCAGCGCGCCGCAGGACCTGCCCGGCCGCTTCGAGAACCAGGGCGAGCTGCTCGGCTACGTGCTCGACGCGCCGCGGCTGGTGGCGCGGGTGGTGGCGACCCAGGACGCTGCCGACCTCGTGCGCGCGGCGACCACGGGCGTCGAGCTGCGCCTCGCGCACGCGCCGGACCGCATCCTGCAAGGCCGGCTGCAGCGCGAGGTGCCCGCGGGCGAGGAGTACCTGCCCAGCCGCGTGCTCGCCACCGCCGGCGGCGGCCAGCTGGCCACCGACGCGCGCGACAGCCGCGGCGAGCGCACCCTGGAGCGCACCTTCCAGTTCGACGTCGCGGTGGCGGGCGGGTCCGGCGCGGCCCTGCCGCTGTTCTTCGGGCAGCGCGTGCACGCGCGCTTCGAGCATCCGCCGGAGCCGCTCGGCCGGCAGTGGCTGCGCAGCGTGCGGCGCCTGTTCCTCTCGCATTTCCATGTCTAGGCGCGGCAGCCTCTTCGCGGACGTCGTCCTCGCGGACGGGCGGCCCTATGCCGAGCGCGCCGAGGACGAGCCGCGCTGGCACGACCGGCTCGCCACCTGGCTGCACGACCGCAGCATCGCCCCGGCGCGCCGCCGGCTGGCCGGCTTCGACGGCGAGCTGCGCCGGCTCGTGGCCGCCACCAACGCGCGCGAGGAGGGCGTGCGGCTGCTGCCCGACGAGGCCTTGCGCCGCCGTGCCGCCGCCCTGCGCGGCCGGCTGCGGCGCGAAGGCTTCGGCGTGGAGGCGAGCGCCGAAGCCTTCGCGCTGGTGCGCGCCGCCGCCCAGCGCACCCTGGGGCAGCGCCACTTCGACACGCAGCTGATGGGCGGCTACGCGCTGCTGCGCGGCCGGCTGGTGGAGATGGCCACCGGCGAGGGCAAGACCTTCTGCGCGACGCTGCCCGCCTGCGTGATGGCATTGGCGGGCTACCCCGTGCACGTGATCACCGTGAACGACTACCTCGCCGAGCGCGATGCCCGCAAGATGGAACCGCTCTATGCCTTCTTCGGACTGGGCGTCGGGGTGGTGTGCCAGGGGATGGAACGCCCGCAGCGCCGCGCGGCCTACGCGCAGGCGATCACCTATGCGACCAACAAGGAGATCGCCTTCGACTACCTGCGCGACCGGGTGGCGCTGGGCGCGCGCGGCAGCCGCCTGCAGCAGTCGCTGCTGCGGCTGGCCGGCGCCGCGCCGACGGGCGAGGGCCTGGTGCTGCGCGGCCTCTACTTCGCGATCGTGGACGAGGCCGACAGCGTGTTCGTCGACGAGGCGCGCACGCCGCTGATCCTGTCGGCCAGCGGCGGCGGCGCCGAGGAGGCGGAGCACGGCTCGGCGGCGCTGCAGCTCGCGCGCGCGCTGCGCGAAGGCGAGCACTACCGCGTCGACCCGCTGGAGCACGCCGTCACGCTCACCGACGCCGGCCACGCGCGGCTCGACGACTTCGCCGCCGATCGCGACGGCCCGTGGACCTCGGTGCGCGGCCGCGAGGAACTGGTGCGGCAGGCCTTGTCCGCGCTGCTGCTGTACCGGCGCGACCAGCACTACGTGGTGGTGGACGGCAAGGTGCAGATCGTCGACGAGTCGACCGGCCGGGTGATGCCCGACCGGTCCTGGGAGCGCGGGCTGCACCAGATGATCGAGCTGAAGGAAGGCGTCGAGACGACGCCGCGGCGCGACACGCTCGCGCGCCTGACCTACCAGCGGCTGTTCCGGCGCTACGTGCACCTCGCGGGCATGACCGGCACGGCGGCGGAGGCGGCCGGCGAGATCAAGTCGGTGTACGGCCTGGAGCTCGCGCGCGTCCCGCTGCACCGCCCTTCGCGCCGCGTGGACCGCGGCGTCACTGTCTGCGCGACGGTGCAGGAGAAATGGCAGCGCGTCGCCGCCGCGGCGGAGGACATGGCGCGCGTGCAGGGCCGGCCCGTCCTGATCGGCACGCGCTCGGTGCAGGCCTCGGAGGAGGTGAGCGCCGTGCTGCGGGCGCGCGGCCTGGAGCACGCCCTGCTCAACGCGAAGCAGGACGCCGCCGAGGCGGAGGTCGTGGCGCAGGCCGGGCAGGGCGGGCGCATCACCGTCGCCACCAACATGGCCGGGCGCGGCACCGACATCCTCCTGTCCGACGAGGTGTCCGAGCGCGGCGGCCTGCACGTGATCCTCACCGAGTACCACGATTCCCGCCGCGTCGACCGCCAGCTGGTCGGCCGCTGCGCGCGGCAGGGCGACCCGGGCAGCTGCGAGGCCATCGTGTCGCTGCAGGACGAACTGTTCGAGCTGTGCACGCCGCGCGCGGCGGCGCTGCTGCGCGCCTGGGTCGCCGCGGGCGTGCGCCTGCCGCCCCTGGCCTTCACCCTGCTGCGCCGCCGCGCGCAGCATTCCACCGAGCACCGGTACGCCTCCGCGCGCCGGGCCAACCTGCGACAGGACCGCCAGCAGCATCGCACGCTGGCCTTCACCGGGAGAGCGGAATGAAAGCTTCCTTGCCTGCCTTCGGCGCCGTGCTGGCGGCCGCCGCCTTGTGGCCCGCGGCCGGCGCGGCGCGCCCCTTCGACTGCCTGATCGAGCCCAACCAGGTGGTGGAGGTGCGCAGCGCCGTCGAGGGCGTGATCGACAAGGTCTACGTTCAGCGCGGCGACCGCGTGCGCGCCGGCCAGCCGCTGGTGCAGCTGGATTCGGCGGCCGAAGCCTCCGCCGTGCAGCTCGCGCGGGTGCGCTCGGAGGCGCAGGGCCGGCTGCAATCGGCGCAGGCCCGCCTGGAGTACGCGGGCCGCAAGCTCGAGCGCTCCACGCGGCTGGAAGCGCAGAACTTCGTGTCGGCGCAGGCGCGCGACGAGGCCGAAGCGGAAAAGCACATTCTCGAAGCCGAACTGCGGCAGGCCCGCGAGGATCGCGAGCAGGCGAAGTACGAACTGCGCCACGCGCAGGACCTCCTCGACCGGCGCACGCTGCACAGTCCCTTCAACGGCATCGTGCTCGATCGCATGCTCAACCCGGGGGACCTGGCCGAGGCGGGCACCGGGCGCAAGGCCATCCTGAAGCTGGTGCAGGTGGAGCCCCTGCGCGTGGAGGTCGTGCTGCCCCTGGCCGCCTGGGGCAAGCTCAAGACCAAGACCACGGCGGAGGTCGTGCCGGAAGGCATCGGCGGCCGCTACACCGCAAACATCACCGTCATCGACAGCGTGTTCGACACGGCCAGCGGCACCTTCGGCGTGCGGCTGCAGATGCCCAACGCCGGCGGCAAGGTGCCCGCGGGCATCCGCTGCGCCGTGGACTTCCCGGCACTGCGCGACCTGGCACCGCCGCCCGCCGCCGCGCTCCCGGGCAGCATCTACAAGTGAGCGCGCGGGCCGGTCACGCGGAAACGGCGGCGGTGCTGGCGGCGCTGCGCGGCGGCGCGCCGGTCTCGGCCGAACTGGTCGACCGCTACTACGGCCTGTGCATCCCCTTCTACCGCGAATTCCTCGGCGACCACTGGCACACCGGCTTCTACGATGCGCAGGGCCCCATCGGGCCGCAGGACCAGCTGCGCATGGAGCTCCTGGTGGCGCGCAGCGCGGGCATCGCCGCGGGGAGCGCGGTGCTGGACGTCGGTTGCGGCGTCGGCGGCCCGGCCTGCCACATCGCCGCGGCGACCGGCGCGCGCGTGCGCGGGCTGACGCCCAACGCGGCGCAGCGCGCCATCGCGCGGGCGGCGGCGCAGCGCGAGGGACTGGCGGACCGGGTCGCCTTCGACGCCGGCCACGCCGGCGCGCTGCCGTACGACGACGCGAGCTTCGACGCGGTGCTGTTCTTCGAGTCGCCCTGCCACTTCCCCGACCGCGACGCCTTCTTCGCCGAAGCCTGGCGCGTGCTGCGTCCCGGCGGGCGGCTCGCCGGCGAGGACTGGCTCGCGAGCGAAGCCTGCGCGCCGGACCTGCGCGCGCACTGGAGCGCGCGCATCGGCGCGACCTGGGTGATCCCCGCGCTCGGCACGCTGGGCGACTACGCGCAGGGCATGGCGCGCGCCGGCTTCGACGTCGAGCTCGCGCGCGACATGCGCGAGGAGATGGCGCTGCTGCGCGGCTTCATGGCCGACCAGGCCGGCCGCGCGGCGCTGCGCCGGGAGCTGCGCGCGAGCGGCGACGGCCTGCGCCGCTACATCATGGAAGGCGTGCTGGTGCTGGGCGAGGCCGCGGAGTGCGGCGCCTTCACGGTCGGCCGCTTCGTCGCGCGCAAGCCGCTGCGGGCGTGAACATGGGGCAGGCCACCGTCTTCGAGGAACACGCGTCCGTGCTGCCGCACTGGTGGGCCGCCGGCCTGCGCGACGCCACGGTGATCTGCCTCGACGCCCACCTCGACCTGCAGTTCATCGCGCCCGAGCGGATCGCCCGCCTGCGCGCCTGCGCCGATGCATCCGCGCTGGCGGCACTGGAGGGCGCGCATCCGCTGAGCCCCAGCCGCGACGCCTGCTTCGGCATCGAGGACTTCCTGTATGCCGCCGGGCAGCTGGGCGTGCTGCGGCGCCTGGTGTGGGTCGCGCCGCCGCACGTGCTGCGCGATGCGGCGACGGCGCTGGAGTCGCTGCGGCAGATGGAGGGCGTCACGCCGCAGCAGCTCGCCTCGTTCCGGCGGGTCCCGGGCGGCTGGATCGAAGGCGAGCTCCTGGGCCTCTCGCTGGCGGTGCTCGATCTCGCGCAGCTCGCCGCCCTGCCGCTGCAAGGCCCGGTGGCCGTCGACATCGACGCCGACTACTTCGTGGAGCTGCCGCAGGATGAAGTCTGGATCACGCCGGCCGAAGTCGTGGCCAAGCTGCGGCAGCGCGTGGGCAGCGGCCTGCACCTGAGCGTCGCGCGTTCGGTGGGCACCGGCTTCCTGCCGCTGCGCCACCGCTTCATCGCCGATGCGCTCGCGGCGCTGTGGGAAGGCAGCGCGGAGGATGCGGATTATTGGCAGCGCCTGCTCGCGACCGAGCGTACACCGGCGGCATCGCCCGGGCGCCTGGAGGCGCTGCAGGCCCTGGTGCTCGAACGTCCGGACTGCGGGGCCGCCTGGCATGCGCTGGCGCTCTCGACGCCGGATGCCGCCGTGGCCGCGCCCCTGCTGGCGCGGGCCGCGGCGGCCGATCCGCACTACGCCGACGACGTCCTGCGGGACCTCGGCGCCCTGCGCGCGCGGCCGCAGGCGACCGACCTCGCCACCGTGGTGCGCCTGCACCGGCGCCTGCGCACGGCCTCCGGCGACGGCGGGCGCCTCGCCGCCGCGTGGGTGGCGCTGGGACTGCTCTACGTCGCGCTGGACCGCCTGGAGGAAGCCGTCGATTGCGACGAGCGATCGCTCGCCTGGGGCGGCGGCCATCCCGACCTCGCGCTGCAGATCGGCCGGCTGCTCATGGCCACGGGCGGGACGCACGACGCGCTGCCCTGGCTCGAACGCGCGGCGGCGGACGACGAGACGCGCGTGGCGGCCTGGCTGCACCTGTCGGTGTGCGCGGCGCGGCGCGGGCGCCCCGACGAGGCGCGGCACTGGGCGCAGGCCGCATGCCGCGCCGCTCCCGCGTGGCCGGAAGCCGCCCAGTGGCTGGCGAGCCTGGCGGGCCGCCCGGGTTAGGATAGTGGCTCGCCTGCCCGTAGCTCAGTTGGATAGAGCACCTGCCTTCTAAGCAGGTTGTCGGGGGTTCGATTCCCTCCGGGCAGGCCACTCAGGCCGCGGCGAACGCGACCACGTCCTCGTGGACTTCCGTATGCGCCGCCCGGATCGCGTCGGCGAACCGGTGGGTCTCCGGCGCGGTGAACAGCCGGCGCGCATAGCCGCACAGCAACGACGCGTCCACGCCCGCGAGCAGTTCGTTCCACATCGCTTCCAGGCGCAGGGCATCGTGGTACTGGCCGCGCGCGCACAGCACGCCCACCAGCTCGCCATACGCCGCCACGCGCCGGCCGCCCGCGGCCAGCTTGCGCACGGTGTCGCCGATCACGTCGTGGAACAGGGACGCGTCGGGCCGCCCGGCGATGCAGATGCGCGCCAGGGTGTCTTCCGCATCCAGCGCCACCAGGGTCCCGCGTTCCGGCCCGAAGGGCTCGCCGTCCACGTGCTGGCGGTGCAGCTCGATCGTCACCTCGCGCAGCAGGGCCGGCCGCGCGAGCACCAGCGCCGGGTCGCCGCAGCGCAGGGCGTCGGCGACGTGGCGCGCCACTCCGGCGGACAGCAGGGCTTCGTCCCGGTAGAACAGGACGCCGTGGGAGCAGGCGAAGGGGCGGGAGGACGTCATGGAGCGGGCAAACGGGCGCACGCCGGTCGGCGCGCTCCATGGGTGCGGGCTGCGGGGCAAGATACGGGCCCCGGCCGGCGCGGTCTGTAGGACGGGGCGCCGTTCAGGCCGCGCGGGCCTCCTGCGCCTCGGGTTCGCCGGCCATCTCGCCGCCCAGGGCCTCCAGCAGGTCCGGGATCAGCTGGGCGAGTTCGCCCGTGAGGATGGCGGCGTTGGCGTCGAAGTTGTCGTCGTCCTTGCCCTTGGCGTCCTCGGCTTCCTTCAGCACCACGTCCAGCATCTTCAGCTTGCGCAGCTGCCCCGTCTCCGCCAGCACGAAGGACACGCGGTCGTTCCAGGTCATGGCCAGCTGCGTGGGCATCTTGCCGGCGGCGATGTGCTGGGCGACCTCGTCGATCTCCAGCGTGTGGCGGGCATAGCGCACCGAGGACTTCTGTTCGTCGGCCGCCTTCAGCTCGCAGTCGCGGTCGACGGTGAAGCGCCAGGGCGCCTCGCGCGTGGACAGCCAGTGCGCCATGGACGCGGCCGGCGAGCTCTGCGTGTGCACCAGCTGCAGGTCCAGCGCCGGCCCGGCGCCGGGCACTTCCAGCAGGGCGGCGAGCAGCGAGGACACGATGCGGTCGGCGGCCGCGAGACTGCCGGCGTCCACCACCAGCATCCTGCGCTTCGCGTCGAGCCAGAGCAGGGTGGTGGCGCGCTTGGTGAAGGCGCGCGGCAGCAGGTCCAGCAGCACCTCCTCCTTGAAGCCCTTCTTGACCTTGGCGGGCACGCGCTCGTTGCCTGTCTCGGCCCGGTAGCGTTCCACGCGCTCGTCGACGCCGGCGCGGATCGCGGACGCGGGCACGGCGCGCTTCTCGGTGCAGAGCTTCAGGATCAGGTGGCCGTCGACCACCTCGGCCAGCACCTTGCTCTTGCCGCCGCGCGGCGGCACCCAGCCGGTGGATTCGGGCTCGGTGGGCCCGCAGGGGACGAAGCGGGCCTTCTGCAGGACCCGCTCGAGGGCATCGCGATCGGGCAGGACGAAATCCTCGGCGATGCGGAAAAAACAGGCGCTCTTGAACATCGGTACAGCCTTGCCGCCCGCGTGAGCGCGCGCGGGCAAAAGGCGGGATTGTAGGAGCTGCGCGCAGGTAGACTCGCGCCCGTGCACAAGCAGGAGGAACAGGGGAGGGGGTCGCCGCCGGACGGCCTGCCGGCGCCGGCGCGCTACTGGGCGATGGCCGCCATCCTCCTGGGCATCGCGCTGTCGGTGCTGGACTCCAGCATCGTCAACCTCGCGCTGCCGGACATCACGCGCGACCTGGGCGCCTCGGCCTCCGAGTCGGTCTGGGTGGTCAACGCCTACCAGCTCGCCACGCTCACGCTGCTGCTGCCCTGCGCGCACCTGGGCGAGCGGGTCGGCTACCGGCGCGTGTACCTCGTGGGCCTGGCCGTGTTCACCATCGCTTCGCTCGGGTGCGTGCTGGCGCCGACGCTGCCGCTGCTGGCCGGCGCCCGCGCGGTGCAGGGCCTGGGCGCGGCCGGAATGATGGGCGTCAACGCGGCGCTGGTGCGCCTCACCTATCCCGCCGACGTGCTCGGGCGTGGCATCGCGCTCAATTCCCTGGTGGTGGCCACGGCCTCGGTGGCCGGGCCGACCATCGCGGCCATCGTCCTGTCGCTGGCCTCCTGGCCCTGGCTGTTCCTGATCCAGCTGCCGCTCGGCGCGCTGGTGCTGGTGCTGGGGCGCCGTGCGCTGCCGTGCAACACGGTGCCGCCTTCCGGGCCGCGCCTGCACCCCTTGGACGTGGCGATGAACATGGCCATGTTCGCCCTGGTCTTCCTGGCGGCCGACGCGATGGGCGCGCGGCGCGGCAGCGGTCCCGGCGCGGCGCACCTGGGCGTGGCGTTCGCGATGCTGGCCGCCGGCCTCGCGATCGGCACGCTCTACCTGCGCCGCCAGCGTCGGCAGGCGGCGCCGCTCTTCCCGGTGGACCTGCTGCGCATCCCGGTGTTCGCGCTGTCGATGTGCACGTCGATCACGGCCTTCTCGGCGCAGACGCTCGCCTTCATCGCGCTGCCCTTCCTGCTGCTGGAAGGCCAGGGCCGCAGCCACTTCGAGACGGGCCTGCTCATCACGGCCTGGCCCGCGGCGATCGTGGTGGTGGCGCCGATCGCCGGGCGGCTGATCCACCGCGTGCCGGGCGGCTTCCTGGGCGGGATCGGCCTGGGCCTGCTCGCCCTGGGTCTCGCCTGGCTGGCGCTGCTCCCCGCCGCCCCCAGCGGCGCCCACATGATGGTGCCGCTGGCGATCTGCGGCATCGGCTTCGGCCTGTTCCAGTCGCCCAACAACCACATCATCGTCACCAGCGCGCCGCTGCGGCGCTCGGGCGCGGCCAGCGGGATGCTGGGGACGGCGCGCCTGACCGGCCAGTCGCTGGGCGCCGTGCTGACCGGGCTGGTGTTCAGCGAGGTGGGCGTGCGCGAGGGCGGGCCGGCAATCGCGCTGGGCCTGGCGGCGGCGCTGGCCGCCGCCTCCTCGGCCTTCAGCCTGCTGCGCCTGCGCGCCTGATCAGCGGCGCTGGTACTGCCTGGCGCCGAACAGGTTCTCGCGGGCCTTGTCGTCGGTGATCGGCTTGCGCAGGTCGGCCAGCACCTTCACGCCGCGCTGCACGGCCGGGCGCGCCGCGATGGTGTCGAACCAGCGCTTCAGGTGGGGATAGTCCTCCAGCACGACGCCCTGGCGTTCCCAGCTGCGCAGCCAGGGGAAGGTGGCGATGTCCGCGATGGAGTACTCGGCGCCGCCCAGCCATTCGCTGGCCTCCAGCCGCTTCTCGATCACGCCGTACAGGCGCCGCGCCTCGTTGGTGTAGCGGTCGATCGCGTAGCCGATCTTCTCGGGCGCGTAGATCCGGAAGTGGTGCGCCTGGCCGAGCATCGGCCCCACGCCGCCCATCTGGAACATCAGCCACTGCAGCACCTCGAAGCGGGCGCGGTCGCCGGCGGGCAGGAAGCGGCCGGTCTTCGCCGCCAGGTACACCAGGATCGCCCCGGACTCGAACAGCGAGATTGGCTTGCCATCCGGCCCGTCCGGGTCCACCATGGCCGGAATCTTGTTGTTGGGACTGATCTCCAGGAAGTCCGGGCGGAACTGCTCC
Source organism: Ramlibacter sp. bp-362 (assembly GCF_054956735.1). Taxonomy (NCBI): domain Bacteria; kingdom Pseudomonadati; phylum Pseudomonadota; class Betaproteobacteria; order Burkholderiales; family Comamonadaceae; genus Ramlibacter; species Ramlibacter sp. bp-362. The sequence goes on from NZ_JBUDXE010000011.1 coordinate 101,773, forward strand.
CCGGCGCCGATGTTCACGGGGATGGCTTCGTAGGGCAGGCCGCACTCCTCCAGCATGATGTGGACCTTGTGGCCGTTGGGGGTGGGCCAGGAAAAAAGTCGGATCGTCGCCACGCCGTAACCTCCTGTTTCAATCATAATCGGCCGACTTTAGGCCAAAGCCACCGCGCATGTTCGATCGACTGAAGAAGGCCTTCCACCGCGACGCCCGCGAGCAGCGCGGCGACAGCATGCCCTCGCACGCCGGGCACGCGCCCGTGTCGGAATGGGCGGCCTCGCGCGGCATGAGCTTTTCCAGCGGCGCGCTGGGCAACACGCTGTCGATGCAGGGCAAGGTCGGCGGACGCTCCTGGCGCATGGAACTGGGGCGCCCCTCGCGCGACTACATCGCGGGCGAGGAACTGCGCGCCCGCGCCGAACTGGGCGTGAACGACGACGTCGGCGCGATGATCATCAACCGCCCGCTGAAGGACGCGCTGGAGCGCCGCGCCTACAGCATGATCACCGACACGCTGCAGACCACGGCCGACCCGCGCCTGCCCGAGGAAATGCGCTGGCTCGCCATGTACGACGAGATCGGCTGGGAAGGCCCGCCCGAGGCCTTCTGGGCGCGCTACGCGGTGCTGGCCGATGCGCGCGAGAACGCGCTCGCGTGGGTGGACGACCACCTCGTGGAGCAGCTGATGTCCTGGCCCGAGCCGGCACCGACGCCGCAGGTGCCCTTCATGATCGTGCTGCTGCGCGGCAAGTGCTACCTGCGCATGCAGTACGCCCCGGCCGACATGGCTGTCCTGGACCACGCCACGGACGTCTTCGTGAGCGCGTGCGACAGCGCGATGGGGGCGTTCAAGAGATAAGGCATGGATCCCGGGTCGAGCCCGGGATGACATGTCCTGTCAAGCGCCGCGCGTGATCGCCGCGGGCGCGTCCTTGCCGTAGCTGCCGTACTTTCCCAGCTCCCACTTCGCGATCGCGTTGCGGTGCACCTCGTCGGGGCCGTCGGCGAAGCGCAACGTGCGGGCGTGCGCGTAGGCGCTCGCGAGCGGGAAGTCGTCGGAGACGCCGCCGCCGCCGTGGGCCTGCAGCGCCCAGTCGATCACCTGGCAGGCCATGTTGGGCGCGACCACCTTGATCATGGCGATCTCGGTCTTCGCCGTCTTGTTGCCCGCGACGTCCATCATCCACGCCGCCTTGAGCGTCAGCAGGCGCGCCATGTCGATCTTGCAGCGGGCCTCGGCGATGCGCTCTTGCGTCACGGTCTGCTGCGCCACCGTCTTGCCGAAAGCGGTGCGCGACATCGAACGGCGGCACATCAGCTCCAGTGCGCGCTCCGCCAGGCCGATCAGGCGCATGCAGTGGTGGATGCGCCCCGGGCCCAGGCGGCCCTGCGCGATCTCGAAGCCGCGGCCCTCGCCCAGCAGGATGTTGCCGGCCGGGACCTTGACGTTCTCGAAGTACATCTCGACGTGGCCGTGCGGCGCGTCGTCGTAGCCGAACACGTTCAGCGGCCGCACGATGCGGATGCCGGGCGTGTCGGCGGGGATCACGATCATGCTCTGCTGCGAGTGCTTCGGCGCCTCCGGGTCCGTCTTGCCCATGGTGATGAAGACCTTGCAGCGCGGGTCGGCCGCGCCGGAGATCCACCACTTGTGGCCGTTGACGACGTAGTGGTCGCCCTGGCGCTCGATGCGCGTGGCGATGTTGGTGGCGTCCGAGGAGGCGACCTCCGGCTCGGTCATCGCGAAGGCGGAGCGGATCTCGCCTTCCAGCAGCGGCTTGAGCCAGCGCGCCTTGATCTCGTCGGAGCCGTAGCGCGCGATCGTCTCCATGTTGCCGGTGTCGGGCGCCGAGCAGTTGAAGACCTCGCTGGACCACGGCACGCGGCCCATGATCTCGGCGAGCGGCGCGTATTCCTGGTTGGTCAGGCCTGCGCCCTTGTAGCCCGAGGCCTCGGCCGTGTCGACCGGGAGGAACAGGTTCCACAGCCCCGCCGCGCGCGCCTTGCGCTTCAGGTCCTCGATCACCTGCAGCGGCGTCCAGCGCTTGCCCGCCTCGGTGTTGGCCTGCAGCTGCTGCTTGTACGTCGCCTCGTTCGGGTAGACGTGCTCGTCCATGAACTTCTGCAGGCGGGCCTGGAGTTCCTTGGTCTTGGGGGAGTAGTCGAAGTCCATGTTCTTTCTCCTGGGGATGGGGTCAGGCGGCGCGGGCGAAGCGCCAGGCCAGTTCCGCCATGGGCCGCGCGCCCGCGGCGGACGCCGCGGCCTGCGCGCTCGAGGCGGTGCCGGCCTCCACCCGCTTGGCGATGCCCTGCAGGATGGCGGCGATGCGGAACAGGTTGTAGGCCATGTAGAAGTTCCAGTCGGCCTTCAGGTCGGCGACGGTCGCCAGCCCGGTGCGCTCGCAGTAGCGGCGCATGTATTCGTCCTCGCCCGGGATGCCGAGCGCGCGGTGGTCCAGGCCGCCGATGCCGCGCCCCGGGTGCGGGACGTGCCAGGCGATGCAGTGGTAGCTGAAGTCCGCGAGCGGATGGCCCAGCGTGGACAGCTCCCAGTCCAGCACGGCGATGATCCGCGGCTCGGTCGGGTGGAACATCACGTTGTCCAGCCGGTAGTCGCCGTGGACGATGGAGACCTTGCCTTCGTCGCGTGCGGCCGGCGGGATGTGCGCGGGCAGCCAGTCCACCAGCTTCTCCATCTCGGGGATGGGCTGGCTCATGGGGCCGGCGCCGTCGGCGGAGGCCTTGTACTGCTTGCTCCAGCGGCCGATCTGGCGCTCGAAGTAGTTGCCCGGCTTGCCGTAGCCGGCGAGTCCGCGCGCGGCGAAGTCCACCGTGTGCAGCGCCGCGATCACGCGGTTCATCTCGTCGTAGATCTCGCCGCGCTGCGCCGGCGTCATGCCCGGCAGCGCCTGGTCCCACAGCACGCGGCCTTCCATGCACTCCATGATGTAGAAGGCGCGGCCGATCACCGATTCGTCCTCGCACAGCGCATGCATGTGCGGCACCGGCACGTCCGTGCCCGCCAGCCCGCGCATCACCGCGAACTCGCGCTCCACGGCGTGGGCGGAGGGCAGCAGCTTCGCCGCGGGCCCCGGCTTGGAGCGCATCACGTAGTTGCGCGTCGGCGTCAGCAGCTTGTAGGTGGGGTTGGACTGGCCGCCCTTGAACATCTCCACGGTCACCGGACCGCGGAAGCCTTCGACGTGGCCCTCCAGCCAGGCCGCCAGCGCGCCGACGTCGAAGGCGTGCTTGCCCGTCACGGGGCGCGTGCCGATGAAGTGCTCGTAGCTGTCGCTCATGGCCTCAGTGCTCCGTCTCGACGATGCGCATCAGGGCCTCGCGGTCGCGCACCACCAGCCCGCCCGGCTCGATGCGGATCACGTCGTCGCGCTCCATCGCCTTGAGTTCCTGGTTGACGCGCTGGCGCGAGGCGCCCAGCAGCTGCGCCAGTTCCTCCTGCGCGAGCTGCAGGCCGATGCGCATCTCGCGCGCGTCGCCCAGCGAGGGCACGCCATAGCTGCGCACCAGGTGCGCCAGCTGCTTGGCCAGGCGCGCGCGCAGGGGCAGGGTGTTGAGGTCCTCCACCAGGCCGAACAGCTGGCGGATGCGGCGGGCGTGCAGGCGCAGCAGCGCCTCGTACAGCTCGACGTGCGTGGCCAGGATCTTCTGCACGTCCGCGCGCGTCACCAGCAGCATGGTCGTGTCCCCGTGGGCCCAGGCGTCGTGCGTGCGGCGCTCGCCGTCGAAGATCGCGACGTCACCGAACCAGATCCCCGGCTCGACGTAGGTGAGCGTCACCTGCTTGCCCGTGATCGAGGTGGAACTCACCCGCACGGCGCCGCGCGCCACCGCGCTCCAGGCTTCGGCCGGGTCGCCCCGCGCGCAGATCAGCTCGCCGTCGCGGAAGCGTTTGACGAAGGCGCATCGCAGGATGTCGTGGCGGAGCGAGGGCGAGAGGGTGGAGAACCAGCGACCGTTGTTGATCGCCGCGCGTTCCTCGATGGTAAGAATCGGGTCGTCCATGGTCTGTCTTGTGGGCGACTGGCGCCTCCCGCCATTGTCGCGTGCGGGACGGCTCAGGTATAGCGGGGCGGCTGCTTGGCCAAAAAGGCCTGGATGCCGATGCCGCCGTTGGCGTGGTGCAGGTTGCGCACGAAATGGTCGCGCTCGCTCGCGAGCTGCGCCGCCAGGTCCGACGTGGGCGCGTCGTTCAGGAGCTCCTTGATGCTGGCGAGCGCGTTGGGCGCGCGCTCGTTCAGCCTGCCGGCCAGGGCCAGCGCCTCGTCCAGCGCGCCGCCCGCGGGCGTGACCCGGTTGACCACGCCGAGCTGCTGCAGGCGCGGCGCCGTGATGCGCTCGCCGCACATCAGGAGCTCGCTCACCAGCTGGCGCGGCAGGGCCCGCGCGAGGCTCCAGCTGCCGCCGCCGTCCGGCGACAGGGCCACGGTGCTGTAGGCCATGACGAAGACGGCGTTGTCGGCCGCGACGATGAAGTCGCAGGCGAGCGCCAGAGAGAAGCCGGCGCCGGCCGCCGCGCCTTCCACCGCCGCCACCACGGGCTTGGGGAAGGTGCGGATCGCCTCGATCCAGCCGTGCAGGCCGTCGATGGACTGCGCCTGCACCTCGCGCGGCTTGCCGCGGTTCTCCAGCAGGCGCTGCAGGTTGCCGCCCGCGCAGAAGGTGCTGCCCGCGCCGGTGATCACCACGCTGGCGACGTCGGGGTTGCGGTCGGCTGCATTGAGCGCCTCGACGCCCGCCGCGTAGATCTCCGGCCCCAGCGCGTTGCGGTGCTCGGGGTTGCTGATGGTCAGGACCATGGTGCGGCCCTGGCTCGCGCTCTTCAGCTCGGCGGCCATGTCAGGCTTCCTCCTGCAGCAGCGACAGGCCGATCGCGCCGCGCCGGCGCAGCCAGGGGCTGGGGCGGTAGCGCGGGTCGCCGTAGACGGTCTGCATGTTGAACAGCACCTCCAGCACGTTGGTGGGGCCCCAGCGGTCGCCCATGGCCAGCGGCCCGAGCGGGTAGCCCAGGCCCAGCGTGACGGCGGTCTCGAGATCGCGCGGCGAGCAGATGCGCTGCTGGCAGATGTCGGCGGCGATGTTCACGATCGTGGCCAGCACGCGCTGCGTGACGAAGCCGCCCGAGTCGCGGATCACGCTGACCGGCTTGCCGTCGCGCGCGAACAGGGCGTGCGCGGCGTCGCGCATGTCGGCGCGCGTGGCCGGATTCGTGGCGAGCACGCGGCGCTTCGTCGCGGCGTCCTCGACCAGCAGGTCGATGCCCACGGTGCGCGCCGGATCGAGCCGTTCGACCACGGCGACCGTCGTCACGTCGAAGCCCAGCGGCGCCACCAGCGTGAGCGCCTGCGCCGAGGGCGACTGCCCGGTCTCGATCTTCGCGCCCAGGTCCTTCAGCAGCTGGTACAGCTCCGAGCGGCGGGCGGCGCGCGTCGACACCCACACGGGCGGCATGTCCGCGACCTGCGGCACCGGCGGTTCGGCCGGCACCTGCGCCTTGCCGTCGACGTAGCGGTAGAAGCCCTCGCCGGTCTTGCGGCCCAGCACGTTGCCGGCCATGCGCTGCGCGGTGATCACGTTGGGGCGGTAGCGCGGCTCGTCGTAGTACTGGCGGTACACCGACTCCATGACCGGGTGCGAGACGTCCAGGCCGGTGAGGTCCATCAGTTCGAAGGGACCGAGGCGGAAGCCGACCTGGTCGCGCAGGATGCGGTCGATGGTGGCGAAGTCGGCCACGCCCTCGCTCGCGATGCGCAGCGCCTCGGTGTTGTAGCCGCGGCCCGCGTGGTTGACGATGAAGCCGGGCGTGTCCTGCGCGAGCACGGGCGTGTGCCCCATCTGGCGCGCGTAGGCCGCGAGGCCTTCGCACACGGCGGGATCGGTCTTCAGGCCCCCGATGACCTCCACCACCTTCATCAGCGGGACGGGGTTGAAGAAGTGGTAGCCCGCCACGCGCTGCGGGCGCTGCAGGCCGGCGGCGATCGCCGTCACCGACAGCGACGAGGTGTTGGTGGCCAGCACGGCGTCGGCGCCGACGATGCCTTCCAGCTCGGCGAACAGCGCCCGCTTGACGTCCAGGCGCTCGATCACGGCTTCGATCACCAGCGCGCAGGCGGCGAAGTCCTGCAGGCTGGCGGCCGGACGCAGGCGCTCCTTGGCGGCCTGCACGGCGGCGGCGTCCATGCGGCCTTTCTCCAGCAGCCGGTCCCACTGGGCGCCGAGCTCGCGGATCGCGCGCTGCACGGCTTCCGGCTGCGTGTCGTACAGCAGCACCTGGCTGCCCGCCTGCGCGGCGATCTGGGCGATGCCGCGGCCCATGGCGCCGGCGCCCGCCACGCCGACGGTGTTGTATCGAATTTCCATCGGCCCATTATCGGTGCGCGCGCGCCACGCTCCGGGCACGGACCCTGTTGGCCGCGCACCCGGCCGTGCCTAGAATGGCTCGCGATGTTGCACACGGTTACCGTCCGCGCCCTGGCCCTTGCGGCCTGCGCAGCGTTGCCCGTCTGCGCCCCCGCCGCGCCCCCGCGCCTGCGGCTCGAGGCGCTGGATCTCGCCATCGAGCACGATCCCGTCCTGCGCCTCACCACCGAACTCGCGACGCAGCCGCTGGCCGATCCGCGGCAGCGTGAAGGCCTGGCCGCGCTCTGGCGGCGCGCGCAGGGCGGGCCGGAGCTGGCCGTGCAGGACGCGCAGCGCCTGCAGGCCGCGCAGCGCGAGCTGGAGGCCGCGCGCGAGCGCACGCGCAGCGACGCCGCCGCGGTCGCGCAGTTGCGCGCGCAGGTGGACGAGCTGCAGGCCAGCCGCGCCTTCGCGCGCCGGCTGGCGGCGGGCCTCGCCGTGGTGCTCGCGCTGCTGCTGGCCTGGCTCGCCCGGCGCTGGTACCAGCTGCACCGGCTCGAGCGCGTCCGCCGCTGGTTCGAGGCGCAGGACGCCACGCCGCCCTCGCAGGCGGTGGACATCCCCGTGGAGGCGCCGCCGGCACCGCCGGCCCGCCCGGTGGCGCCCGTGCCCATCGTCGTGCCGCCCGCCGACCCCGTGCCGGCCGGGGGCGGCCACGCCAGCCTGCGCATGGTGGGCGTGCAGGAACTGATCGACGTCCACGACAAGGCGGATTTCTTCCTGTCGATCGGCGAGCCGGAGCAGGCGGTCGGCCTGCTGGAGGGCCACGTGCGCGGGCCGGTGGAAACCGGCGCGCTCGCCTGGCTGGACCTGCTGGAGCTGTACCACGGCCTCGGCAAGCGCGCTTCCTTCGACCGGCTGCGCGCGGAGTTCCGCCAGCGCTTCACGGCGCAGGTGCCGGAGTTCGACCAGTTCGGGCAGCCGACGCCATCGCTGGAGAGCTACAGCCGGGCGCTGAGCCGCATCGTCGCGCTGTGGCCTTCGCCGAAGGTGCTGGAGGTGATCGAGGAGTCCATCTTCCGCAAGCCGGGCCTGCCCGGCGCGGAGCCCTTCAGCCTGGAGGCCTACCGCGAGCTGGTGCTGCTGTTCCACGTCGCGCGCGACCTCGGCGCCCCGGCGCAGGAGGCGGAGGGTGCCGCTGCCCGGCCGCGGCGCAGCGACACGACGCTGCAGCCGCTCAACGCGCTCGACGCGCCCGCGACGGGCCCGGGCGAGCGCGACCGGCTGCTGATCCCGCCGGCCTCGCCGCGCCTGGGCGTGGACATCGACCTGGACGAACCCGCCTCCGAGCTGGCGCCGCTGGACTTCGACGTCAGCGCCTGGGACGAGACGGCCGCAGGCGCGCGCAAGCCGGCCTGACCGGCCGGCTCAGGCCTCGCGCCGCGCGTAGTGCGTCGCCAGCGCGCTCGCCGCCATGGCGGCGAGCAGGCCGACGAAGCCGGCCCAGTGCAGCCAGTCCATGCCGCCGCGCGCGATCAGCCAGCCTCCGGCGCCCGCGCCGATCGCCTGGCCGGCGTAGATCGCGGAGGAATTGAGCGCCACGGAAGCGGCCGCGAGCGGCGGCGCGATCCCGACCAGGCGCGCCTGCTGCGCCGAGTTCGACGAGAAGCAGCCCAGCGCCCAGGGCACGCTCACGGCGGCGGCGAGCCAGAGGCTGGTGCCGAGCGGGAACAGCAGCAGGCTCGCGGCCATCAGCGCGATGCCGATCATCACCGCGCGCGGCGCGCCCATGCGGTCGATGGAGCGGGCCATGAGCATGTTGCCCAGCAGGCCGAAGGCGCCGAACCACATGAAGTACAGGCTCAGCTGCGCCGGCGTGACGGCGAGCTTCTCGCGGAAGTAGGGCGCGAAATAGGAGAACAGCACGAACTGGCCGGCGCCGGAGAGCACCGTCACCAGCACGGCGGTCATGAGCGCGCGCGAGCGGAAGGTCTCGCCCCACGCGGCCTTCGACAGCGCCGCCGGCTGCACGCCGTCGGGCATCGCGCGCCACACCCAGAGTCCGGCGATGACGCTCAGCACCGCGACCACGCCGAAGGCGCTGCGCCAGCCCAGCGTGCCGCCCACGTAGGCCGCGATCGGCATCCCCAGCACCGAGGCGAGCGACCAGCCCAGGAAGATGAACGTGATCGCGCGGCCGCGTTCCTGCGGCGGCACCAGCAGGCCCACGCAGGCCGCCGCCTGCGGCGTGAAGATCGCGGGCGCCACCAGGGCCAGCACGCGCAGGACCAGCAGCGAGGCGAAGCCGGGAGCGAGGGCGCAGGCCAGGTGCAGCAGCGCGTACCACGCCATCGACAACGCGAGCAGGCGGCGGCGGTCCCAGCCGGCGACGAGCGCGGCGCACAGCGGCGCGCCCACGCACATCAGCACGGCCCCGGCGGAGATCAGCTGGCCGGCCGTGGCGATCGACACGTCCAGCGCCCTGCTGATCTCGTCCAGCGTGCCCGGCACCGTCATGACGCCGGTGCCGATCACGAAGTTGCCGAACAGCAGGGCCCAGAGGACCCCGTTGCGGCTCACCGCCGCACCTGCAGCGCTCCCGGGTTGACGATGTTGGTGGGCGTGCCCTTGATGTAGTTCACGACGTTGTCGAAGGCGGCGCCGAAGTACAGCTCGTAGCTTTCCTGCTCCACGTAGCCGATGTGCGGCGTGCAGATGCAGTTCTCCAGCCGCAGCAGGGCGTGGCCCTGCAGGATCGGCTCGCTCTCGAAGACGTCGATGGCCGCCATGCCCGGGCGGCCGCGGTTGAGCGCGGCGATCAGCGCCTCGGGCTCGATCAGTTCGGCGCGCGAGGTGTTGACGATCAGCGACGTCGGCTTCATGCGGTTGAGGTCCTCCAGCTTCACGATGCCGAAGGTCTCCTCGTTCAGGCGCAGGTGCAGGCTCAGCACGTCGCTCTCGGCGAAGAGGGCCTCGCGGCTGGGCGCGGCGATCAGGCCGTCGGCCTCCGCCTTGGCGCGCGACTCGGGGCTGGCCCAGACCTGCACGCGCATGCCGAAGGCCTTGCCGTAGCCGGCCACCAGCTGGCCGATCTTGCCGTAGCCCCAGATGCCCAGCGTCTTGCCCCGCAGCACCATGCCGATGCCGAAGTTGGGCGGCATCGAGGCCGACTTCATGCCGGACTGCTGCCAGGCGCCGTGCTTGAGGCTGGAGATGTACTGCGGCAGGCGGCGCATGGCCGTCATGATCAGCGCCCAGGTCAGTTCGGCCGGCGCCACGGGCGAGCCCACGCCCTCGGCGACGGCGATGCCGCGCTCGGTGCAGGCCTCGATGTCGATGTGCGCGCCGACGCGCCCGGTCTGCGAGATCAGCTTCAGGCGCGGCAGCTTTTCCACCAGCTGGCGGGAGATGGCGGTGCGCTCCCGGATCAGCACGATCACGTCCGCGTCGCGCAGGCGCACCGACAGCTGGCCGATGCCCTTGACGGTGTTGGTGAAGACCTTGGCCGGATACGCCTCCAGCTTGGACGCGCACTGCAGCTTGCGCACGGCGTCCTGGTAATCATCGAGGATGACGATGTTCATTCCCTCGATTGTGCCTTGGCCGCCGCGGCGGTGCCGCGGCCGGCGCGCCGGGCGCGGCCGGCGTACGATGCGGCCTTTCCAGACAGGAGGGAATTCCGATGGCGATGTCCATGTACGCAGCCAGCGTGCCTTTGTTCCAGCACATGCTGCGCAACCTGGTGCACATCCTCGACAAGGGCGAGGCCAACGCGCAGGCACGCAAGTTCGACCCGGCGGTGCTGGCGAACTTCCGGCTGGCGCCCGACATGCTGCCCTTCACGCGGCAGGTGCTGATCGCCTGCGACGCGGCCAAGCTGGCCGTGGCGCGCATCTCGGGCCGGGAGGCGCCGAAGTTCGACGACACCGAGACGACCTTCGCCGAGCTGAAGGCCCGCATCCAGAAGACCGTGGACTATCTGGGGAGCGTGCCGGCCAGCGCGCTGGACGGCACCGAGGACAAGGAGATCACCTTCCCCGCGGGCCGCGAGGCCACCCGCACCATGACGGCCCAGGCCTACCTGACCACCTGGGCCCTTCCCAACTTCTTCTTCCACGTGACCACCGCGTACGCGATCCTGCGGCACAACGGCGTGGACCTGGGCAAGGCGGACTACCTGTCCGGCGGCAAGCGCTAGCGCGCTTCCAGGGCGGCGAGCCGGTCGAGTTCGGCGCAGACGTCGGCCAGGCGGCCGGAGATCACCATGCGCCCGGCGATCGCGCGCGGGGCGCTGGGCTCCAGCACGCGGACGACGCGCAAGGGCTTGGCCGGCGCGGGCTGCGCCATGCGGCGCGCGGCCGGACGCGACACGGCGCAAGGCACGGCGACGGCGCGCGGCGGCGCGAAGAAGGCGGCGAGCGCCTGCAGCAGGTGGGAGAGGGGAAGGAAGAATGCGGTTGCCATGTGACAGCTCCTGTTCGCGCAAGACACAGGCAGGATTGGTTGGACATGCGGCGGCCGCAGGGTGATGGCGACGCCTCGCCATACGCCTGCCACCTGCGGCGGCCGCGGGGATTTACATCAGCATCGTGTTGCGGATCAGGCCGACGGCGATGCCTTCCACCTCGAAGGGTTCGCCCGGCTCCACCACGATGGTCGGGTAGTCGGGGTTTTCCGCGTGCAGCTCGATCACCTGCTTGTTGCGGCGGAAGCGCTTCACGGTGACGTCGTCGCCAAGGCGCGCGACGATGATCTGGCCGTTCTTGGCCTCGCGCGTGGCCTGCACGGCGAGCAGGTCGCCGTCCATGATGCCGGCGTCGCGCATCGACATGCCGCGGACCTTCAGCAGGTAGTCGGGCCGGCGCTGGAACAGGCCGCTTTCGACGTAGTAGGTCTGGTCGACGTGTTCCTGCGCGAGGATGGGCGAGCCCGCCGCGACGCGGCCCACCAGGGGCAGCGCCAGCTGCGCCATGCCGGGCAGCGGCAGCGCGAACTGCTTGTGGCGCGATTCGTTGATGGAGCGCAGCGCCTCGCCGCGCAGGCGGATGCCGCGCGACGTGCCGCTCACGAGCTCGATGACGCCCTTGCGCGCGAGCGCCTGGAGGTGTTCCTCGGCGGCGTTGGCGGACTTGAAGCCGAGTTCCGCAGCGATCTCCGCGCGCGTGGGCGGGGCGCCGGTGCGCGCGATCGCGCTCTGGATCAGGTCCAGAATCTGCTGCTGGCGGGCCGTCAGCTTGGGCGTGTCCATCATGGCGGGCTCCTCGGTGGGTGCACTGTGTTGATATCCAGTACCTGTATTTTTCAACAGTTTCCACGGGAATGCAAGTGAGTCGAAGAACAATCGTCGTCCTGGGCACCGGCGGGACCATCGCGGGACGCGCCGCATCGGCGCAGGACAACCTCGGCTACCAGGCCGCGGCCATCGCCGTGGAGGACCTGCTGCGCGGCTTGCCGCTCGCCGCCGACATCGACGTGCGCGCCGAGCAGGTGGCGCAGATCGACAGCAAGGACATGGACTTCGCGGTGTGGTGCAGCCTCGCCCGGCGCTGCGCGCACTGGCTCGCGCGGCCCGAGGTCGCCGGCATCGTCGTCACGCACGGCACCGACACGATGGAGGAGACGGCCTTCTTCCTGCACGCGGTGCTCGCGCCGGTGAAGCCCGTGGTGCTGACCGGCGCGATGCGCCCGGCGACTTCGGCGGCGGCCGACGGGCCGCAGAACCTCGTCGACGCGCTCGCGGTCGCGTCCTCGCCGATCGCGCAGGGCGTGAGCGTGGTGTTCGCGGGCGCGGTGCACGGTGCCGTCGACGTGCAGAAGCTGCACGCCTGGCGCGCCGATGCGTTCAGCTCGGGCGACGCCGGGCCGATCGCCTACGTCGAGGAAGGGCGGCTGCGCGTGCTGCGCGCGTGGCCGCAGGGGCCGGCGCTGCGCAATGCCGCGACGGTGCCCGATCCCGAGGCCTGGCCGCGGGTGGAGGTGGTCTTCAGCTACGCCGGCGCGTCCGCGGCGACGGTGGATGCGCTGGTGCGCGATGGCGTGGCGGGCCTGGTCGTCGCGGCGACCGGCAACGGCACGGTGCACCACGCGCTCGAAGAGGCGCTGCTCGCGGCGCAGCAGCAGGGCGTGGCTGTCCGGCGCAGCGCACGCTGCGCGCAGGGGCGGGTGTTCGGGCGGGAAGGCGACGCGATCCCCGGGATGGACGGGCTCTCGCCGGTGAAGGCGAGGATCGCGTTGATGTTGGAGTTGATGCGTTAGCAGTCCGCCATCGCCTGCAGCGCGCGGGCGGTGATCTCTTCCACGCTGCCCAGGCCGTCGATGCGGCGCACCTTCGGGGCGTTCTGCGGGTCGGCCTTGGCCCAGTTGCTGTAGTACTCCACCAGCGGGCGGGTCTGGGCGGCGTAGACCTCCAGGCGCTTCTGCACCGTTTCCTCGCGGTCGTCGTCGCGCTGGATCAGCGGCTCGCCGGTCACGTCGTCCTTGCCCTCGACCTTGGGCGGGTTGAACTTCACGTGGTAGGTGCGGCCCGAGGCCGGATGCGAGCGGCGGCCGCTCATGCGCTCGACGATCGCGTCGAAGGGCACGTCGATCTCCAGCACGCAGTCGATCTTCACGCCGCCGTTCTTCATCGCCTCCGCCTGCGGGATCGTGCGCGGGAAGCCGTCGAACAGGAAGCCGCGCGCGCAGTCCGGCTGCGCGATGCGCTCCTTCACCAGCCCGATGATGATGTCGTCGCTGACCAGCGCGCCGGAGTCCATGACCTTCTTGGCGGCCAGGCCCAGCGGCGTGCCGGCCTTGACGGCCGCGCGCAGCATGTCGCCGGTGGAGATCTGCGGGATGCCGTATTTCTGGCAGAGAAAGGCTGCCTGTGTTCCCTTGCCGGCGCCGGGCGCGCCCAACAGGATCAGTCTCATGGGGGAATCCTCGGTTTTCCTGGAAGCGGGAGGCGCGGTGGCCGCGGCGCCTCCCGCGCCGGCCTGCGCCGTTGCGGCAGAGGATAGCATGCACCCCCGCGCGCGGCGGGGGGCCTCAGGCGCCGGCGGCGAACCGGCGGCGCACGCGCTCGAGGTCCTCGGGCGTGTCCACGCCCGCGCCCGGCGCCTCGTCGCTCACGTGCACGGCGATGCGGTGGCCGTGCCACAGCGCCCGCAGCTGCTCCAGCGCCTCGCAGGACTCCACGGGCGCGGGCGGCATGCGGGGGAAGTCGCGCAGGAAGCCGGCCCGGTAGCCGTAGATGCCGATGTGCCGCAGCGGCGCCGGGTCGGGCAGGGCGTTCACGCCCTGCGCGAAGCCGTCGCGCCACCACGGGATGGGCGCGCGCGTGAAGTAGAGCGCCAGGCCGTCGGCCTGCAGCACGACCTTCACGACGTTCGGGTTGGTGAACTCCGCGAGCGACGCGATCGGGTGCGCGGCGGTGCTCATGCTGGCCTGCGGCCGCTGCTGCAGCAGGCCGGCCACCGCGTCGATCAGCGCCGGCGCGATCAGCGGCTCGTCGCCCTGCACGTTGACCACGAGGTCGTCGCCGCCCAGCCCGAGCTGCTCGCAGGCCTCGGCCAGGCGGTCGCTGCCGGAGGGGTGGTCGGGCCGCGTCAGCACGGCGCGCACGCCATGGCGGCTGCAGGCGTCGGCGATGCGTTCGCTGTCGGCGGCCACGACGACCTGCGCGGCGCCCGACTGCTCGGCGCGCTGCGCCACGCGCACCACCATGGGCAGGCCGCCGATGTCGGCCAGGGGCTTGTCCGGCAGGCGGGTCGATGCCAGCCGCGCCGGGATCAGGACGGTGAAACCCATGCGCCTAGACCAGCGGCGTGCGCGGGGGCAGGCGCTCGAGTTCCTCGTCGCTGAGGGTGCGCGCCTCCTCCTCCAGCAGCACCGGGATGCCGTCGCGGATCGGGTAGGCGAGGCGGGCGCTGCGCGAGAGCAGTTCCTGGCGCTCGCGGTCGTAGTCCAGCGGCCCCTTGGTCACGGGGCACACCAGCAGCTCAAGGAGGCGGGGATCCATGCGGCGATGATAGCCGCGCATCGAGCAGGCGATCGAATGCCTGCCAGAACGCATCGGGGATCGCCACCTCGAGCGGAACGGCCCACGCGTCGGGCCGCAGGCGCCACAGCTTCACGGCGTCCTTTTCCGTGCAGACCAGCGTGGCGCCCGGCGGGAAGGGGGCGGAAGCGAAGTCGTGGTGGTCCGGCAGCGCGACCGTCGCGGCGAGGTCCAGGCCCTGCCCGCGCAGCATGGCGAAGAAGGTCTCGGGCCGGGCGATGCCGGCCAGCGCATGCACGGGCTGGCCGCGCAGCTGCGCGAGCGGCAGCGTGGCGCCGTCGGCGCGCACCGCGTGCGCCGCCAGCCGCCGTTCCATCGCGTGGCCTTCGATGCCCGGCGCGCCGCCGTGCACGAGCACCAGGTCCACGGCCCGCGGCCAGGGTTCGCGCAGCGGCCCCGCCGGCAGCAGCCAGCCGTTGCCGGTGCCGCGGCCGTCGAACACGCAGATCTCCAGGTCGCGTGCCAGCGCGTGGTGCTGCAGGCCGTCGTCGCTCACGATCACCTGCGTGCCGGGATGCGCGCGCAGCAGGGCGCGGCCGGCGTCGGCGCGGCGCGGCGCCACGAAGACCGGGACGCCGGATCGGCGGCGCAGCAGCAGGGGCTCGTCGCCCACGCGCGCGGGATCGTCATCGGGGCCGACCTCGGTGCATCCGCTGCCGGCGCGGCCGTAACCGCGCGAGACCACGCCGGCCTGCAGCCCGCGGGCGCGCAGGTGTTCCAGCACAGCCAGCACGACCGGCGTTTTGCCGGCGCCGCCGGCGACCACGTTGCCGACCACCACCACCGGCACCGGCAGCCGCTCGCGCCGGCGCAGGCCGCTGGCGTACGAGGCGCGGGCCAGCGCGACCAGCGCGCGGTAGAGCAGGGAGACGGGAAGCAGCAGCCTGGCCAGCGGGCCGCGGCGCAGCCAGGCGCGCTGCAGCGCCTGCGCCATCGGGCTACTTGGCCCCGGCCTGTGCCGAGGACTGGGTGGCGAAGGTGATCTGGCTCAGGCCCACGCGCCGGGCCGCTTCCATGACGGTGATCACCGACTGGTGGGTGGCGGTCGCGTCGGCGCTGATGATCACGACCGAATCCTTGCCCATCTTCGCGGCATCGGCCAGCGACTCCGCGAGCGCGTCGGGGCTGCGGCCGTTCACCGCATGCTTGTTCACCATGTAGCGGCCGTCGCTGGACACGGCGACCACCACTTCGCGCGGATAGTCGCGCTGCGCCTCGGTGTCGGCCACCGGCAGCTTCAGCTGCATCTCCGTGAACTTGCTGTAGGTGGTGGTCAGCATCAGGAAGATCAGCACGACCAGAAGCACGTCGATGAACGGGATCAGGTTGATCTCCGGTTCTTCCTTGACGCGGGGACGGAAGTTCATGCCCGGCGCAGCTGGTTGAGGTGGCGGGCGAAGCGCTCGGCGGCCAGTTCCAGCGTCAGCAGGTACTCGTCGACCCGGCCGCGGAAGTAGCGCCAGAAGATCAGCGCCGGGATCGCGATGATCAGGCCGAAGGCCGTGTTGTAGAGCGCGACCGAGATGCCGTGCGCGAGCTGCGCCGGGTTGCCGCCGGCGGCGCCGCCCGTGGGCGCCTGCGAGCCGAAGATCTCGATCATGCCGATCACCGTGCCCAGCAGGCCCAGCAGCGGGGCGGCCGAGGCGATGGTGGCCAGCGCGTTCAGGTAGCGCTCGAGGCGGTGCGCCACCGCGCGGCCCGTGTGCTCCATGTTGGCGCGCAGGTCGGCCTCGCTGCAGCGCGGGTCGGAGTTGAGCGCGCGGAAGCCGCTGGCGAGCACCTCGCCGAGCGCGGAGTTCTGTTCCAGCTGCCGCACCACGTCGGGCGAGGGCACCGACACGCGGGAGACGGCCAGCGCCTCGTCGAGCAGGCGGGGCGGCGCGACCTTGGCGGTCTTGAGGCTCAGGAAGCGCTCGATGACCAGGGCGAGGGCGAGGATGGAGCAGGCAACCAGCGGCCAGATCGGCCAGCCTGCGGCTTGTATGATCGAAAGCAAAAGGGGTACTCCGCCGGGTCTCTTACTGCTGGAAGGGCGTCATTTCGCGCGCCTCGCGTCGCCGGATTATCAGCGAGTTGCGCACTGTAGGACGTAGCCGCGTGGCCGTAGGACGACACTCACAAAAGTTGTGGATAACTTTGTTGAGAAAGGCCCCTCGCCACCCCGCCGGCCCGCGCCAGTGCTTCACCCAGACAGAACGATGACCAAATGAGCAGGAATTTCCCTTTGCAGATCAAGCACTTGCTCGGAGAAATCTGCGTTGGCGCGCGGCCGTCCGGCACGAAGGGCCTCTGGAGCACGCTGTGGATGGAATTCCATGGGGTTTACCCTCGGGAGTGCCTGGTTTGTTGACGGACGGAAACCTCGCGGCGGGCGTCGCGCGCCGCGTCTGGGCCGTGGGCGCGCTGTGCCGCGCCGTGGCCGACGCGCTCGAAGCGCGCTTCAATCCCGTGACGGTGCGCGGCGAGCTCACCGGCTTCTCGCGCGCGGCCAGCGGCCACTGCTACTTCTCGCTGAAGGATGCGCAGGGGCAGATCCGCTGCGCCATGTTCCGCCGCGCGGCCGGGCTGCTGGATTTCGCGCCGCGCGACGGCGAGCTGGTGGAGGTGAGCGGGCGACTGGGCGTGTACGAGCCGCGCGGCGACCTGCAGCTGATCGTCGAGAGCATGCGGCGGGCCGGCCAGGGCGCGCTGTTCGAGCAGTTCCTGCGCCTGAAGGCGAAGCTGGAGGCCGAGGGCCTGTTCGACGCCGGCCGCAAGCGGCCGCTCCCCCTGCTGCCCAAGGGCATCGGCATCGTCACCTCGCTCGGCGCGGCGGCGCTGCACGACGTGGTCACCTGCCTGCGGCGGCGCGCGCCGCACGTGCCGGTGGTGCTGGCGCCGGCCTCCGTGCAGGGCGGCCAGGCGGCGGGCGAACTCGTGGCCGGGCTGCAGGCGCTGTACCGGCTGGCCGAACGCGGCAGCATCGACGTGATCCTGCTCGTGCGCGGCGGCGGCTCGATCGAGGACCTCTG
Source organism: Ramlibacter sp. bp-362 (assembly GCF_054956735.1). Classification (NCBI taxonomy): domain Bacteria; kingdom Pseudomonadati; phylum Pseudomonadota; class Betaproteobacteria; order Burkholderiales; family Comamonadaceae; genus Ramlibacter; species Ramlibacter sp. bp-362. The sequence continues at coordinate 119,176 of NZ_JBUDXE010000011.1, forward strand.
GTCCTTCAACGACGAACAGCTCGCGCGCACGATCGTCGCGAGCCCGGTGCCGCTGGTGAGCGGCGTGGGCCACGAGACCGACTTCACCATCGCCGACTTCTGCGCCGACCTGCGCGCGCCGACGCCGACGGCGGCCGCCGAACTGGCGGCGCAGCCGCAGGAGACCTGGCTCGCCGCGCTGGCGATGATGCATGAGCGGCTGCAGCAGGCCACCTTCGGCCGGCTCGACCGCGCGAACCAGCGGCTCGACCAGGCGGCCGCGCACCTGGGGCGCCCCTCCGCGCGCACGGCCCAGCAGCACCTGCGCATCGAGCGGCAGGCGCAGCGGCTGCGTTTCGCGCTCGGGACGCGGCTGCAGCGCGCGCAGGATGCGCTGGTGCTGTCGCGCGAGCGGCTGCGCGCGGCGTCCGCGGGCCGCGTGGAGCGGGCCGCGCGGCACTGCGAGCGGCTCGAGCTGCGCCTGCAGCTGCTCGACCCCAGGCTCGTGCTGCAGCGCGGCTACGCGCTGCTCACCGACGCGGCGTCGGGCCGCGCGATCACCAGCGTCGCCGACGCGCGCGCGGGCCAGGCCGTGCGCGCAGCCCTTGCGGACGGCACGGTTGATCTGCAGGTGCTGCCCCAGCCGGCGAATCGTCCCTAGAATCGGCCGTTCAAACCACAAACCCACCGAGGAAGAAGATGGAACACGTCCTGCCCCCCCTGCCGTACCCGATCGATGCGCTGGCGCCGCACTACTCCAAGGAGACGCTCGAGTACCACCACGGCAAGCACCACAACGCGTACGTGGTGAACCTGAACAACCTGCAGAAGGGCACGGAGTTCGAGAACATGCCCCTGGAGGACATCATCAAGAAGTCCTCGGGCGCGATCTACAACAACTCCGCCCAGGTGTGGAACCACACGTTCTTCTGGAACTGCATGAAGCCCAACGGCGGCGGCGAGCCCACCGGCGCGCTGGCCCAGGCGATCAACGCCAAGTGGGGCAGCTACCAGGCCTTCCGCGAAGCCTTCGTGAAGTCGGCCGTCGGCAACTTCGGTTCCGGCTGGACCTGGCTGGTGAAGAAGCCGGACGGCAGCGTCGACATCGTCAACACCGGCGCCGCCGGCACGCCGCTCACCACCGCCGACCGCGCGGTGCTGACGGTGGACGTGTGGGAGCACGCGTACTACATCGACTACCGCAACCTGCGCCAGAAGTTCGTCGAGACCTACCTCGACAAGCTGGTGAACTGGGAATTCGCGGCGAAGAACTTCGGCTGATCGCGCGCTAGACAGCCAAACAGCCAGACAGCCGGACGCAGAGCTCGCAAAGGTTACGCAAAGGTCGCAAAAGAACAGCCGATGAAGGAGGAAGAAAATTCTTCCTTCCGGTTTCCTATTGCGACTTCTGCGAATCCTTTGCGACCTTTGCGTCCGGCTGTCCGCATTCGGAAGTTCAGTGGAAGGGCGCGCCTTCCAGCTTCGCGCCGGGCTTGATGCCCTTCTTGGCGAACCAGCCCTTGTTCATCTCCAGCACGTAGCGCACCGGCTTCGCCGAGCAGTGCGCGTCGAGCGTCTGGGGCTTCATCTCGTCGATGTTGACGATGGTGCCGTCGTCCGCCACGAAGGCCACGGCCAGGGGCAGCAGGGTGTCCTTCATCCAGAAGCACTGCTGCGCCGGGTACTCGAACACGAACAGCATGCCCTCGTGCTGCGGCATCTCCTTGCGGTGCATCAGCCCGGTCATGCGCTGGTCGGGCGTGGACGCCACCTGGGCGTCGATCACGTGCATGCCGGCATTGAGCTTCACGCGCGGCAGGTTCATCTGCGGCTCCTGGGCGAACGCGGCGCAGGCGGCCAGGGCGGCGGCGAGGACGAGGGACTTCTTCATGGTGCCATTGTGCGGGAACAAATGCAGAATGCCCGCGCGCGGGCGGGCATTCGCGCCGTGCGAGGCGGTGCTCAGTTCTTGTCGGTCTTGGGCTCGACGGCCTTCTTGGCGCTGGCCTTCTTGACCGACTTCTTGCTGGACTTCTTCGCGACCTTGGTCGCCTTCTTGGCCGGGGCCTTGGCTTCGGCCTTGGCGTCGGAGGCGCCGGCCATGGGGGCCGCGGGGGCGGCGGCCTGCGCGAACACGGTGGCGGAGAACAGGCCGGCGAGGATGACGGCGAGGAGCTTGTTCATGGAGAGGTCCTTTCAGGGTGGAATCCGGGGCGGGCGCCTCCCGGAACGGCCGGGGGCCCATCCGTAACGGCGCGCGCGCCGCCCGCGTTGACATGCGCGCGCAGCGACGGGGGCGGGGTATTCACGGAGCGCAGCAAAAAGCCGCCCGCAGGCGGCTCCTTGCGCAACCGGAAGCAGCCCGATCAGGACTTCTTCTCTTCGGCGGCGGCTTCCTTCTTGGTGTCGGCCTTCTTCTTGGCGACCTTCTTGGTGGCCTTCTTCGCGGCCGCCTTCTTCTCGGTCTTCTCTTCCTTCTTCGCTTCGACCTTGGCGGCCGGGGCGGCGGCGGCGGGCGCGGCGGCGGCCGGGGCAGCGGTGCCCTGGGCGAAGACGACGGCGGAGAAGAGGCCGGCGACGAGGGCGGCGAGGAGCTTGCTCATGGGATGTTTCCTTGTCTTTGTGAGATGTGCCTGACGGATGCCAGACCACCCGGCAACGCGGCAGCAGGCCGGCCGGTTGACACGGCGCCCGCCACTAGAATTTCCCCATGTACCAGCACATCCAGGTGCCCGCCCAGGGCGAGAAGATCACGGTGAACGCCGACATGTCGCTGAACGTGCCGGACCGGCCGGTCATTCCCTACATCGAGGGCGACGGGATCGGGGTGGACATCACGCCGGTGATGCTGCGGGTGGTGGACGCCGCGGTGGACCGCGCCTACGCCGGCCGCCGCAAGATCCAGTGGATGGAGATGTACGCGGGCGAGAAGGCCACGCGCCTCTACGGCCCCGACGTCTGGCTGCCCGACGAGACGCTGGCCGCCGCGCGCGAGTTCGTGGTCTCGATCAAGGGCCCGCTGACCACCCCGGTGGGCGGCGGCATCCGCTCGCTGAACGTCGCCCTGCGCCAGCAGCTGGACCTCTACGTCTGCCTGCGGCCGATCCAGTACTTCAGGGGCGTGCCCTCGCCGCTGAAGGAGCCGCAGAAGACCAACATGGTGATCTTCCGCGAGAACTCCGAGGACATCTACGCCGGGATCGAATACCCGGCGGGCAGCGAGGGCGCGCGCAAGGTGATCGGCTTCCTCGTGCAGGAGATGGGGATCCACGGCATCCGCTTCCCGGAGAGCTCCGCCATCGGCATCAAGCCGGTGTCGGTCGAGGGCACGCAGCGCCTGGTGCGCAAGGCGCTGCAGTACGCGATCGACCACAACAAGCCCAGCGTGACCCTGGTCCACAAGGGCAACATCATGAAGTTCACCGAGGGCGGCTTCCGCGACTGGGGCTACGCGCTGGCGAAGAAGGAGTTCGGCGCCGAGCCGATCGACGGCGGGCCGTGGTGCCGCTTGCGCAACCCGAAGACGGGCCGCGACATCATCGTGAAGGACGCGATCGCCGACGCCTTCCTGCAGCAGATCCTGATGCGCCCGGCCGAATACAGCGTCGTGGCCACGCTGAACCTGAACGGCGACTACATCTCCGACGCGCTGGCGGCGCAGGTCGGCGGCATGGGCATCGCCCCCGGCGCCAACATGAGCGACACGGTGGCGATGTTCGAGGCCACGCACGGCACCGCGCCCCGGTATGCCGGCAAGGACTACGTGAACCCCGGCTCCGAGATCCTCTCGGCCGAGATGATGCTGCGGCACATGGGCTGGACGGAGGCCGCCGACCTGATCATCAGCTCGCTGGAGAAGGCGGTCCTGTCGAAGAAGGTCACCTACGACTTCGCGCGCCTCATGGAAGGCGCGACGCAGGTCAGCTGCTCGGGCTTCGGGCAGGTGATGATCGACCACATGTGAGGCCGCGCTGTTCCACAGCGTAAAATAAACCCTCGCATCGTGGCGCGACGCCACCAACCTTCTGAGAGAACTGCCTTGGCTGCCGACCGTTCCAAGATCATCTACACGCTGACCGACGAAGCCCCGTACCTCGCCACGCATTCGTTCCTGCCGATCGTCCGCACCTTCGCGTCCGCGGCCGGCATCGACGTGGTGGAGAGCGACATCTCCGTGGCGAACCGCATCCTCGGCGAGTTCCCGGAATTCCTGACCGACGCGCAGAAGGTGCCCAACACCCTGGCCGAACTGGGCAAGAAGACGCTGCAGCCCGATGCCAACATCATCAAGCTGCCGAACATCAGCGCCTCGCAGAACCAGCTGGTCGCGGCGATCCGCGAGCTGCGTTCCAAGGGCTACATGGTCCCCGAGTTCCCGGAGAACCCGAAGACCGACGAGGAGAAGGCGATCCGCCAGCGCTACGGCAAGGTGCTGGGCTCCGCGGTGAACCCGGTGCTGCGCGAGGGCAACTCCGACCGCCGCGCGCCGCGCGCGGTGAAGGAATACGCGCGCAAGCACCCGCACAGCATGGCCGAGTGGAGCCCCGCCTCGCGCACGCACGCGTCCTTCATGACCGAGGGCGACTTCTACCACGGCGAGAAGTCGATGACGCTGGACCGGGCCCGCGAAGTCAAGATGGAGCTGATCACGAAGTCGGGCAAGACCATCGTGCTGAAGCCCAAGACCTCGCTGCTGGCCGGCGAGATCATCGACTCGATGTTCATGAGCAAGAAGGCGCTGCTGGCCTTCTACGAGAAGCAGATCGAGGATGCCCGCAAGACCGGCATCATGTTCTCGCTCCACGTGAAGGCCACCATGATGAAGGTCTCGCACCCCATCGTGTTCGGCCACTGCGTGCGCCTGTTCTACAAGGAAGCCTTCGAGAAGCACGCCAAGCTGTTCGAGGAGCTGGGCGTGAACCCGAACAACGGCCTCGCCAGCCTGTACGAGAAGATCAAGGTGCTGCCGGCATCCAAGCAGGACGAGATCAAGCTGGACCTGCACGCCTGCCAGGAGCACCGCCCCGAGCTGGCGATGGTGGATTCGGCGCGCGGCATCACCAACCTGCACTCGCCCAACGACATCATCGTCGACGCCTCCATGCCGGCGATGATCCGGCAGGGCGGCAAGATGTACGGCGCCGACGGCCGCCTGAAGGAAGTCAAGGCCGTGATGCCGGAGTCGACCTTCGCCCGCATCTACCAGGAGGTCATCAACTTCTGCAAGTGGCACGGCGCCTTCGACCCGCGGACCATGGGCACGGTGCCCAACGTCGGCCTGATGGCGCAGCAGGCCGAGGAATACGGCTCGCACGACAAGACCTTCGAGATCCCCGAGGACGGCGTCGCCAACATCACCGACCTCGCCACCGGCGAGGTGCTGCTGTCGCAGAACGTGGAGCAGGGCGACATCTGGCGCATGTGCCAGGTGAAGGACGCGGCGATCCGCGACTGGGTGAAGCTCGCCGTCACGCGCGCGCGCAACTCCGGCATGCCGGCGGTCTTCTGGCTGGACCCGTACCGCCCGCACGAGAACGAGGTGATCAAGAAGGTCCGCACCTACCTGAAGGACCACGACACCAGCGGCCTGGACATCCAGATCATGAGCCAGGTGCGCGCCATGCGCTACACGCTGGAGCGCGTGATCCGCGGCATGGACACGATCAGCGTCACCGGCAACATCCTGCGCGACTACCTGACCGACCTGTTCCCGATCATGGAGCTGGGCACCAGCGCCAAGATGCTGTCGATCGTGCCGCTGATGGCCGGCGGCGGCATGTACGAGACGGGCGCCGGCGGCTCCGCGCCCAAGCACGTGCAGCAGCTGGTGGAGGAGAACCACCTGCGCTGGGATTCGCTCGGTGAATTCCTCGCCCTGGCCGTGAGCCTGGAGGACGAGGGCATCAAGACCAACAACGCCAAGGCGAAGATCGTCGCCGCCGCGCTGGACGCCGCCACCGGCAAGCTGCTGGACAACGCCAAGGGCCCGTCGCCCAAGACCGGCGAGCTGGACAACCGGGGCAGCCAGTTCTACCTGACGCTGTACTGGGCCCAGGCGCTGGCGGAGCAGACCGAGGACAAGGAACTGGCCGCGCGCTTCGCGCCGCTCGCCAAGGCGCTCGCCGCCAACGAGCAGAAGATCGTGGCCGAGCTCAACGGCGTGCAGGGCAAGCCGGTGGACATCGGCGGCTACTACCTGCCGGACCGCGAGAAGGTCAACGCCGTGATGCGCCCCAGCCCGACCTTCAACGCCGCCCTGGCCTCCCTGCAAGGCTGACGCCTCCCAGCTCCCTCCCCCTCCGGGGGAGGGTCGGGGTGGGGGCACCCCCGCCCGCTCGTGCCTCGCCCACAATCAGGGCATGAAGATCGCTCTCCTCGGGGCCGGCCACATCGGCCAGACCATCGCCCGCCAGCTGGCGGCCACCGGAGACTACGCCCTCACCGTGCTGGACCGGGACCCGGCCGCGCTGCAGCGCCTGGCCGCTCCCGCCATCGAGGTGCGCACGCTGGACAGTGCCGACCCCGCCGTCCTGCTGCACGCGCTGCGCGGCCACGACGCGGTGGTGAACGCCTTGCCCTACCACCTCGCGGCCCAGACCGCGCGGCTCGCGGCCGAGGCCGGCTGCCACTACTTCGACCTCACGGAAGACGTCGCCGCCACGCGCGCGATCAAGGCCCTGGCGCGGGACGCACGCACGGCCTTCATGCCGCAGTGCGGTCTCGCGCCCGGCTTCATCAGCATCGTCGCCTACCACCTCGCGCAGCAGTTCGACACGCTGCACGACCTCAAGATGCGCGTCGGCGCGCTGCCGGCCTTTCCCACCAACTCGCTGAAGTACAACCTGACCTGGAGCGTGGACGGGCTCATCAACGAGTACTGCCACCCCTGCGAGGCGATCCGCGACGGCGAGATGATCGAGGTGCTGCCGCTGGAAGGCCTGGAGCACTTCAGCCTGGACGGCACCGAGTACGAGGCCTTCAACACCAGCGGCGGGCTGGGGACGCTCTGCGAGACGCTGCGGGGCCGCGCCCGCACGCTGGACTACAAGTCCGTGCGCTACCCCGGCCACAACGCCCTGATGCGCGTGCTGCTGGAGGAGCTGCAGCTGAAGAGCGACCAGGAGACGCTCAAGGCGATCCTGCGCCGTGCCGTGCCCACGACCATGCAGGACGTGGTGCTGGTGTTCGTGACGGCCAGCGGCCTCAAGGGCGGCGACCTCGTGCAGGAGGTGTTCGCGCGCAAGATCTTCGCGGACCGCGAGGCGGCGCAGCCGCTCTCGGCGATCCAGATCACGACGGCCGCCGGCGTGTGCGCGGCGGTGGACCTGTTCCGCGCCGGCAAGCTGCCGCGCTCGGGCTTCATCGCCCAGGAGCGCATCGCCCTGCCGGACTTCCTGGCCAACCGCTTCGGGCGGGCCTACGAGGCGCTGCGCCAGGTCGAATCCATCGGTTGAAGACAAGGGAGATCCCATGCAGGACATGAACAGCGAATTGCAGGCCGCCTGGGCGGCGCTCGGGCTGGAGCCCGGCGGGCTGGCGGGCGGCACGCTGGCCGTGCGTTCGCCCATCGACGGCAGCGTGCTGGCTCGGCTGCGCGAACACGACGCGGCGGCGGCCGATGCGGCGATCGCCCGCGCCGCCGCCGCCTTCACGCGCTGGCGCGACGTGCCGGCGCCGCGCCGCGGCGAGCTGGTGCGGCTGCTGGGCGAGGAACTGCGCCGCCACAAGGAGCACCTGGGCCGGCTGGTCTCCATCGAGGCCGGCAAGATCGTGGCCGAAGGGCAGGGCGAGGTGCAGGAGATGATCGACATCTGCGACTTCGCCGTGGGCCTCTCGCGCCAGCTGCACGGCCTGTCCATCGCCTCCGAGCGGCCCGAGCACCGCATGATGGAGCAGTGGCACCCGCTGGGCGTCGTGGGGGTGATCACGGCCTTCAACTTTCCCGTCGCGGTGTGGTCCTGGAACGCGGCGCTGGCGCTGGTCTGCGGCGACCCGGTGATCTGGAAGCCGTCGGAGAAGACGCCGCTCACGGCGCTGGCCGTGCAGGCGCTCTTCGAGCGCGCCGCCGGCCGCTGGGGCGATGCGCGCGAGACCGACGGCCTGTCGCAGCTGCTGGTCGGCGGCCAGGCGCTGGGCCAGGCGCTCGCGGCCGATCCGCGCGTGCCGCTGGTGTCGGCCACCGGCAGCACGCGCATGGGCCGCGCGCTCGCGCCGGTCCTCGCGCAGCGCTTCGGCCGCTGCCTGCTGGAACTGGGCGGCAACAACGGCCTCATCGTCGCGCCGAGCGCCGACCTGGAGCTGGCCGTGCGCGCGATCGTGTTCGGCGCGGTGGGCACCGCGGGCCAGCGCTGCACGACGACGCGCCGGCTGATCGTGCACGAGTCGCGCCGGGCCGAGCTGCTGGACCGCCTGGTGCGCGCCTACCGCAGCGTGCGCATCGGCAACCCGCTGGAAGAGGGCGTGCTGATGGGCCCGCTGATCGACGGCCGCGCCTTCGAGTCCATGCAGCGGGCGCTGGAGCGGGCGCAGGCCGAGGGCGGCCGCGTGCTGACGGGGGGCAAGCGCGTGCTGCCCGAAGGCATTGCGCAGGAGGCCTGGTACGTGGAGCCGGCGATCGTGGAGATGCCTTCCCAGACGCCCGTGGTCTGCGAGGAAACCTTCGCGCCCATCCTGTACGTCATGGTCTACCGCGACTTCGCCGAGGCGATCGCTCTGCACAACGGCGTGCCGCAGGGCCTGTCGTCGGCCGTGTTCACCAACGACCTGCGCGAAGCCGAGGCCTTCCTGTCCGCCGCCGGTTCCGACTGCGGCATCGCCAACGTGAACCTGGGCACCTCGGGCGCGGAAATCGGCGGCGCGTTCGGCGGCGAGAAGGAAACGGGCGGCGGCCGCGAGTCGGGCTCCGACGCCTGGCGCAACTACATGCGCCGCAGCACCAACACGATCAACCGCGGCGCCGCGCTGCCGCTGGCGCAGGGCATCCATTTCGATCTCTGAGGCGGCGCGCCAACCGGTCGTTACAGCGGTATCAACGGCGGCGTCAACGCGCGCCGCCGCGCTACCGTTGCGGTGGGAGCATCACTCGAGAACAGCAACGCATGCGTCACACCATCATCCTCGCCGCCCTGGCGGCCTACTGCGCCGCGCCGGTGGCCTTCGCCGACCCGGGCCACGGCCACGGCCACGCCTGGGGCCACAAGAAGCACAAGGAAGAATTCTGGGACGGCGACTGCAAGGTCGAACGCAAGTGGAAGCACGGCGAGATGGAGGAGAAGCGCACGTGCCGCGTCCCCCGCGAGCGCGTCGTCGTCGTGCAGCCCGCGCCCACGCGCACCGTCATGGTGTATCCGCCGTGGATCGTGCGCCAGCAGAATGAATACGTCTACGCGCCGCAGTACCGGCCGCAGCCGGTCGCGACGGGCGTGGTCCGCTGCAACAGCGCCGCCGTCGGCAGCGTGCTGGGCGGCGTGGTCGGCGGCGTGCTGGGCAACCAGATCGGCAAGGGCGACGGCCGCGCGCTCGCGACCATCGGCGGCGCCGTGGCCGGCGTCCTGGTGGGCGGCGAGATCGGCCGCCGCATCGACTCCGGCAACCAGGCCTGCGTGGGCGAGGTGCTGGAGGTCGCGCCGGTGAACCACCGCGTGCAGTGGGTCCAGGGCCCCTCCACCTACGTCGTGGTGCCGCAGCAGGTGGTCATGCGCTCGGGCCGGCACTGCCGCCCCTACACCCTGGAAGTGCGCGGCCCCAACGGCGTGCAGCGAACGCAGGGAACGGCCTGCCGGCGGGGCGACGGCGTCTGGGTCGCCGCCTGAGCGAGAAAAGCCGCCCGAGGGCGGCTTTTTTTCGGGGCGGCCGCCCCTATTTGTTGATGTGATCGCCGCCGCTGCCGTGGCCGCTGGGCGCATGGAACTGCGGCGCGCGGACCTTCGGCTGGCGGGGCGGACGCTCGGTGCCCGTCGCGGGCTGCGTCTGGATCGGGCCGGGCTGGGCCTGGATGTTCTGCGCCAGCTGCCCCTTGGGGCCCTGCTGGATTTCGAAGCTCACGCGCGAACCCTGCTTCAAGGTCTTGAAGCCGTCCATGGTGATCGCCGAGAAATGGGCGAAGACATCCGAACCGCCGCCGTCGGGCTCGATGAACCCGAAGCCCTTGGCGTCGTTGAACCACTTGACTGTGCCGGTCGCCATGATGCGCGCCCCCGTTTTTTGTTCCCTCGATTGCGCGCGAGTGTCCTTGAAGACCGCTCAGCTGTCAATATTTTCACTTAGTAGCACGCAAGTGCGCGCCGCGCAAGCGTTTCTGCTCGTCCGGCGCCCCCGTGCGGGCTGCCGCGGACGGCGCGAAATCCTGTCGCTTGAATGTGACGGGACCGTCGCCATTTCACCTTGGGTCGGCGGGCCGGATTCCCGCTCGATAGAATGATTTTCATGGCCAGTCAGACACCTCTTCCTCCTCCGGCCGGGCCCGTGATCCGGCCGTCGGACGACGACGGCGGCTCTGTGGTGGCGGAGCGGAAAACCCAGAAGACCAAACCCCCGCAGATGTACCAGGTCGTCATGCTGAACGACGACTACACGCCCATGGAATTCGTGGTCGTGGTGATCCAGGAGTTTTTCAACAAGGACAGGGAGACGGCCACGCAGATCATGCTGAAGATCCACCTCGACGGAAAAGGCATCTGCGGCGTCTATTCGAGGGACGTCGCGGCCACCAAGGTGCAGCAGGTCCAGGAAGCCGCCCGGCAGGCGGGGCACCCCCTGCAGTGTTTGAGTGAACCGGCAGAGTAGCCGGACACTCAGAGGAAGAGAGAAAGTTTTGAACGACAGGCAGAAGGAAATCTCATGATTGCCCAGGAATTGGAAGTCAGCCTCCACATGGCCTTCGTGGAAGCGCGCCAGCAGCGCCACGAGTTCATCACCGTGGAGCATCTGTTGCTGGCCCTGCTGGACAATCCCAGCGCGGCCGAAGTCCTGCGCGCCTGCAGCGCGAACATCGACGACCTGCGCAAGTCGCTGGCGAACTTCATCAAGGACAACACCCCGCAGGTCGCGGGCACGGACGACGTGGACACCCAGCCGACCCTGGGCTTCCAGCGCGTCATCCAGCGCGCGATCATGCACGTGCAGTCCACCGGCAACGGCAAGAAGGAAGTGACCGGCGCCAACGTGCTGGTCGCGATCTTCGGCGAGAAGGACTCGCACGCCGTGTACTACCTGCACCAGCAGGGCGTGACGCGGCTGGACGTGGTGAACTACATCGCCCACGGCATCAAGAAGAGCGACCCGCCGGAGCCCGCCAAGAGCGGCGAGAACGCCTCGTCCGAAGAGGGCGAGGGCGGGGAGAAGAACGAGAAGGCCTCGCCGCTCGAGCAGTTCACGCTGAACCTGAACCAGTCCGCGCGTGACGGGAAGATCGATCCGCTGATCGGCCGCGAGTACGAGGTCGAGCGCGTGATCCAGATCCTGTGCCGCCGCCGCAAGAACAACCCGCTGCTGGTGGGCGAGGCCGGCGTGGGCAAGACCGCCATCGCCGAAGGCCTGGCCTGGCGCATCGTGCAGAAGGACGTGCCGGAGATCCTCGCGGAATCCACCGTGTACTCCCTCGACATGGGCGCGCTGCTGGCGGGCACCAAGTACCGCGGCGACTTCGAGCAGCGCCTCAAGGGCGTGCTGCGCTCGCTGAAGGACAAGCCCAACGCGATCCTGTTCATCGACGAGATCCACACGCTGATCGGCGCCGGCGCGGCGTCGGGCGGCACGCTGGACGCGTCCAACCTGCTGAAGCCGGCGCTCTCGAGCGGCCAGCTGAAGTGCATCGGCGCGACCACGTTCACCGAGTACCGCGGCATCTTCGAGAAGGACGCGGCCCTGTCGCGGCGCTTCCAGAAGGTCGACGTGGTCGAGCCCAGCGTGGAGCAGACGATCGAGATCCTCAAGGGGCTCAAGAGCCGCTTCGAGGAGCACCACAGCGTGAAGTACGCCGCCAACGCCCTGCAGGCGGCGGCGGAGCTGAGCGCCAAGTACATCAACGACCGCCACCTGCCGGACAAGGCCATCGACGTGATCGACGAGGCCGGCGCCGCCCAGCGCATCCTGCCGGTGAACAAGCGCAAGAAGACCATCTCCAAGGCGGAAGTCGAGGAGATCGTGGCGAAGATCGCCCGCATTCCGCCCGCGTCCGTGTCGAACGACGACCGCGGCAAGCTGCAGAACCTGGAGCGCGACCTCAAGAGCGTCGTGTTCGGCCAGGACAAGGCGCTGGAAGTGCTGGCTGCCTCCGTGAAGATGGCGCGCAGCGGCCTGGGCCGCGGCGACAAGCCGATCGGCGCCTTCCTGTTCTCCGGCCCCACGGGCGTCGGCAAGACGGAAGCGGCGAAGCAGCTGGCCTACATCATGGGCATCGAGCTGATCCGCTTCGACATGTCGGAGTACATGGAGCGGCACGCGGTGTCGCGCCTGATCGGCGCGCCTCCCGGCTACGTCGGCTTCGACCAGGGCGGCCTGCTGACCGAGGCGGTCACGAAGAAGCCGCACGCGGTGCTGCTGCTCGACGAGATCGAGAAGGCGCACCCGGACATCTTCAACGTGCTGCTGCAGGTGATGGACCACGGCACGCTGACGGACAACAACGGGCGCAAGGCCGACTTCCGCAACGTGATCATCATCATGACCACGAACGCGGGCGCCGAGACCATGAACAAGGCGGTGATCGGTTTCACGACCGAGCGCAGCCCGGGCGACGAGATGGCCGACATCAAGCGGCTGTTCACGCCCGAGTTCCGCAACCGCCTGGACGCGATCGTCAGCTTCAAGCCGCTGGACGAGCAGATCATCCTGCGCGTCGTCGACAAGTTCCTGCTCCAGCTGGAGCAGCAGCTGGCCGAGAAGAAGGTCGAGGTCACGTTCACGGACAACCTGCGCAAGTACCTGGCGAAGAAGGGCTTCGACCCGCTGATGGGCGCGCGGCCGATGCAGCGCCTGATCCAGGACACCATCCGCCGGGCGCTGGCCGACGAACTCCTGTTCGGCCGGCTCACGGAAGGTGGGCGCCTGACGGTGGACATCGAGCTGAAGACCGACGAGAAGGGCGAGGAAAAGGCGGACGTCCAGCTGGACATCCAGCCCCTGCCGAAGAAGGAAGGCAAGGCGAAGCCGGAGCCGGAGGAGATCTCCAGCGACGGGCAGTAAGCCTCGGCCACCGCGAAAAAGCCGCCTTCGGGCGGCTTTTTCTTTGGGCGAGATGCTGGGGTTCGCTGCGCTCACCGCCAGCCTACGAAATCGATGCGCGCTTCCCGTAGGCTGGCGGTGAGCCGAAGGCGAACCCCAGCATCCTCACGCCAAGGCCGCGATCGCCGGGGCGATCAACCCCACCCCCGTGATCACCAGCAGCACGCACACGATCTTCAGCACCACCTCGCGATCCCACCCCGGCGGGTGCCGCTTGATCCACCACGTGAACGCCGACGCGAACGGCACCGCGATCGCGCACAGCCCCAGCGAGCGCAGGCTGAACTGGCCGCTGGCTACCACCATGATCACGCGGATCACCCCGCCGAAGGCCAGCGACGCCATCAGCGTGTCGCGCAGCGCCGCGAGCCGCAGCGGCTGCCGGTAGAACTGGTACACGAGCGGCGGCCCCGAGGCCGAGAACAGGCCGCCCAGCACGCCCGAGAGGAAGCCGAAGCCCTGGAAGGAGGCGTTGGACGAGCGTTGCGGCAGCGGCTCGGTGCGCACCAGCACGACGATCGCGCAGGCGACGATCACGATGCCCAGCAGCAGCCGCAGCACCATCTGCACGTTCGCGCTCAGCCAGCCGAGCAGCCCCACGCCGACCGCCACGCCGATCACGCTGCCCATGATGGTCGAGCGCATCATCGGCCAGTCCAGGTCCTTGCGCGCGCCGCGCAGGTGGATGGCCGAAGTGAACAGGGCCGTGACGGTGGCGACGTTCGCGACGTCGGCGAGCGGCGCCAGCTCGAACAGGCCCGTGAGGCCCAGCAGGATCAGCGCCAGCGCGAAGCCGGTGATGCTCTGCGCGAAGGTCGCGACCGCCAGGCAGGCCAGGAAGCCCGCGACCTGCCAGCCGGTCATTGAGCGTCCAGCTTCTGCAGGATGCGCTTCCAGTGCTTCGCTTCCACCGGCGTGATGGACAGGCGATTGCCCTTCTTCAGCACGAGCATGTCCGCGAGCGCCGGATCGGCGCGCAGCTCGGGCAGGGTCAGGTTGCGCGTCTTGCGCAGCACCTGCACGTCCACCAGCAGCCAGCGCGGTTCCTCCCGCTTCGAGGCGGGGTCGTGGTACGGCGACTTCGGGTCGAACTGCGTGGGGTCCGGGTAGGCCTGAGAGGCCACCCGCGCGATGCCGACGATGCCCGGCTCGGCGCAGCTGGAGTGGTAGAACAGCACGCCGTCGCCCACGCGCATGCCGTCGCGCATGAAGTTGCGCGCCTGGTAGTTGCGCACGCCCGTCCACGGCACGGTGGCGTCGGGCGCGGCGAGCGCGTCGTCCACCGAAGCCTCGTCCGGCTCGGATTTCATCAGCCAGTAGTTCATCGCCGGCGCCATTATCGGCTCGCCCGGCCCGCGCTCAGCGGCGGCGCACGCGCAGGCGCAGGGGCGTGGGCGTCATGGTGAAGGCGAGCCGCTCGCTGACCGCGCCGCCATCGGGCGCGCCCACCGAGAGCAGGTCGAAGCCGCCGAGCAGGGTGGCGGCCGCCATCTTGATCTCCAGCAGGGCGAGGTAGCGCCCGGGGCACATGCGCGGACCGGCGCCGAAGGGCATGGAGATGCGCTTGCCGGCCGCGCCCTCGTCGCGCAGCCACCGGTCGGGGTCGAAGGCGTCGGGCCGCGGGAAGTTGCGCGCGTCGACCGCTCCTGCTCGCATCAGGAAGATGCACAGCGTGCCTTTCGGGATGGCGATGCCGCCCAGCGACGTGTCGCGCTCGGCCTGCAGCGGCAGGATGGGCGCCACCGGCTTCAGCCGCATGGTCTCGTGGGCGCAGGCCTCCACGAAGGGCAGCGCCTCCAGCTGTTCGAAGCGCGTCGGCCCGCGGTCGCCGGCCAGCGCCATGCGCACCTCGGTGGTGGCGCGCTGCAGCGCATAGCGGTTGCGCGCCAGCAGCCAGAACATCCAGGCGAGCGTGTTGGCCGTGGTGTCCTCGCCGGCCAGCAGCATGGTCCCCACGTTGGCGGCGACGTCCTCGTCGTCCAGGGCGTTGCCCGGGCGGTCGCGCGCGGCGATCATCGCCTCGATCAGGTTGCTGGGGGACTCGCGCAGCGAGGGATCGGCCTGCATCCGCTCGCGCGCCGCGGCGATGAAGTCCTGCACGGCGCCGCGGAAGGCCGCGAGGTGGCGATCGAGCGCGCGGTCCGCCGGCAGCTTGAACCACCGCCAGTACGGGAAGGGCGCCAGCGTGCGCCGGAACAGCATGGGGAAGATCTGGTCCATGTGGCGCTGGATCACGTCGCGCTCGTCCTCCAGCGTGTTGATGTCGGTGCCGAGGGCCAGGCCGGCGATCACGTCCACCGTGTAGCGCATCAGGTCCTGCTGCAGCGGGATCGGCGTGCCGGTGTCGGCGGCGCGGCCCCAGCGGTTCGCCAGCCGCTGCGCGACGAGCTGCAGGGCCGGGAAATAACGCCGCACGTGGCCGGGATCGAAGGCGGCCATCACCATCGGGCGCTGGCGCCGCCACTTCTCGCCGTTGGAGGCGAACAGGCCGCCGAAGCCCATCTCGGTGGCGGTCGTCGACACGCGCTCGGTGCGGCCGAAAGTGCCGGGGCGATCGCGCATGGCCTCGGTGGCCAGCTGCGGGTCGCCGAAGATGATGAACTGGCGCGCCCAGATGCGGATGCGGTACGCATCGCCGTAGTGCTCGCGCCAGGCTTCCAGCTGCTCGTGGAAGTGCGGCAGTTCGATCTGGTGCGCGTTGCCCACCACGGGCAGCCCGGGCGGCCCGGGCAGGTCGGCGATGCGCGTGGCCGGTGCAGCGGCTGCTTCCATGGGTGCCTCCGGGATGGGGAGGCCAGCATAGGGGCGCGCGGCAGGCGGCGCCAGCTTCGCGGATCCCCCGAACGGGGGAAGACGTTCAGCGTCCGCGGGCCAGCGCGGCCGCGCCGGCGAAGCCCGCCGGTGCGCCGGCGCGCGTCTCCAGCCGGATGCCCTCGTTCCACTTCGCCATGCGCTCGGAGCGCGCGAAGGAGCCGACTTTCAGCTGGCCGGCGTTCCAGCCGGTCGCGAGGTGCACGATGCTCACGTCCTCCGTCTCGCCCGATCGGGCCGAGACGATGGTGCCGTAGCCGAGCGACTGCGCGGCCGTGAGCGCCGCGCGCGTCTCGGTGACGGTGCCCGCCTGGTTGGGCTTCACCAGCACGCAGTTGCACGCGCCCCGCTGCGCGGCGTGGCGCACGCGCTCGGCATTCGTTACCAAATAGTCGTCGCCGACCACCTGCACGCGGCCGCCGACGGCGCGCGTGAAGGCGGCGAGGCCGGCCTCGTCGTCCTCCGCCAGCGGGTCCTCGATCGAGACGATGGGGTAGCGGGCTATCCAGCCCAGCAGGCGTTCGCACATCCCGTCGCTGTCCAGCTCCTCGCCTTCCAGCGCGAGGCGGTAGCGGCCGCCATGGCCGAATTCGGAGGCGGCGATGTCCAGCGCGATCGCCACCTCCTCGCCCGGCACGTAGCCCGCCTTGACGATCGCGTGCACCAGCGTGTCCAGCGCGTCCTCGTTGCGCTCGAAGCTGGGCCACCAGCCGCCTTCGTCGGCGACGCCGGCCAGCGCGCCGCGCGCGGCCATCACCTCGCCCGCCGCGCGGTACACCTCGGCCGTCATCTCCATCGCCTGCGCGAAGGAGCGCGCGCCGGTCGCGATCACCATGAAGTCCTGCACGTCCACGCGACGGCCCGCGTGGGCGCCGCCGCCGAAGACCTGCACCTGCGGCAGCGGCAGCTGCACGGCGCGGCCCTGCGCGAGCCAGGCCCACAAGGGTTGTCTTGCCTGCGCGGCCGCCGCATGCAGCACCGCGAGCGAGGTCGCGATGAGCGCGTTGCCGCCCAGGCGCGACTTGTCGGGCGTGCCGTCCAGCGCGATCAGCATCGCGTCGATGCCTTCCTGGTCGGCCGCGTCGCGGCCGCGCAGGGCGGGCGCGATCTCGCGCTCGATGCCGCGCAGCGCCTGCTGCACGTCCAGGCCGCGGAAGGCCGGGCCGCCGTCGCGCAGCTCCACCGCTTCGTGGCGGCCGCGCGAGGCGCCGGCCGGCGCCATGCCGATGCCGCGCGTGCCGTCGCTGTTGACGACTTCCACTTCCACGGTGGGCCGGCCGCGCGAATCCCAGATGCGGCGGGCGAGGACCTGTTCGATGCTCATGCGTTGAATTCCCGGCTCCAGCGGAGCGTGATGTCGGCAAGGGTGGTGGGCGCGTCGCGCAGCAGCGCGCTGCTGGCGCGGCGCGCGGCGTCCCGCTGCGGCTCGCCCAGGTACTCGACGGGCGACTTGCCGTCGATGCGGGCGAGCGTGAGGCCGGGCAGCAGGGTGGCGATGCGCGCTTCGAGTGATTCGCGCCGCTCCCAGGTGACCCGCGCGAAGTAGGCGGCGGCGAAGGCGTCGAAGGACGCGAGCAGGGCGGGCGCGTGCGCCGGCAGGTGCGCGGCCTTCAGCAGGAAATGGTTGAGGCAGAACGCAGCGTCGAAGGCCGGGTCGCCGAACCAGGCGCACTCCGCATCCAGCAGCACGGGGCCGGCGGGCCCCAGCAGGATGTTCTTGGGGCTGACGTCGCCGTGCACGAGCACGCGGCGCGTGGCGGCCGTGCGCTGCACGAGCTGCGCGAGCGTGTCCGCCAGGTCGCCGTGCACGCGCGCCGTCTCCACCAGGTAGGGTTCCAGCCGGATCGCGTGGAAGTTGGCGTCGGTGGCGAAGCGCGCCGCCAGCTCCGTGTGGTCGGCGGTGGCCGCATGGATGCGGCCCAGCAGCTCGCCCGTGCGCCGCGCGACCTCGGGCTCCACGCGGCCGGCCAGCAGCTCGGACTTCCAGTTGCGGTGGTCCAGCGGGCCCAGGAAGTCCATGACGAAGCTCTTGCTCGCCGCGTCCTCGCCGAGCACCCGCGGCACCTGGCCCGGCGCGATGGGCGCGACGGCGCGCAGGTAAGCCACCTCGGAGAAGACGCGCTCCACCGGCACCTTCCATTCCTTGGCGACCTTCAGCTGCGGCAGGGCCTGCTTCACGCAGTAGCTGCCGCCGCGCAGGTCGACGCGGTAGATGCCGGAGGACACGCCGCCGGCCAGCGCGGTGGCGTGCACGGCCTCGTCCGCCTGCGCCAGGCCCAGCGCGAGGAAGATGCGCCGCATCGCCTGCGGATCCTGCGCGAGATCGACATACGCCATGGCGGGGCATTATGTCTTCCTAGAATGCGGTTCCCCCCAGCACCGGAGAGCCGCGCATGCCCGAATCCCGTCCCCTGAAAGTCGCCGTCATGGGCGCCGGCGCCGTCGGCTGCTACTACGGAGGCATGCTGGCCCGTGCCGACCACGACGTGACCCTCGTGGCGCGCCCGCAGCACGTGGAGGCGATCCGCCGCGACGGCCTGCGCATGGAGACGAAGAGCTTCGACGAGCAGGTGCGCCTGTCCGCCGTGACCGATCCGCGCGATGCGGCCGGTGCGGACCTCGTGCTGTTCTGCGTCAAGTCCATGGACACCGAGTCGGCAGGGCGCCAGCTCGCGCCCTTCCTGCGGCCGGACACGCTGGTGCTGTGCCTGCAGAACGGCGTGGACAACGCCGACCGCTTGCGCGCCGTGCTGCCGGACCACGCGGTGGCCGCCGCCGTCGTCTACGTCGCCACCGAAATGGCCGGCCCCGGCCACCTGAAGCACCACGGCCGCGGCGAACTGGTGATCGAGCCGGCAACCGGCAGCGAGCGCGCGGCGCAGGCACTGGCGGCGGCCGGCGTGCCGACCGACATCTCCGCGAACGTGCGCGGCGCGCTCTGGATGAAGCTGATCCTCAACTGCGCGTACAACGCGGTGTCGGCGATCGCGCAGAAGCCGTATGGCGAGAACGTGCAGGGCGCGGGCATCCGGGACGTGATGCGCGACGTCGTGGACGAATGCCTGGCGGTCGCGCAGGCCGACGGGGTGCAGGTGCCCGGCGACGCGCATGCTGCCACGCGCAAGCTGGTCGAGAGCATGCCGGCGCAGTACTCCTCCACCGCGCAGGACCTCGCGCGCGGCAAGCCCACCGAAATCGATTACCTCAACGGCTACGTCGTCCGCCGCGGCGAAGCGCTGGGCATCCCCACGCCCGCGAACCGCGTGCTCTGGTCCCTGGTCAAGCTGATCGAAAAGAAGTGACCCACTCCCTCTCCCGCTCGCGGGAGAGGGCCGGGGTGAGGGCAGCTGCGCGCTCACCCCTTGGGACTCGCCGTCCTCCCCAACGCATCCTCCTGCGGCCGCAACACCGCCAGCAGGTCCGACGTCGTCCTCAGGATCAACCCGACCCCCGCCTCGCGCAATTCCCTCTCCGTCCCGAACCCGCACAACACCCCCACCGTCTGCGCCCCCGCCGCCACCCCGGTGCGCACATCGATCGTCGTATCCCCCACCATCAGGCAGTCCCGCGGATCCACGCCCATCTTCTCCGCCGCGTAGAACAGCGGCTCCGGATGCGGCTTCATCCGCCGCGTGGTCTGCGCCCCGATCACGGCCGTGAACAGCTCGCGCACGCCGTAGTGCTCCAGGAAACGCTCCACGCGCGGCGCGCCGCCGGTGCTGATGGTCACCATGGGATAGTGCGCGGCCAGCTTGTGCAGCATCTCCTGCACGCCCGCGACCATGTCGTGCGGGACTTCGTCGATGGCCTCGGGATTGCGCATGTGCGACGCGTCGGCCTGGCGCTGCTTCGCGGCCTTCAGGCGCGCGCGCAGCCGGCTCACCGGCACATCGAGCCCGAAGCGGTCGAGCAGCGCATAGGCGCCGTGCACGGGCGTCTCCAGGCCCATCACGACCTGGCGCCCGAGGCGTTCGCTGCGCCGTCCGCTCACGCCGGGGACGCGGGCGAACAGGCCGGCGAGTTGCGCGACCAGGTGGTCGTCGGTGTCGGCGATGGTGCCGTCGACGTCGAAGCAGAGGGCGCGGATGCGCTGGAGTTCGAGGGCCATGGGACAGCGGCGGCGTGGCTGGCCTAGGATAGCGGGACCGCCGCGCGCCGGTGTCGGCCGGCACCGCGTCGCGCAGTCCTTCACCATCCAACCGAGGAGCGCCCCATGAGTCTTGTCCTCCGCAGCCCGAACTTCGCCGAGCAGGCCACCCTGCCGAAAGAGCACGTCCACCACGCCATGGGCGCGGGCGGCCAGAACGTGTCGCCGGAGCTCACGTGGAGCGGCGCGCCCGAGGGCACGAAGAGCTTCGCGCTGACCATGTACGACCCGGATGCGCCCACCGGCTCGGGCTGGTGGCACTGGGTCGTGTACGACATCCCCGCCAATGCGACGAGCCTGCCCAAGGGCGCCGGCGTCGCGGGCAATGCGCAGTTGCCGAAGGGCGCCAAGCAGGGCCGCACCGACTTCGGCAGCAAGGAATACGGCGGCGCCGCGCCGCCGCCCGGCCATGGGCCGCACCGCTACGTCTTCACGCTCTATGCGCTGAACGTCGACAAGCTGGACGTGCCGGACGATGCGTCGGCGGCGTACGTCGGCTTCATGATCCACTTCGCGAAGATCGCGGAGGCGAAGCTGACGGCGAAGTACGAGCGCTAGATCGTTCACGGGCGATGGCCGCCCGCCGCCTCGGGAAAACCCTTGCTCGACAAGAGCTCCCTAGAATAGCCATCAGCAACGAAAAGGCTTTGCAGTGATGGCCTCTGAGGCGGAGACACTCCTGGCCCTGTACCGGACGATGGTCCGCATCAGGGCGTTCGAAGACGCGGCGGAAGTCGCGAGCCAGGGCGGCGTCAGCGCCTACGGCATGACGGCTGCCGGCAGCGCGCGCGTGCGTGGCCCGCTGCACCTGTCCACGGGGCAGGAGGCCGTGCCCGCCGGCGTGTGCGCGCACCTGCGGCCCGACGACTATCTCACCTCCACCCACCGCGGCCACGGCCACACGCTGGCCAAGGGCGCCGATCCCGTGCGCATGATGTGCGAGCTGTTCGGCAAGGCCAGCGGCTACAACGGCGGCAAGGGTGGCTCCATGCACATCGCGGACTTCTCGGTCGGCATGCTGGGCGCCAACGGCGTGGTGGCCGCCGGCCTGCCGATCGCCGTCGGTGCGGCGCATGCGCAGAAGCTGCAGCAGCGCCAAGGCATCACCGCCTGCTTCTTCGGTGACGGCGCGATCAACCGCGGCCCCTTCCTGGAGGCGCTGAACTGGGCGCGCGTGTTTGAGCTGCCCGTGCTGTTCGTCTGCGAGGACAACCGCTGGAGCGCCACCACGGCCAGCGGCCCGATGACGGCAGGCGAGGGCGCCTCGGCGCGCGCCGCCAGCCTGGACATTCCCGCGGTGCAGGTGGACGGCAACGACGTGGTGGCTGTGCACCGCACCGCCGCCAGGCTGGTCGCGCAGGTGCGCTCGGGCAGCGGGCCGCGCCTGCTGCACGCCATCACGTACCGCGTCAAGGGCCATGTCTCGGTGGATCCGGCCGCGTACCGCGACCGCGGCGAGCTGGAAGAGGCCCTCAAGACCGACCCGATCGCCCGCGCCCGCGCCGCCTACCTCGCGCTGCCCGGCGCCGAGGCCGCGCACCTGCAGGCCCTCGAGCGCGAGGCCGCCGCGGAAGTGGAGCGCGCCCTCGCCGCCGCGGAGGCGGCGCCCTGGCCGGATGCGGCCAGCGCCTTCACGGACGTACAGACCACGGGAGCCGGCCAATGGCGCTGATGACGTACGCGCAGGCCGCGGTGCTGGCCCTGCAGCACGAGATGGAAGCGGATGCCAACGTGGTCGTGCTCGGCGAGGACGTCGGCCGCGGCGGCATCTTCGGGCAGTACCGCGGGCTGCAGGAGCGCTTCGGCGCCCAGCGGGTGATCGACACGCCGATCAGCGAAGCCGCGATCCTGGGCGCCGGCGTCGGCATGGCGCTCGCGGGCCTGCGACCGGTGGTCGAGATGCGCGTCGTCGATTTCGCGCTCTGCGCGATGGACGAGATCGCGAACCAGGGCGCGAAGAACCGCTTCATGTTCGGCGGCCAGGGCCGCGTGCCCATGGTGGTGCGCATGCCGATCGGCATCTGGGACGCGTCGGCGGCGCAGCACTCGCAGTCGCTGGAAAGCTGGTTCGCCCACCTGCCGGGCCTGGTGGTGCTGTGCCCCGCCACGCCGCAGGACAACTACTCCCTGCTGCGCGCCGCGCTCGCCAGCGGCGACCCGGTCGTCTACATGGAACACAAGACGCTGTGGGGCCTGCAAGGCGAGGTCGATCCCGCGGAGCTTGCGGTGCCGGGCCGGGCCCGCGTGCTGCGCCCTGGCGGCGACCTCACCATCGTCAGCTGGAGCCGGCAGGTGCAGGCCTGCGCGCAGGCCTGCGAGGCGCTCGCCGCGCAGGGCGTGCAGGCGGAACTGATCGACCTGCGCAGCATCTGGCCCTGGGACCGCGACGCCGTGCTGGCCTCATGCCAGCGCACGGGGCGCCTGCTGGTGGTGCACGAGGCCGTGCAGCCCGCCGGCTTCGGCGCCGAGATCGCGGCGACGGCGGCGGAGGCGACGGGTTGCCGCGTCCGCCGGCTGGGCGCGCCGCGCATTCCGGTCGGCTACGCGCCGGTGCTGGAGGCGCAGTCGCGCGTCGAGCCCGAAGCCATCGCCGAGGCGGCGCGCGCACTGGTCGCCGGGGGACGCTAGACGATGTCGCAACAGCATGACAGCGCCCGGCCGCTGCCCGGCGAGCTTCCGCTGGAAGAGGAGCAGGACGAGCCCACGCGCGTGCCGCTCCGGATCGAGGACTGGATCAGCGTGATCGCGATGGCGCTGCTGGCGCTGATCACCTTCGCCAACGTGCTGGTGCGCTACTTCACCGACCAGTCCTTCGCCTGGACCGAGGAGCTCTCGGTGTTCCTGATGATCGTGCTGACGCTGGTGGCCGGCTCCGCCTCGGTGGCGCGCAACCGCCAGATCCGCATCGAGTTCTTCGCCGATGCCGGCTCGCCCGCGCGGCGGCGCAGGCTGGCGCGCTTCAGTGCGCTGATGGTGTGCGGCATGTTCCTGTTCCTGGCGGCGCTCAGCGTGCGCATCGTGTACGACCACTGGCGCTACGACGAGACCTCGCCCGGCATCGGCGTGCCCCAGTGGTGGTATTCGATCTGGCTGCCGATCCTGTCGCTGGCGATCGCCGGCCGCGCCTTCGGCCTGTTCCTGCGCCGCGGGAGGCAGTCATGATCGGCTTCATCCTCTTCGCCGCCTTCGTCGGCCTGATGCTGGTGGGCGTGCCGATCGGCGTGGCGCTGGGCCTGGCCGGCGCCGCCGCGATCGGGCTGGCCAACCTCGATACGCAGTGGTTCGGGCTGCTGGCCGTGCCGCAGAACTTCTACGCCGGCCTGCACAAGTACCCGCTGCTCGCCATCCCGATGTTCGTGCTGCTCGGCTCGATCTTCGACCGCTCGGGAGTGGCGTCGCGGCTGGTGAACTTCGCGATCGCCATCGTCGGCCGCGGCCCCGGCATGCTGCCGTTGGTGGCGATCGCGGTGGCCATGTTCCTGGGCGGCGTCTCCGGTTCGGGCCCGGCCAATGCGGCCGCGGTCGGCGGCGTGATGATCGCGGCGATGGCGCGGGCCGGCTATCCGGGCGGCTACTCGGCCTCGATCGTCGGCGCGGCCGCGTCCACGGACATCCTGATACCGCCTTCGATCGCCTTCATCGTCTACTCGGTGCTGGTGCCCGGCGCCTCGGTGCCGGCGCTGTTCGCCGCCGGCATGCTGCCGGGCGTGCTGGTGGGCCTGGCGCTGATCCTGCCGGCCGTCTGGCTGGCGCGGCGCCACGGCCTGGGCGCGGCGGAGGCCGACCTGCCGCGGCCGCGCTTCTGGACCAGCCTGCGCGAGGCGAGCTGGGGGCTGGCGGCGCCGGTGCTGATCCTGGGCGGCATGCGCGCCGGCTGGTTCACGCCGACGGAGGCGGCGGTGGTCGCGGTGTTCTACGGCCTCTTCATCGGCATGGCGGTGCACCGCACGATCGGGGTGCGCGACCTGTTCCCCATCCTGCGCGAATCGGCGGAACTGTCCGCCATCATCCTGCTGGTCGTGGGGCTGGCGGGCGTGTTCGCCTACTCGCTGTCCACGCTGGGCATCATCGACCCCATCACGCGCGCCATCACGCAGTCGGGCCTGGGCGAGTGGGGCGTGCTGTCGCTGCTGGTCCTGCTGCTGGTGCTGGTGGGCATGGTGCTCGACGGCATCTCCATCTTCCTCATCTTCATTCCGCTGATGGAGCCGCTGATCCGGCACTACCACTGGGACGTGGTCTGGTTCGGCGTGCTGCTGACGCTGCTGGTGGCGCTCGGCCAGTTCACGCCGCCGATGGCCGTGAACCTCATGGTGACCTGCCGCATCGCCCGCGTGCGCATGGAAGACACGCTGCGCTGGATCGGCTGGCTGGTGGGCGCGATGCTGGTGGTGATCGCGCTCGTCATCGTCTTCCCGTCCATCGCCCTGTGGCTGCCGAAAGCCCTGGGCTACTGAGTTCCCCGTCCCAACGACACAACCCCAAGGAGACCGTCGTCGTGAAAGTCCGCACCTTCCTCAAGTTCGCCGCCGCCGCCGGCGCGCTGGCCGTCGCCGCCGCCGCCCCGGCGCAGACCTACAAGCCCGAGTACAAGATGTCGCTCGTGGTCGGCACCGCCTTCCCCTGGGGGCAGGGCGGCCAGATCTGGTCCGACCTGGTGCGCGAGCGCACCAACGGCCGCATCAACATCAAGCTGTACCCGGGCGTTTCGCTGGTGCAGGGCGACCAGACGCGCGAGTTCACCGCCATCCGCCAGGGCGTGATCGACATGGCGATCGGCTCCACCATCAACTGGTCGCCCCAGGTGAAGGAGCTGAACCTGTTCTCCATGCCCTTCCTGATGCCCGACTACGCGGCCATCGACGCGCTCACCCAGGGCGAGGTCGGCAAGCGCATGTTCGCCATCCTGGACCGCGCCGGCGTCGTGCCGCTGGCCTGGGGCGAGAACGGCTACCGCGAGATCACCAACTCCAAGCGCCCGATCAAGTCGCCCGAGGACATGAAGGGCATGAAGATCCGCGTGGTCGGCTCGCCGCTGTTCCTGGACACCTTCACCGCGCTGGGCGCCAACCCGACGCAGATGAGCTGGGCCGACGCGCAGCCGGCGCTCGCCAGCGGCGCCGTGGACGGCCAGGAGAACCCGATGTCCATCTTCACGGCCGCCAAGCTGCAGAACGTGGGCCAGAAGAACGTGACGATGTGGGGCTACGTGGCCGACCCGCTGGTGTTCGTGGTGAACAAGGAAGTCTGGAACTCCTGGACCCCGGCCGACCGCGAGATCGTGCGCCAGGCCGCCATCGACGCCGGCAAGCAGGAAATCGCCATCGCCCGCAAGGGCCTGGCCGAGGCCGACCAGCCGCTGCTGAAGGACATCGCCGCTCTGGGCGTGACCGTCACGCACCTGACGCCGGCCGAGCGCGAGGCGTTCGTCAAGGTGACCCGTCCCGTCTACGACAAGTGGAAGAAGTCGATCGGCGTGGACCTCGTGAACGCGGCCGAGAAGGCGATCGCGGCGCGCAAGAAGTAAGTGGACCCGCTGTGCGCCCTGGGCGCCACGCAAGCCGTGGCGCTGCTGGCGAAAGGCGAAGTGTCGCCGCTGGAGATGGTGGATGCGGCCGCGGCGCGCATCGCCGAAACCGACGACGTGCTCAACGCCATGCCCATCCTGTGCCTGGACCGCGCGCGCGACCAGGCCAGGCGGCTGATGCAGCAGCGCGGCGGCGAGCATCCGCCGCATTACCTGCACGGGCTGCCCATCGCGGTGAAGGACAACGTGCACGTGCAGGGCGTGCGCTGCACCTTCGGCTCGCCTATCCTGGCCGACCAGGTGTCGGCGCAGTCCGATCCCTGCGTGCAGCGGCTGGAGGCCAACGGCGCGCTGGTGATCGGCAAGTCCAACATCCCCGAGTTCGCGGCCGGCGGCAACACCTTCAACGAGGTGTTCGGCATCACGCGCAACCCCTGGGACACCGCGCGCACGCCGGGCGGCTCCTCGGGCGGCACGGCCGCGGCCCTGGCTTCGGGGCAGGTGTGGCTGGGCACCGGCAACGACTTCGGCGGCAGCATCCGCCTGCCGGCGAGCTTCTGCTCGCTGGTCGGCCTGCGGCCCACCGCCGGCCTGGTGCCCCGCATCCAGAAGCAGGCGTATTCGCCGCTCAACGTCGAAGGGCCGATGGCCCGGTCGGTGGCGGACTGCGCGCTGATGCTGGAGTGCGAAGCCGGCTGGCATCCGCTCGATCCGCTGTCCTGGCCGGTCGAGCAGGGCGCCTACCTGGCGGCGGCCGGCAACCCGCGGCCGCCGCGCGGCATCGCCTTCAGCCTGGACCTGGGTTTCTATCCCACGCTGGATGCGGAAGTCGCGCGCGTGTGCACGGAAGCCGCGCGCAAGGTGCAAGCGGCCGGCTGCCCGGTGGAGCAGGCGCACCCGGACCTGCGCGATGCGTACCAGACCTTCCAGGTGCTGCGCGGCGCCGGCTTCGTGGCCAACATGGGGTCGATGCTCGAACAGCACCGCGACAAGCTCAAGCCCGAGGTGATCGCGAACGCGGAGTACGGCTTCGGCCTGCGCGCGGCGGACATCGCGCGCGCGGAGATCGCCCAGGGCGAGATCGTGCGCCGCATGGCGCGCTTCCTGGAGCAGCACGAAGTGCTCATCTGCCCGACCGTGATGACGCCGGCCATCCCGGTGGAACAGCGTTACCTCGAAAGCCTGAACGGCGTGCAGTTCGAGGGCTACATGGGCTGGCTCGCTTCCACTTGCGCGGTCTCGGTCACGGGCTGCCCGGTGCTGGCGCTGCCCTGCGGCTTCACCCGCGACGGCCTGCCGGTCGGCCTGCAGGTGATCGGCGCACCGCGTACCGAGGCACGGCTGCTGCAGATCGGGGCCTGGCTGGAACAGGTGCTGGAGGTGGGGCCGCTCACGCCGATCGATCCGCGGGCGGCGGCCTGATTTGCTCCCTCTCCCGCGTGCGGGAGAGGGCGGGGGTGAGGGTGATCGAGGCCGCTCCCGGGCTCAGGGCTTGCGCAGGCGGGTGGGAGCCTGCTGCTTCGCGGCATCAGACCTCGTGGTGACGCGCAAGCGAAGGGAATCGAAGTAAGACGCGTCCGCTTCACCCGTACGGAGGCTTGCGGCTCCATCGAGGATCAGGTCCCTGAACTGCAGCCTGTCCTGTTCCCTGCGGATCAGGTCACGGATGTACTCGCTGCTCGAGCCATAGCCGCGCCGGGCGGCCTGCTCGTCCACGAAAGCCTTCAGGCCATCCGGCAGGGAGATCTTCATCGTGCCCATCGGGTGAACATAGCCGTTTTGCCATATTTTGGCGAGATCTCCATCGGCAAAGGCCGGGCTCCGTGCGTCAGGAACAGGAGGGCGACTCCCTTCCTGCAGAATGGCGGGCCGCTCCCACCGCCGGGATTTCCCCTGCCGGCTGGAGACTCCCCCTGCACTCCCCATGGAAGACTGAAGCATGAGCAAGAAGGACTGGAAGTTCGAGACCCTGTCGGTGCACGCGGGCTACACGCCCGAGCCGACCACGCGGGCCGTCGTGCCTCCGCTGTACCAGACGACGGCGTATGCCTTCGACAGCGCCCAGCACGGCGCCGACCTGTCGACCTGAAGGTCGAGGGCAACATCTACACGCGCATCATGAACCCGACGCAGTCGGTGCTGGAGCAGCGCGTCGCGGCGCTGGAGGGCGGGGTGGCGGCCCTGGCCGTGGCCTCGGGCATGGCGGCGATCACGGCGGCGATCCAGACGATCGCCGAGGCCGGCGACAACATCGTGTCGGCCAGCGCGCTCTACGGCGGCACCTACAACCTGTTCGCGCACACCTTCCCGCAGCAGGGCATCGGGGTCCGCTTCGCCGACCCGGACCAGCCGGCGTCCTTCGCCGCCCTGATCGACGAACGCACCAAGGCGGTCTTCTGCGAATCCATCGGCAACCCGCTGGGCAAGGTCACCGACGTCGCCGCGCTGGCCAAGGTCGCGCACGACCATGGCATCCCGCTGATCGTCGACAACACCGTCCCCAGCCCCTACCTGCTGCGGCCCATCGAGCACGGCGCCGACATCGTGGTGCACGCGCTGACCAAGTACCTCAACGGCCACGGCAACAGCATCGGCGGCATCATCGTCGACAGCGGCAAGTTCCCCTGGGCACAGCACAAGGCGCGCTTCCGCCGCCTCAACGAGCCGGACGTGAGCTACCACGGCGTGGTCTACACGGAGGCGCTGGGCCCGGCCGCCTACATCGGCCGCGCGCGCGTCGTGCCCCTGCGCAACATGGGCGCGGCGATCTCTCCCTTCAACGCCTGGCTGGTGCTGCAGGGCATCGAGACGCTGCCGCTGCGCATGGACCGCATCTGCGACAACACGCTGGCGCTGGCCAAGCACCTGCAGGCGCATCCGAAGGTGAAGTGGGTGAAGTACGCCGGCCTGCCCGGCCACCCGCAGCACGCGCTGGCGCAGAAGTACCTGGGCGGCCGCGCCTCCGGCATCCTGACCTTCGGCCTCGACGGCGGCCGCGAGGCGGGCGCGCCTTTCCTCGATGCGCTGCAGCTCTTCACGCGGCTGGTGAACATCGGCGACGTGCGCTCCCTCGCCACGCACCCCGCCTCGACGACGCACCGCCAGCTCTCGCCGGAGGAGCTGGTCAAGGCCGGCGTGTCGGAGGACACGGTGCGTCTGTCGGTCGGCATCGAGCACATCGACGACCTGCGGGCGGATCTGGATCAGGCGCTGGCGGCAGCTGCGGGCTGACGGGCGCCGTAGGCCGGGTTCGCCGCAGACGACCCGGCGTCCCCACCTGTGCCGCGTAACCGCGCAACGAACCTCAGGCCCTGCGCTGCGCCCGCAGCCAGTCCTTCGTTGCCTCGACATCGGCCAGCGCCTTGACTTGCCGCCGCAGCAACTCCAGCTCACTGCGCAGGGCCTGCGCCTCGGACGAGATCAAGCGGTCGGCCTTGCGCGGCTGCAGGCCGTGACCGGGCGGCGCGCCCACCGCCGCGCGAAAGTCCGCTTCGAGCCGGCGCACCTCCGACTGCAAGTCCGCCAGCGGCCCTTGCAGGATGATGACGAAGTGCACCAGGCGCCGTTGGTCCACGGTGGCCAGGTGGGCGGCATCCAATTCCTCGGCCTGCAGCTGCAGTTCCATCAGCGCGAGCAGGTTGCCCGCGGCGTAGGCCTCGTTGGCCTGCTGCATCAGCGCCGTCTTGCGCGCGCGCACGTCCGCGTCGGGGTCGCGGTCCGGATGCACGGCGCTGGCGAGGCGCCGGTACACGTCGCGCAGCGACTGCGACACTTCCTGCGCAGCCTGCTTGCTGCGCCGGAGCGCGGCGGCCGAGCGGCGCTTGGCCGCCCATTCGGCGCGTTGGGCGGCTGGGGCGGCGGCCTGGCGTTCCCAGTCGTCGGCGAGGTGCTGGAGGTCTTCGTCGCTGGTTGCGGCGGGGGCATCGGGTGGCGAGGGCTGCGCGGAGGCCGGTTCGTCCTGCAGAGGCTTCGCCAGTTCCGCGATGGTGTCGTCCTCGTCCACCTGCAGCAGGGCCGATGCCGCGTCGCGCATCAGTTCGATGAGCTGCGCCTGTTCGCCCCGCGTCAGCTCCGGATGGTGGCTTGCGTTCTCCAGCGCCAGCACCCATTCGCGCCACGCCGCATGGAACTCACGCCGCAGAGGCTCCACGACCTGGTGCAGGCGCTCGAAGCGCTCCTTCCAGTCGGCCAGCGTGGCGCGCCACGTCGCGACGTCCTGCACCAAGGCGTTGAACTGCGACTGCTGCGCCGACAGCACCGGCTGGCCGGCATCGGGACGGATCTGCAGCGAGGACAGGGAGGGGTCCCGCATGCCGGCGCTTGCGCGAGGAAGTTTCAGCCTGCCAGCCCCACGTAGACGTTCTGCACGTCGTCGTGCGCGCCGTCGGGCTCGAAGCCCTGCGCGCCCGCCTTGATGCCCGCCAGCTCGGGATCGTTCCCCGGCTGCGCGGGTTTGGTTTCGATCGTGCCGACGTAGTGGAAGTCCCAGGGCAGCGAGCCGGACGTGCCCAGCTGGCCCTTGCGAAACAGCACGCGCATCTCGGGCGCCGTGCGGTTGACGTTGTCCGTCAGGCATTCGACCATCAGCGGCACGCGGTGCGGCGCGAAGCCCTCGTAGATGACGTGCTCAAAGTGCACCGTCTCACCGGTCAGCCCGGCTCCCTTCTTGGTGGCGCGCTCCAGCGTGTCCTTGGGCATCGACGCCTTGCGGGCCTGCTCCACCACCAGCCGCAGGCGGGAATTGCTGGCGGGGTCGGCGCCGCTGCGCGCGGCGACCATGATGTCCTTGGCCAGGCGGCCGATCAACTTGCCGCGGGCGTCGGCGGCTTGGGCCTTGCCTTTGGCTTTCCATTGGGCACCCATGAATGTCTCCGGGAAAGGAGGGGGAGTTTGGCAGACTTAAGGATGCCTCGCGCACCCGACTCTTGTGGGCACCGGAGGTTCAGATGCCGCGCGGGCCGGTCCGCCGCCCTTGGCGTTTCTGGCCGTTGCTGCATCGCCCGCCGAGCTGCACCCAGCTTCGACAACGCGGCCACACGGCAACGGTCTAACTCCTGTCTACTAGGATGTAAGCCTTAAGGCATCAAAGAAGGTGGCTCGATCACACCCAAGTGCTGGCTAGCGTTCGAATTGCGAAGTTGATAGCATCCGCCGAAATTACCAAGAACGAGGGGCGGAAATGGGTAGGGGACTCATCTTCGTGAGCTATTGTCATGATGACGAGCTCTTGGTTCAAGAAAAAGTAGAGCAGCTTGAAGCTCGGGGCATCGATGTATGGTTGGACCGCCGCCGACTACAACCCGGGCAGAACTGGCCAGAAGAGATCGCCAGAGCTATTCAGAGTTCAGATCTATTCTTGACATTCCTCTCCCGAAACTCTGTTCAGAACTGGCGTACGCAGCAAAATGAAACTAATCGAGCTCTGCTGCGTGAAGGCGCGGAGAACCTGAAGGACTGGATAGTCCCAGTTCGCTTAGAGGCTTGTCCTCTGCCTAAGGGGCTTGAGCAAAGACATTCGGTGGATGCTTTTCGTGCGGGCGCTTGGGAGGCATGGCTGGCTTCGATTGCGAACGACCGGACCTGTATCGTGCAGCGGCTGACTACTGTCCCAGCAGGGGGTAGAACGCTTCAGTTGCCCGTGTTCTTTCCGTCGTTGTCTACAGCGGCCAAGACCACAATCGGAGTAGAGGCGCACCTGAGCCTCTTACTGTCTCTCCATCATCCACAGTTTCTCGTTTCGGCGGCCGACATCTACTTTCTCCGCAAACACCGACAAGCGGAGTCTCGAAAAATATCTGAACATCTGACGGAAGCCGGAAGACAAGGACAGATTGTCCTGCTCGACTCTGGGAACTACGAGAAGTACTGGAAGAAGCTAAATTGGAACGTTAAACAGTTCCATGAGGTACTAAGCTATACCCCTGTGACACTGGCGTTCTGCTTCGATGACCTAGATCCTCCTGCATCGGTCGAGAAGAGCATTGAGCAGATCGAGCAATCGACGATTCGAGATCGTAGAGACAATGAGCTAGAAAGCATGCTTCCGATCGTGCATGCACGACATCCGAATGAGTTTGCACGCGTCTGCAAGTCAATAGCAGAAAGACTGCAGCCTATGTTTATCGGGGTTCCGGAGCGCGAGCTTGGAGTGGGCTTGATCGAGCGCGTAGGGAACGTCGCTGCCATAAGGCGGGAACTGGACAGCACAGGAAGGTACTTCCCTCTACATCTGTTTGAACCGCGCCGGGAATCTCGGAGACTCGTTGGTGTGAGTCAGACGATTATTTCTGACTCGGCGAGTTGGCGATAGT
>NZ_JBUDXE010000012.1:0-114834 GCF_054956735.1 Ramlibacter sp. bp-362
GACCCTGGGCTGGCGCTTCCCTGTGGACGTCCTTAACGAGAAAATCAATGGCGTTGCGTTGACCGGTTGAGACCACCGGGACCCAGGGCATCTGAAACTGCGCGCGCAGCGCGCAGCTCTGGGTCCCCGCCTGCGCGGGGATGACGGCGTGCGATCAGCCCGCCGTGGCGCCGGACTCCTTCACCACCTTGCCCCACTTCGCCGCTTCGGCGCGGATGAAGTCGGCGAAGGCTTCCGGCTTCTCGCTGTAGGCCTCGGCGCCCTGCTCCGCCAGCTTCTTCTTCACCTCGGGCTGCGCGAGCACCTTCACCAGCGCCGCGTTCAGGCGCGCGACCACGGGCGCGGGCGTGCCGGCCGGGGCGAACATGCCGAACCAGGAGGTCGCCTCGTAGCCGGGCACGCCGGCTTCGGCGATCGTCGGCACGTCCGGCAGCTCCGGCGAACGCTTGGCCGTGGTCACCGCCAGCGGGCGCAGGCGGCCGGCGCGCACGTGCTGGATCGCCGAGGGCATGTTGTCGAACATGATGTCGATCTGGCCGCCGAGCAGGTCGGTCACGGCCGGCGCGCTGCCCTTGTAGGGCACGTGCACCATGTCGACCTTCGCCAGCGCGTTGAACAGCTCGCCCGAGAGGTGGATCGAACTGCCGCTGCCGGACGAACCGAAGTTCACCTTGCCCGGATGCGCCTTCGCGTAGGCGATCAGTTCCTTCACCGTCTTGTACGGCTTGCCGGGGTTGGCCACCAGCAGGTTGGGCACCATGGCGACGCGCGTGAGCGGCGCGAAGTCCTTCACCGGGTCGAAGCCCAGGCGCTTGTACAGGCTCTGGTTGATCGCGTGCGTGCCCACGGTGCCCATGAACAGCGTGTAGCCGTCGGCCGGCGCCTTGGCCGCATAGGCCGCGCCGATGTTGCCGCCGGCGCCGGCGCGGTTGTCCACGATCACGGTCTGGCCCAGCTCGCCGTGCAGCGCCTGGCCGATCACGCGCGCGAGGATGTCCGTGGTGCCGCCGGCCGAGAAGGGCACGACGATGGTGATGGGGCGGGACGGGAAGGCGTCCGCGGCGGCGGCGCCGAGCGGGGCCACGGCCGCGGCAACGGCGAGGGCGAGCCCGCCCAGGGCGAAGCGGCGACGGGAAGCGTGCAGTTGTTTCATCAGAAGTACTCCTTGAGATCAGGTGGGAGCGAGTCCCAGGGTGGTGCCGCCGCAGACGTACAGCACCTGGCCGGTCACGAATCCGTTGTCCGGCGAGAGGAAGAACAGCGTCGCGCGCGCCACGTCCTCGGGCGTGCCCATGCGCTTGACGACGATGCTGTCCAGGATGCGCTGCGTGCGCGGCGCGCCTTCGGGGTTGCTGCGCCGGAACAGCTCGGTGGCGATCGGTCCCGGCGCCACCGCGTTCACGGTGATGCCGTCGCCGCCCAGTTCCATGGCGAGCGTGCGCGTCAGGCCGACGAGGCCGGCCTTGGCGGCGGAATAGGCGATGCGCTCGGTCTTGCCCAGCGCCGCCCGCGAAGCCATGTTGACGATGCGCCCGCGCCCGCAGGCGCGCAGCGAGGGCAGCATGGCCTGCGTCAGGAGCATGGACGCGCGCAGCGTCAGTGCCATGACGTAGTCGAGGTCGGCGACGGTTTGCGTGTCCACGGTGCCGGGGCGCGTGGCGCCGGCGTTGTTGACGAGGGCCGTGACGTTGAACGCACGGGCGATCTCCGCCGCGCGCTCGCGCGTGTCGGCCTCGCTCGTGAGGTCGGCCTGCAGCGAATGGAGGTTCGCGTGGGACCAGTCGGGCAGCTGGTGGTCGAGGTTGACGACCGTGCGGCCCTGTTCCAGCAGCATCTGCGCGATGGCGCGGCCAATGCCGCTGCTGGCCCCGGTGACCAGGGTGGCTTCCTGCTTGTTCATGGGGATGGGAAATCTGCTCCCTCTCCCGCTTGCGGGAGAGGGTTGGGGTGAGGGCTCAGGGGAGAGAAGAAATCAGACGCGCTCGAGGATCACCGCGATCCCCTGACCCACGCCGATGCACATCGTGCACAGCGCGTAGCGGCCGCCGCTCGCGTGCAGCTGGTTGACTGCCGTGGTCGCGAGCCGCGCGCCGGAGGCGCCGAGCGGGTGGCCCAGGGCGATCGCGCCGCCGTTGGGGTTCACGCGCGCGTCGTCGTCCGCGAGGCCCAGCATGCGCAGCACCGCGAGGCCCTGCGCCGCGAAGGCTTCGTTCAGCTCGATCACGTCGATCTGTTCCAGCTTCAGGCCGGTCAGCGCCAGCACCTTCTGCGTCGCCGGCGCCGGGCCGATGCCCATCACGCGCGGCGGCACGCCGGCCACGGCCATGCCGACCACGCGCGCGCGCGGCACGAGGCCGTTCTTCGCCGCCGTCGCCTCGTCGGCGAGCAGCAGCGCGCAGGAGCCGTCGTTGACGCCGCTGGCGTTGCCCGCCGTCACCGTGCCGTCCGGCTTGACCACGCCCTTGAGCTTCGCGAGCGCCTCCAGCGAGGTCTCGCGCGGATGTTCGTCCTTGCTGACGACGATCGCCTCGCCCTTCTTCTGCGGGATGGTCACCGGCGTGATCTCCGCCTCGAAGAAGCCGCGCTGCTGCGCCGCGACGGCCTTGAGCTGCGATGCGAGCGCCATGCGGTCCTGCGCGGCGCGCTCGATGCCGTGTTCGGCCGCGACGTTCTCCGCCGTCTCGGGCATCGAATCGACGCCGTACTGCTCCTTCATCAGCTTGTTGACGAAACGCCAGCCGATGGTGGTGTCGTACACCGCGTTCGCGCGCGAGAAGGCGCTTTCCGCCTTGGGCATCACGAAGGGCGCGCGGCTCATGCTCTCCACGCCGCCGGCGATGACCAGCGTGGCCTCGCCCGCCTTGATCGCACGGGCGGCGGTGCCCACGGCGTCGAGGCCCGAGCCGCACAGGCGGTTGATGGTGGCGCCGGGCACGTCCACCGGCAGGCCGGCCAGCAGCGAGGCCATGTGCGCCACGTTGCGGTTGTCCTCGCCGGCCTGGTTGGCGCAGCCGTACAGCACGTCGCTGACGGCCTGCCAGTCCACCTTGGGGTTGCGCGCCATCAGCGCCTTGATGGGGATGGCGCCCAGGTCGTCGGTGCGCACCGAGGACAGCGCGCCGCCGTAGCGGCCGAAGGGCGTGCGGATCGCGTCGCAGATGAAGGCTTGGCGGGTCATGTCGGTTTCTCCAGGTTCAGGCCGCGATCGGCAGGTTGACGAGGCGTTCCAGTTCCGCGCGGGTGAGCCCCTCGACGGCGTCGACGAGGCGCAGGCCCTGCGGCGTGCATTCGAGCGTGCAGAGGTCGGTGTAGATGCGCTTGACGCAGCCGATGCCGGTCAGCGGATAGGTGCAGCGCTCCACCACCTTGCTCTCGCCCTTCTTGGTCAGCAGGTCCATCATGACCCAGGTCTGCTTGGCGCCGATGGCGAGGTCCATCGCGCCGCCCACGGCCGGG
Organism: Ramlibacter sp. bp-362; assembly: GCF_054956735.1. Taxonomy (NCBI): domain Bacteria; kingdom Pseudomonadati; phylum Pseudomonadota; class Betaproteobacteria; order Burkholderiales; family Comamonadaceae; genus Ramlibacter; species Ramlibacter sp. bp-362. Next base: position 3,457 of record NZ_JBUDXE010000012.1, read on the forward strand.
ATCGCGCCCGGCTCGCCGGTGCTCCAGTTGGCCAGGTCGCCGCGGGCGGAGACCTGGAAGGCGCCCAGCACGCAGATGTCCAGGTGGCCGCCGCGCATCATCGCGAAGGAGTCGGCGTGGTGGAAGTAGGCGCCGCCGGGCAGCAGCGTGACCGGCTGCTTGCCGGCGTTGATCAGGTCGTAGTCCTCGTCGCCGGCGGCCGGCGCGGGCCCCATGCCCAGGATGCCGTTCTCGCTTTGCAGGATCACCTCGCGGCCGGCCGGGATGTGGTTGGCCACGGCCGTGGGCATGCCGATGCCCAGGTTGACGTAGGCGCCGTCGTGGATGTCCTGCGCGACGCGGGCGGCGAGCTGGTCCTTGGTTCGCTTCTGGTACTGCATCACGCCACCTTCTTGAATCCCGCCGCCTGGGTCGCGACACGCGGAATCTTCACGATCTTGCTGACGTAGATCCCCGGGGTGACCACCGCTTCCGGGTCCAGTTCGCCGAGCTCCTTGATCTCGTACACCGAGGCCACCGTGTGCTTCGCCGCGGCGGCCATCACGGGGCCGAAGTTGCGCGCGGATTTGCGGTACACGAGGTTGCCCCAGCGGTCGCCCGCTTCGGCCTTGATCAGCGCCACGTCGCCGTGGATCGGGTATTCCAGCACGTACTGCCTGCCGCCGATCTCGCGGGTCTCCTTGCCCTTGGCGAGCTCGGTGCCGTAGGCCGTCGGGCAGAAGAACGCGCCGATGCCGGCGCCGGCGGCGCGCATGCGCTCGGCGAGGTTGCCCTGCGGCACCAGCTCCAGCTCCAGCTTGCCGCTGCGATAGAGCTCGTCGAAGACCCAGCTGTCCACCTGGCGCGGGAAGCTGCAGATGATCTTGCGCACGCGGCCGGCCTTCAGCAGCGCGGCCAGGCCGTGGTCCGCGTTGCCGGCGTTGTTGTTGACGACCGTGAGGTCCTTCGCGCCCTGGGCGATCAGGCCTTCGATCAGTTCGCCGGGGATGCCGGCGGTGCCGAAGCCGCCGATCAGGACGGTGGCTCCGTCCTGCACGCCGTACAGCGCCTCCGCGACGGAGGCGGCGATCTTGTTGATCATGAGGATTCCTTGCGGGAAGGGCGAACCGGGATGTTCGCTAATCGAACAAGTGTTCGTATAATGAATTCTACATGCCAAGCGCCCTTGCCCGCCATGCCCCCGCGGAAGACCCCCGGCCGGGGGATGCCTACGTGCAGTCCTTCGCCCGCGGGCTGGAGGTCATCCGCTCCTTCAGCGCGGGCGCGCCGCGCCAGACCCTGTCCGAAGTCGCCATGCGCACGGGGCTCACCCGCGCCGGCGCGCGCCGCATCCTGCTCACGCTGCAGACGCTGGGCTACGTGGAAAGCGACGGCCGCCTGTTCGCGCTGACGCCGCGCATCCTGGACCTGGGCTTCGCCTACCTGTCCTCCATGCCGATGTGGAACGTGGCCGAGCCGGTCATGGAGGCGCTGGTGGAGCAGGTGAAGGAGTCGTGCTCCGCCGGCGTGCTGGAGGGCACGGACATCGTCTACGTGCTGCGCGTGTCCACGCGCAAGATCATGCGCAACAGCCTCGGCGTGGGCTCGCGCCTGCCCGCCTACTGCACCTCGCTCGGACGCATGCTGCTGGCGGGGCTGCCCGACGACGAGGTCGTCGCGCTGCTGGAAGCGAGCCCGCTGGAAGCGCGCACGCGCAACACGCTGACCGGGGTGGATGCGCTGCTGGCGAAGGTGCAGCAGGCGCGCCGGCAAGGCTGGTGCATGGTGAACCAGGAGCTGGAGGAAGGCCTGCTGTCGATCGCGGCGCCGGTGGTGGACCGGGCCGGCAGGACGATCGCGGCGCTGAACATCAGCGGGCAGGTGAACCGCACCCCGCCGCGGCAGATGCAGGCGATGGCGCCGGCGCTGCGGGCGGCGGCGGCGGAGGTGTCGCGCCGGTTGGCGACGGGCCCGTAGGGTGGCGGTGAGCGCAGCGAACCCCACCGATCGTGCCGCGCGCCGAAGCTACGAGAGTTCGCGCTGGCGCGTCTCCACGCAGAAGCTCCCGATCAGGCCCAGGGCCGCCACCGTCGTTCCTGCGGTCACCGCGGCAGCAGCGCCCAGCGCCGGCACCAGCCCCAGCAGCGTGAGCCCCTGCGCCAGCGGCCCGCCGATCTTGGAGCAGGCGGCGATCCAGCCGACGGCGCGACCGCGGGTGGCGGCCGGATAGCTCTCGGCGGCGTAGGGCAGCAGCATGGCGAGGATGGCATTGCTGCCGATCACGAGCAGCGTCGTGCTCGCCAGCCAGGCCGGGCCGCCCCCGCCGCCGCGCTCCACCAACATCATGCCGGCGAGGCCCGCCGCGGCGAGCGCCAGCGCGCCGAGCAGCGCGCCCTTGCTGGTCCAGCGGCCATAGAGCCAGGCGGCGACGAGCACCGTGGGCAGGCTGAGGAAGGCGGACGCGGCGAGCAAGCCGCTGGACCACGCGAGGCTGTGCCCCAGCGACACCAGGTGCGCGGGCAGCCACAGCAGCACGCCGAACTGGATCAGCCCCGACGCGAGCCCGCCGATGCTGAGCGCACCCGTCATGGGCAGCACGGCGCGCGGCCGCGCCGCCGCCGCGGGCAGCGCGCGGGCTTCGGCCGCTTCGCGCAGCACGCTGCCGAAGCGCGCCAGCGTGGCGCGCGCGTCCGCGATGCGGCCGATGCGCAGCAGGAAACGCGGCGACTCGGGGATGAACGCACTGAGCGCGACGAGCAGCAGGCCCGTGGGCAGGTTCAGGAACCACATCGCGCGCCAGCTGAAGACCGGTTCGATCCAGGCCGCGGCCAGGCTGGCCACCAGGTAGCCGCCGGCGGAGCCGACGCCACCCACCAGCACCAGCACCCAGCCGCGCTGGCGCGCGGGCATGGTCTCGGCCAGCAGCGCGTACGTCACCGGCAGCATGCCGCCGGCGGCGGCGCCCATGAGGAAGCACATGCCGATGTTCCACGCCAGCGAGGGCATCGCGCCGCAGATCGAGGTGCCCACGAAGAAGACCGAGGACAGCAGGATGGAGGCACGGCGGCCGAACACGTCCGCCAGCACGCCCCACACGATGGAGCCCAGCACCGTTCCGCACAGCGCGGCGAAGGGCAGCCAGGCGACGGCCAGCGCGTCCAGCCCGTATTCGTCCCGCATGCCGGGCAGCACGAAGCCGAGGCTCGCCGGCTTCATCACGTCGATCACCAGCGCCGCCGTCAGCACCGTCATGAGCCGCCAGTGCGCGCGCCCCAGCGGCGCGTCCTCCGGCACGGCGACGTCGACCTCGCGGCCGCCCAGCACGTGCCGGGGCAGCAGGCCCCAGGCGGCGAGCGCCGCGCCCGCGAGGATGGCCGCCATGCCCCACAGCATGCCGGCGTCCATGGGCATCTCCACGAGGCGGAAGCCGTCGAAGCGCCCCATCCAGTACATGGGCAGGTGCAGCAGCACGCCGGCGGTGACGAGGATGCAGCCCGCGACGAAGGCGGCGAGGTGCCGGCGGTCCTTCAGGGCCGGCAGCGCGCCGCCGGCGGGCGGCGCATCGGGGGAAGCGGGGGACAAGGACGGGATCCGGGACGGCGAAGCCGCCATCTTGCCAGACGGATCCCGCCGCGGCCCCTACGCGGTCTGCGGTTGCGGCCGCAACAGTTGCACCGCCAACACACCCGCCACCAGCACCAGGCCGACGAGGTCGGCCATCCAGCTGGGATAGGCGAGCGCAAAGCCGGCGACGATCAGCAGCACGCGCTCGAGGCGGCTCGTGCGGCGCAGGGCCCAGCCCTGGAAGCCGGCGGCCAGCGCCGCGATGCCGACGGCCGCCGTCAGCGTGACCTCGCCGATCTGCCACCAGTTGGCCTGCGCCAGCGCCTTGGTCGAGCCCATGAGCAGCAGGCCGTAGCCGGCCGGGTCCAGCACGAACATGAAGGGCAGCAGGAAGGCCGGCACCGTGTACTTCCAGCACTGCAGCGTCGTTTTGTACGGATCGCCGCCCGTGATGGCCGCCGCCGCGAAGGGCGACAGCGCCGTCGGGGGCGACACCTCCGAGAGCACCGCGTAGTAGAAGATGAACATGTGGGCCGCGAACTCCGGCACGCCCAGCTTGATCAGCGCCGGCGCGGCGATCACCGCGCAGATGATGTACGAGGCCGTGACCGGCACCGCCAGGCCGATGATCCACACGACCAGCGAGGTGAAGATCGCGGTGAGCAGCAGCGAGCCGCCCGCGTAGTCGATCACGATGGAGCTGAACTTCAGGCCCAGCCCGGTGAGCGTGACGACGCCCACGATGATGCCGGCGCCGGCGCAGGTGGTGGCCACGTTCAGCACGCCGATGGAGCCGCCTTCCATGGCCTGCATGAAGGGCGAGCGCCAGAACTTGCGCAGGAAGCCGCCGCGGAAGCTGTCGTAGGTGATCAGCGCCGTGTCGCTGCGCATGAAGCTGGTGGCGAAGGAGACCACCGTCGCCCAGAACACCGACAGCACGGGCGAGAAGCCCCACAGCATGAAGAAGACGATGGAGACCAGCGACAGGAAGTGGAACCAGTAGCGGCGCGTCAGGTGCCAGACCGTGTCGACCTTCTCGAACACCGTCTCGTGCATGCCGTACTTGCGCGCGTCGATCTCGACCATCAGGAACAGCGCGAAGTAGAACAGGCAGGTGGGGATCACCGCCATCAGCAGCACGTCGAGGTAGGAGATCTTCAGGAACTCGGCGATCAGGAAGGCCGCGGCGCCCAGCACCGGCGGCGAGATGATCGCGCCCAGGCCGCCCGCGGCGAGCAGGCCGCCGGCGGCGTTCTTCTCGTAGCCGACCTTGGCCAGCATGGGGTACGCCACCGAGCCGAGCGTCACGGTCGTCGCGACGCCGGAGCCGGAAGGGCCGCCCAGCAGGAAGGACGCCAGCACCACGGTGCGGCCCGCGCCCGTGGGCTTGCCGCCCATCGCGGAGAAGGAGAAATCCAGGTAGAACTTGCCGGCGCCCGAATACTGCAGGAAGGCGCCGAAGATCGTGAACAGGATGATCAGCGAGGAGGAGACGTCGACGGCGCTGCCGAAGATGCCCTCCAGCGTCATGTACATCACGCCGACCAGCCGGCCGACCTCGTAGCCCTTGTGGGTCCACGGCGCGGGCAGCCACGGCCCGGCCATGGCATAGGCGAGGAAGGCGATGCAGATCGCCGGCATGATCCAGCCGGAGGTGCGGCGCATGCCCTCGAGCACCAGCACGATCAGCGCCACCCCGAAGAAGATGTCCCAGGGCAGCGGCGTCGTGTTGCGGTCCATCAGGTCGTCGCCGCCCTGGATCAGGTAGTACGCGACCGCGATCGCCATGAAGGCGGCGATCCAGTCCCACCACATCACGCGGTGGCGGAAGCGCGCCGCCACCGGGAACACGAGGAACACCAGGAAGAGCACGAAGGCCACGTGGATCGGCCGCAGCGTCTGCGTCGGCACGATCGCGTAGGCCGTGTACAGGTGGAAGGCCGACATGCCGACGGCCACGAGCGTGATGAACGCGCCCAGCCAGCCTTTCAGCTTGTTGGCCGCGCCCTCCTCCTGCTCGATGTACTCCTCGGCCTTCTGCAGCGCCGCCGCGTCGATGTCCGTGCTGAGCTGCGCCCGTCCTGCCTGGTGATCCGTCATGGGCGCGTCAGTTCAGCTTGATGCCGTGCTCGGCGAAGTACTTGACGGCGCCGGGATGCCACGGGATCGGGCTGGCGTCCTTCTTCTGGTTCTCGAGCTTGAAGTTCAGCGCTTCCTTGTGCACGGCGACGATGTCGGCCTTGTGGTCGAACACGGCCTTGACGATGTTGTAGGCCGTCTTCTCGTCCATGCTCTCGTTGGCGACCAGGATGTTCTGCACCGTGGCCTGGTGGTTGTCGGCCTCCATGCCCTTGTAGGTGCCCTTCGGGATCACGTCCTCGACGTACAGGTTGCCGTACTTCTTGTTCATGGCCGGCACCAGGTAGGCGTTGTCGATCATCTTGATCTTGTTGCCCGGGGTGTTGGCCAGGTCGGACACGGCGGCGGTGGGCAGGCCGCCCACCCAGAAGAAGGCGTCGATCTTGCCGTCCTTCATGGCATTGACGGACTCGGCGGCGCCCAGGCGCTCGCGGTCCATGTCCTTGTCCTTGTCCAGGCCGGCGGCTTCGATCAGGCGGAACGCCATGACTTCGGTCGCGCTGCCGGGCGAGCCGGTGGACACGCGCTTGCCCTTGAGGTCGGAGAACTTGTTGATGCCCTTGCCCTCCAGCGTCACCACGTGCATGCGGTTGGGGTACAGGATCATCAGCGTGCGCACCGGGACCTTGTGGCCCTTGAACTTGTCGACGCCCTTGAAGGCGTCCTGCGCGGCGTCGCTCATGCTGAAGGCGACGTAGGGCTTGCCCGTGCCGATCAGCTTGAGGTTGTCGACCGAGCCGCCGGTCACTTCGGCGGTGGCCTCCATGCCGGGCACGTACTTGGACAGCACGGCCGCGAGGCCGCCGCCCATGGGGTAGTAGACGCCGCCGGTGCCGCCGGTGGCGACGGAAATGTTCTGCGCCTGGGCCGCGAACACCAGCGCGAAGCTGGCGAGCAGGCCGAGGAACATGGCTCTGATGAACTTCATGGTTGTGTCTCCGGAAGAAGAAAGCACTCGGGCCGCGCGGGGTGCGCGGGGCCCGGCCATTCTGTCAGCGCGCCGCAGGTGCGTCTCTACAGGATTTCCAGCACTCCGCCGGGGCGGCCGGGTTGGCGTGCTAACCTGCCGCCATGTTCGATCCGTCGCAGGAAGACGTGCGCCGCTTCTTCTGCGGCGTGCATGCCAAGGCGCGCGCCGGCCAGGTGCTCGACGCGCTGGAGACGCTGGCCAGCCAATGGCTGAGGGAACACCCGGAGTACGACGCCGAGCTGGACGACGCCGAGGCCGCCGTCGCGCGCGTCTACGACGGTTCCGACGGCGCGACCAATCCCTTCCTGCACCTGTCCATGCACCTGTCGATCAGCGAGCAGTGCTCGATCGACCAGCCGCGCGGCATCCGCCAGGCGGTGGAACTGCTGGCCGCCCGGCGCAACTCGCTGCACGACGCGCACCACGAGGCCATGGAATGCCTCGGCCAGATGCTGTGGGAAAGCCAGCGCGCCGGCCGCCCGCCGGACGGGCAGGCGTACGTGGAGTGCGTCCAACGCCGCGCGACCAGCTGAAACGACAACGGCCCCGAAGGGCCGTTTGCGTCAGTTGCGATGGAACCTCGGCTCCGGCACCGTCTCCAGCTCGCTGTCCAGCGAGCCGACGTAGTTGGCCAGGGCCTTCAGTTCCGCATTGGAGAACTGCTTGGCGATCGCGCCCATCACGCCGTTGTTGCGGCCGACGGCCTGGTTGTTCTCGGTCTTGTACGACTTCAGCGCGACGAACAGGTAGTCGGCGTGCTGGCCGGCGATCTTCGGGTAGCTGGGATCGATCGGCTTGGAGAAGTTGGCGCCGTGGCAGGAGGCGCAGGCGGCCTTCTGCAGCAGCGCGCCGACCTGCGCGTCCGGTTCGCGGTTCGGCTTGTCGCCGATCGGCTTGCGGTCGTCCTGGCCCAGGTTGGCGTAGTAGTTGGCGATGTCGGAGATGTCCTGCTCGCTCAGGGACTCGGCGATGCTGCGCATCGTCGGGTGCTTGCGGCTGCCCGTCTTGTATTCGTTCAGTGCGGCCGCGATGTACTTCGCGTTCTGGCCCGCGATCTTCGGCACGTGGTAGACCTCGGGGAAGCTCGACTTGTAGCCCACGATGCCGTGGCAGCCGACGCACATCGCCGTCTTGGCCTGCAGCGACTTCGGGCTCGCCGGGGCCGCGGCCTGCGCGGGTGCGGCCTGCGCGTGGGCCAGTCCGGTCACGCAAGCGACAGAGAGGGCGAAAAGCGTGGTCAACAACTTGTTCATTTTGCGCGCACAATCTGACGAAGGTCAGTTTCTTTCGATCAACCTGCGATTATAGGCGGCCCTCCGGGGCGCCCCTGGATCACCCCCACCCATGAAGTTCCAAGGCTCCCAGAACTACGTCGCCACCCAGGACCTGATGCTCGCGGTGAACGCCGCCATCACGCTGAAGCGCCCGCTGCTGGTCAAGGGCGAACCGGGCACCGGCAAGACGATGCTCGCCGAGGAAGTGGCGCAGGCCCTGGGCATGCCGCTGCTGCAATGGCACGTGAAGTCCACGACCAAGGCGCAGCAGGGCCTGTACGAGTACGACGCGGTCAGCCGCCTGCGCGACTCGCAGCTGGGCGACCAGCGCGTGAAGGACATCCACAACTACATCGTCAAGGGCGTGCTGTGGCAGGCCTTCACCGCGCAGGAGCCGGTGGCGTTGCTGATCGACGAGATCGACAAGGCCGACATCGAATTCCCCAACGACCTGCTGCGCGAGCTGGACCGGATGGAGTTCTACGTGTACGAGACACGCGAGCTGGTGCGGGCGGTGCACCGGCCGCTGGTGTTCATCACGTCCAACAACGAGAAGGAGCTGCCCGACGCCTTCCTGCGCCGCTGCTTCTTCCACTACATCAGGTTCCCCGACGCCGACACGATGAAGCAGATCGTGGACGTGCACTTCCCCGGCCTCAAGAAGGAACTGCTCGCCTCCGCGCTCAAGACCTTCTACGACGTGCGCAACCTGCCCGGCCTGAAGAAGAAGCCCAGCACCTCCGAACTGCTGGACTGGCTCAAGCTGCTGGTGGCCGAGGACATCCCGGCCGAGGCGCTGCAAAGCAGGGACGACAAGGTCGCCGTGCCGCCGCTGGTGGGCGCGCTGCTGAAGAACGAGCAGGACGTGACCCTGTTCGAGAAGCTGGTGTTCATGCAGCGGCACAACCGCTGAAGAGGCCATGTGGAAGCCGCAGCCCGTCACCCTGTCTTCGGCTGCCGTGCGGCTGGAGCCGCTCACGCCCGACCACGCGACCGCACTGGAGGCCGCCGCGCGCGACGGCGAACTCTGGAACCTGCGCGTCACCTCCGTGCCGGCGCCGGGCGAGACCGCCGCCTACGTCGCCGCCGCGCTCCAGGGACTCGAGCAGGGCCACATGCTGCCCTTCGCGGTGGTGGACGCCGCCAGCGGCCGCGTCATCGGCAGCACCCGCTACCACGACATCGTGCCGGCGGTGGAGCGCCTGGAGATCGGCTACACGTGGTACGGCAAGTCCTGGCAGCGCACGCACGTCAACACCACCTGCAAGCTGCTGCTGATGCAGCACGCCTTCGAGGTGCTGGGCGCGCAGCTGGTGGGCTGGCGCACCGACAACTACAACTTCGCGAGCCAGCGCGCGATCGAGCGCCTGGGCGCGCGCAGGGACGGCGTGCTGCGCCACCACGCGCTGCGCCGCGACGGCACGGTGCGCGACACCGTCATGTACAGCCTGGCCGCCGGCGAATGGCCGGAGGTGAAGGCGCACCTGCAGTACCAGCTCGCGCGCCCGCGCGGGTGAGGAGGTGGCATGCTGATCGACTTCTTCTACACGCTGCGCAGCGCGAAGCTGCCGGTCTCGGTCAAGGAATACCTGACGCTCGTCGAGGCGCTCAAGGAAGGCGTGGTCGGGCCGCGAAGCGAGGGCGCGTACAGCATCGACGACTTCTACTACCTCGCCCGCACGGCCCTGGTGAAGGACGAGAAGCACTACGACAAGTTCGACCGCGCCTTCGCCGCGTACTTCAAGGGCGTGGAGCTGCTGGCCGACTTCAGCAAGGACATCCCGCTGGAGTGGCTCCGCAAGAACCTGGAGCTGGAGCTCTCGCCCGAGGAGAAGGCGAAGATCGAGAAGATGGGCTGGGACGAGCTCATGGAGACGCTGAAGAAGCGCTTCGAGGAGCAGAAGGAGCGCCACGAGGGCGGCAGCAAGATGATCGGCACCGGCGGCACCTCGCCCTTCGGCGCCTACGGCTTCAACCCGCAGGGCATCCGCATCGGCCAGGACAAGTCGCGCAACAGGAGCGCGGTGAAGGTGTGGGACCAGCGCGCGTACAAGGACTACGACGACACGCAGGAACTGGGCACGCGCAACATCAAGGTGGCGCTGCGGCGGCTGCGCAAGTTCGCGCGCGAGGGGGCCGAGGAGGAACTCGACCTCGAAGACACCATCCGCTCCACCGCCGCCAACGCGGGCTGGCTCGACATCAAGATGGTGCCGGAGCGGCACAACAACGTGAAGGTGCTGCTGCTGATGGACGTCGGCGGCACGATGGACGAGCACATCCACCGCGTCGAGGAGATGTTCTCCGCGGCGAAGGCGGAGTTCAAGCACCTGGAGTTCTACTACTTCCACAACTGCGTCTACGACTTCATGTGGAAGAACAACCGGCGGCGCTTCAGCGAGAAGTTCCCGACCTGGGACATCATCCGCAAGTACAACAAGGACTACAAGCTGGTGTTCGTCGGCGACGCGACGATGAGCCCCTACGAGATCCTGCAGCCGGGCGGCAGCGTCGAGTACAACAACGAGGAAGCCGGCGCCGAGTGGCTGCAGCGCCTGACGAACGCCTTCCCGAAGTTCGTGTGGATCAACCCCGAGCCCCAGGGCGTGTGGCAGTACCGCCAGAGCATCTCGGTGATCCAGCAGCTGATGAACCAGCGGATGTATCCGCTGACGATCAAGGGGCTGGAGGAGGCGATGCGGCTGCTGAGCAAATGAGGCCGCTGGTACCACCGACAGGAATCGAACCTGTATCTAGCGCTTAGGAGGCGCTCGTTCTATCCATTGAACTACGGCGGCGGGGGCCGCCATTGTAGGGCGGCGGCGCGGGGGCTTCAGAAGCGGCCGAGTTCCAGTGCCCGGACGGCGACGAAGCTGCAGACGCCCGCGAGGAAGAGCAGCCAGGGGCCCGGAAGCGCGAAGCGGGGAAACAGCAGCAGGACCGTCAGCCGATGCGACAGTTCGCAGTCGCGGCCTTCGCGCGTGCTGTCGTTCGGCCCGGCAGGGGCGGCGCGGCGGCGGGGCGGGAAGGGCGAATGCATGACTAGCTCGAATGCTGCTTTCTGTATCCAGAGTAGGCAAGGGAATTCCCGGGCTCTGTAGGTGGCGCGCTACACGCGTGGTGAGAGGGCGGACGAACGGGCTGCGGGCGTGAAGCTGCTGCGTCGCACCATTGCCAAGGGTTACAGCTTTGGCGTCCTGCCGACCTCGAACCGTCACGCGCCGCACCTAGGATAGGTGCAACCGGGTTCGCACCACGCGCACGGGAGCCGCCACGATGACCACCGCCGACTACCGCATCGAAAGCACGCAACCCATCGCCGGGCGCTTCTGGCCGGCCGCCGGCTCGATGGAGCTGGCCGTCAACGACCGGGCGCTGGCCGTCAGCATCGCGGCCAAGAGCTTTACCTCCGGCAGCGAGATCCGGGTCGTGCACGTGCCCACGGGCGAGGTGGTCTTCCGCAAGCCGCCGAAACGGTTGCTGGAACAGGCCGACGACCTTTGATCGCTGGGGTTCGGGCGCTTTGCGCCTCACCGCCAGCCTACTTGGAGCGCAGGGCGCGGCTCAGCAGCACCACGGGCACCAAGCCCACCAGCACCAGCGCCAGCGACGGCAGCGCCGCCTCGCCCAGCCGCTCGTCGCGCGCCAGCTGGTAGGCCACCACGGCCAGCGTGTCGCTGTCGAAGGGCCGCAGCACCAGCGTCGCCGGCAGTTCCTTCATCACGTCGACGAACACCAGCAGCGCCGCCGCGGCGGCCGAGCGCTTCAGCAGCGGCCAGTGCACGCGCGCCAGCAGCGCCGCGCCGCCCGTGCCCAGCATGCGCGCCGAATCGTCCAGGCTGCCGGGGATGCGCGCATAGCCGCTCTGCATGGATTGCAGCGCCACCGGGATGAAGCGCACCAGGTAGGCCCAGACGATGCCCAGCGCCGTGGCCGTCATCCAGTAGCCGATGCCGCTGCCCGGCCAGGCCTGCTGCATCCAGCCCACCGGCAACAGCAGCCCCACCACGAGCACGGCGCCCGGCACGGCGTAGCCCAGGCCCGCCAGCCGCATGACGCCGCGCGTCACCGGTCCCGGCGCGCGCCGCTGCCGGTAGGCCAGCAGCAGCGCGGCCCCCACGGCCAGGGCCGCGCTCATCGCGCCCAGGCGCAGGCTGTTGCCGGCCCATTGCAGGAAGCGGTCCCAGGGCAGCACCGACCAGTCCGCCGCCAGCGGCCGCAGCATGAAGGCCACCGGCAGCACGAAGCCGAGCAGGATCGGCGTCCCGCACACGCACCAGGCCGCCAGCCGGGCGCCACCCTGCAGCCGCACCGGCTGCGCCTCGGCGCCGCCGCGGGCGCGCCCGGCCGCGAAGCGCAGCCGCCGCTGCGCCCGCGTTTCCAGCCCCAGGAGCACGGCCACCGCCAGCAGCAGCAGCGTCGCGAGCTGCGCCGCCGCGACGCGGTTGTCCATCGCGAGCCAGGCCTTGTAGATGCCGGTGCTGAAGGTCTGGATGCCGAAGTAGCTGGCGACGCCGAAGTCGGCCAGCGTCTCCATCAGCGCCAGCGCGACGCCGGCCATGATCGCCGGCCGCGCCAGCGGCAGCGCGACACGGCGCACGCGGCTCGCCAGCGGCGAGCCCAGGAGCCGTGCGGCCTCCATCAGTTGCGCCGCCCTTTCGGCCAGCGCGGTGCGCACCAGCAGGTACACGTAGGGATAGAGCGCGAACACGAACACGAACACGGCGCCCGGCAGGCTGCGCACCTCCGGGAACACGCGCCCCTCCAGCCCGAAGGTGCCACGCATCCAGGTCTGCAGCGGCCCGCTGAATTGCAGGAAGTCGGTGTACGCATAGGCGACCACGTAGGCCGGGATGGCCATCGGCAGCAGCAGGGTCCACTCGAAGGTGCGCCGGCCGGGAAAGTCGAACAGGGTGACGGCGGCGGCGCAGGCCGTGCCCACCACGGCGGCGCCGATGGCGACCGCCGCGCACAGCAGCACGCTCGTGAGCGTGTAGTCGGGCAGCACCGTCGCGCCCATCTCGCGCAGGATCTGGCCGCTGGCCGCGTTCCACGACAGCCAGGAGCCGAAGATGGCCAGCACCGGCAGCACGAGCAGGCCGGCGAGCAGCAGCAGGGGGAGGTCCTTCAACCGGCGCAGGAACATGGGCGGGGCGCCGGGGCGCCGCTCTTGGGGTGGATCAACTGAATGAGAATTGTATGCATTTAGAATCTGCTCATGCACATCGAGCTGCGCCAGCTGAGCGTCCGCTATCCCGCACCGCCCCGCGCGGCCGTCGACGGCGTGAGCCTGGGGCTGCGCGCCGGCGAGATCGGCGTGCTGATCGGGCCTTCGGGCTGCGGCAAGACCACGCTCCTGCGCGCCGTCGCCGGCCTGGAGCCCGCGTGCGGCGGCGAGATCCTGGTCTCGGGCCAGCCGGTGGCCGGCCCCGGCCTGCACGTGCCGGCCGAACGCCGCCGCATCGGCATGGTGTTCCAGGACTACGCGCTGTTCCCGCACCTGGACGTGGGCCGCAACGTCGCCTTCGGGCTGGACCGCGGCATGGCGCGTGCCGAACGGCGCGCGCGCGTCGCGGAAGTGCTGGCGCTGGTGGGCCTGGGCGGCAGCGAGCAGCGCATGCCGCACGAACTCTCCGGCGGCCAGCAGCAGCGCGTGGCGCTCGCCCGCGCGCTGGCGCCGCGGCCGCAGGTGCTGCTGCTGGACGAACCCTTCTCCAACCTCGACGTGGACCTGCGCGAGCGGCTGGCGCACGAGGTCCGCGGCATCCTCAAGGCGGCGCAGGCCACTGCCCTGTTCGTCACGCACGACCAGCTGGAGGCCTTCGCCACCGGTGACGTGATCGGCGTGATGCACGAGGGCCGGCTGCACCAGTGGGACGACGCGTACACGCTGTACCACCGCCCGGCCACGCGCTTCGTCGCGGACTTCATCGGCCATGGCGTGTTCACGCCGGCGACGCTCAAGCGCGTGGGCAACCAGGTGGTGGTGCACACGGCCCTGGGCGCGCTGACCGACGGGGCCGAGTGCCCGCTGCCGGACGCCTTCTCCTGGGGCCAGTGCGAGGTGCTGCTGCGCGCCGACGACATCGTGCACGACGACGAGGCGCCGGTGAAGGCGCAGATCCTGCGCAAGGCCTTCCGCGGCTCGGAGTTCCTCTACACGCTGCAGCTGGCCACGGGCGAGACGCTGCTCGCCCACGTGCCCAGCCACCACGACCACCGCATCGGCGAATGGATCGGCATCCGCGCCCAGGTGGACCACGTGGTCACCTTCCAGCGCGAAGCCGGCGCCGCGGCGCCGCCGATGGCTTCGTTCCACGTGTGAATGCCGAATGCGGGCAGCCGGACGCAAAGGTCGCAAAGGATACGCAAAGGTCGCAAAAGAACAGCCAATGAAGGATGAAGGAGTCCTTCAACTTTCCTCTGTCTTTTTTGCGTCCTCTGCGTACCCTTTGCGTCCTCTGCGTCCGGAAGTTTGTTCTCCATCACGCAGCGCATCCACGGCGATTCGCAAGTCGTCCGCCCACGCGCGGCGGTCGCGTCCGTTCGCTTGCTGCGGTTCGCCGAAGCGCACGCGCGCGATGAAGGGCGGGCCCGCCAGCGTGCGCCAGAGGGACGACAGCAGCGTGTCGTCGCCCAGGTAGAGCGGGCCGGGGCTGTCCTCGCCGCTCGCCTGGTCGACGAAGCGCAGCGCCACCGGCTGCACCGGGGCGTTCGCCGAGATCGCCGCCTGGACCAGGTTGGCGTGGAAGGGCAGCAGCGCCTGGCCGTCGCCCGTGGTGCCCTCGGGGAACACGGCGACGATCTCGCCGGCCTTGAGGCTCTCGGCCATGTGGTGCACCACGCGCATCGCGTCGCGCCGCTTCTCGCGTTCGATGTAGAGCGTGCCGCCGCCGGTGGCGAGCGTGCCGATCAGCGGCCAGTGCTTCACGTCGGACTTGGAGACGAAGCGGCAGTGGCGCGCCGCATGCAGCACCAGGATGTCCAGCCAGGAGAGGTGGTTGGCCACCAGCAGCACCGGGCCCTGCGCCGGCGGCCGGCCTTCCACCTGCAGCGGGACGCCCAGGACCGCGAGCATGCGCACCGCCCAGGCCTGCACCGTCGCCTCGCGCCGCTGCTGCGGCCAGCGCGGGAACAGCAGCGTGATGGTCAGCCAGCCGGCGAGCGCATGGAGCAGCGCGCGCAGCAGCCGCCAGGACGCGCGCAGCGCCTTCACGCCGCCGGCCGCGCCTCGTACGCGACCTGGCCGCCGACGATCGTGCAGCGGACCTGGCCGGGCAGCTCGTGCCCGGCGAAGGGCGTGTTGCGGCCCTGGCTGCGCAGCGCTTCGGGCTTCACGACCCAGGCCGCCTGCGGATCGAAGATGCAGACGTCGGCCACGCCGCCATCGAGCAGCTGGCCGGCGCTCGCCTGCAGCGTACCCAGCGCGGGGCCCAGCACGCGGGCCGGCTCGCAGGTCAGAACGGCCAGCGCGCGCACGAGGCCGACGCCGCTTTCCTGCCCCCACTTGAGGGCCAGGCCCAGCAGCAGCTCCAGGCCGGTCGCGCCGGGCTCGGCTTCGGCGAACGGCAGCGTCTTGGCGTCCTCGTCCACCGGCGTGTGGTCGGAGACCAGCGCGTCGATGGTGCCGTCGGCGAGGCCCTCGCGCAACGCGTCGCGGTCGCGCTGCTGGCGCAGCGGCGGCGACAGGCGCATGCGGCTGTCGAAGTAGCCGATGTCCACGTCGGTGAGGTGCAGCGAGTTGATGCTCACGTCGCAGCTCACCTTCAGGCCTTCGGCCTTCGCCTGCCGCACCAGCGCCACGCCGGCGGCGCTGCTGATGCGGCACAGGTGCACGCGGGCGCCGGTGGCGCGCATCAGCTCGAAGATGGTGTGCAGCGCGATCGTCTCGGCGGCGACCGGGATGCCCGACAGGCCCAGGCGCGTGGCGAGCGGGCCGCTGGCGGCGACGCCGGTGCCCAGGTGGATCTCCTGCGGGCGCAGCCACACGGCGTAGCCGTAGGTGGCCGCATATTGCAGCGCGCGCTGCAGCACCTGCGTGTTGGCGATCGGCACCTCGGCCTGGCTGAAGCCGACGCAGCCCGACTCGGTGAGCTCCGCCATCTCCGTCAGCACCTCGCCGGCCAGCCCGCGCGTGAGCGCGCCGAGCGGGAACACGCGCGCCTGGTGCAGCTTCTCGGCGCGGAACTTGAGCATGTCGACGAGGCCGGGCTCGTCGAGCACCGGGTCGGTGTCGGGCGGGCACACGAGGCTCGTCACGCCGCCGGCGACGGCCGCGGCCATCTCGCTTTCCAGCATGCCTTCGTGCTCGTGCCCCGGCTCGCGCAGCCGCGCCGCCAGGTCCACCAGGCCCGGCGCGACGATGCAGCCGGACGCGTCGATCACGCGGTTGGGCGTGAAGCCCTCGGGCGCCTGGCCCACGCCGATCACGCGGCCGGCAGCCAGCGCGACGTCGCAGATCGCGTCGAAATTGCGGGCCGGGTCGATCACCCTGCCCTTGCGCACCAGGATCTTCATGCGGCCTCCCGCGTGTTGCCGGCCACGATGCCCATCACGGCCATGCGCACCGCGATGCCGAAGGTCACCTGCGGCAGGATCACGCTCTGGCGGCCGTCGACCACCTCCGAGTCGATCTCCACGCCGCGGTTGATCGGCCCCGGGTGCATCACGATCGCGTCGGGCTTGGCCAGCGCCAGCCGCTCGGGCGTGAGGCCCCAGCGCTTGAAGTACTCCTGCGAGGACGGCAGCAGCGCGCCGCTCATGCGCTCGTTCTGCAGCCGCAGCATGATCACGACGTCGCAGCCGCGGATGCCCTCCTCCAGCGTGTGGAACACGCGCACGCCCATGGGCGCCATGTCGCCGGGCACCAGGGTCTTGGGGCCGACCACGCGGACCTCGGCGCAGCCCAGCGTGGTGAGCGCGTGGATGTCGGAGCGCGCCACGCGCGAATGCAGCACGTCGCCGACGATCGCCACCGTGAGGTTGGAGAAGTCCTTCTTGTAGTGGCGGATCGTGTACATGTCCAGCAGCCCCTGCGTGGGGTGCGAGTGGCGTCCGTCGCCGGCGTTCACCACGTGCACGTGCGGCGCGACGTGCTGCGCGATCAGGTAGGGCGCGCCCGACTCGCTGTGCCGCACGACGAAGATGTCGGCCGCCATCGCGGAGAGGTTGGCGATGGTGTCGAGCAGCGACTCGCCCTTGGCCGTGGAGGAGCGCGCGATGTCCAGGTTGATCACGTCGGCCGACAGGCGCGTCGCCGCGATCTCGAAGGTGGTGCGGGTGCGTGTGCTGTTCTCGAAGAACAGGTTGAAGACGCTCTTGCCGCGCAGCAGCGGCACCTTCTTGACCTCGCGGTCGCTCACGCTGACGAAGTTGGAGGCGGTGTCGAGGATCTGCACGAGGATCTCGCGCGGCAGCCCCTCGATGGAGAGCAGGTGGATCAGCTCCCCGTTCCGGTTCAATTGCGGGTTCGTTCTGTAGAGCATATTCAGTGCGCGCGCTCGACCTGGAAGCTGAAGCGGCCGTCCTCGCCGCGCGCCAGCGACAGCGACTCGTCGGGCGGCAGCGTGACGCGCGCGGCGGCGTAGTCGGCCTGCACCGGCAGCTCGCGGCCGCCGCGGTCCACGAGCACCGCGAGGCTCACCGAGGCCGGACGGCCGTAGTCGAACAGTTCGTTCAGCACGGCGCGGATGGTGCGGCCCGTGTAGAGCACGTCGTCCAGCAGCACCACATGGGCGCCGTTGACGTCGAAGTCCAGCCGCGTCTGCGCGGTGGCCGCCAGGCCGCGGCTCGCGTAGTCGTCGCGGTGCATGGCCGACGAGATCACGCCGGCCTCGCCGGCGAGGCCCAGGTCCTTCTGCAGGCGTTCGGCCAGCCAGGCGCCGCCGGAGGTCACGCCGACGAGGCGGCCGTCGCTGCCGCGCAGGCCCTGCACGCCGCGCAGCAGCTCGCGGTACAGCGCCTCGGCGTCGAGGAAGAGCGCGCCGGGGTTTCGCGTTTGGTCCGTTGCCATGCTCAATCCAGCAGGAGAACGCAGAGGACGCAAAGGTCACGCAGAGGACGCAGAGAAAACCATGCTGTTGCTTTCATTCTTCAATGACTCCTTTTGCGTCCTCTGCGAAACCTCTGCGCCCTCTGCGTTCTGGCGTCGTTCGGGTGTCCGTCCATTCCCTCAAGGCAGGCTCCTCAGGAATTGTTCCAGGATGACGCAGGCGGCGCCCGCGTCGGCGTCGCGCGCGCCGGAGGCCAGGGCTTCGGTGGTGCTGTAGCGCTCGTCCACCTCGTACACCGGCTTGCCGCAGCGGGCGCGCAGCTGCCGCGCGAACTTCCGCGCGCGGGCCGTATTCTCGTGGCTGGCGCCGTCGGGATGGAAGGGCACGCCCACCACCAGCGCGTCGGGCTGCCACTCCTGGACGCGCGCGGCCGCCTGTGCCAGTCGCTGGTCGGTGGCGTCCGCGCGGATGGTCGGCTGCGCGGTCGCGGTGCGCAGCATGCGGTTGCCCACGGCGACGCCGGTGCGCCTGTGGCCGAAATCGAAAGCGAGGAAGGTCTGGTACTGCGCGGGCACGTCTGGCACTTGCGTGCTCATGCGTGCCCCGCTCCCGGCGAGAGCATCCAGGACTGCAGGCCCAGCAGGCCCAGGGCCTTCTCGTAGCGCTCCTCGATCGGCGTGTCGAAGATCACGCTGGTGTCGGCGCTCACGGTGAGCCAGCTGTTCTCGGCCAGCTCGGATTCCAGCTGGCCCTCGCCCCAGGCAGAGTAGCCCAGCGTGACCAGCAGCCTGCGCGGGCCAGCGCCGGTGGCGATGGCTTCGAGCACGTCCTTGGAGGTGGTCATCTCCAGGCCGCCGGGGATGGTCATGGTGGAGGCATAGACCGACTCGTTCTCGTCCGCGCCCTCGGCGTGCACCGCCTCGTGCAGCACGAAGCCGCGCTCGGTCTGCACCGGGCCGCCCTGCAGCACCGGCGTGCGCGCGAGCTCGTCGCGGCCCAGCGGCAGGTCCACCTTCTCGAAGAGGTTGCGCAGGTTGATGTCGGTCGGCTTGTTGATCACCAGCCCGAGCGCGCCGCGGGGGCTGTGCTCGCACAGGTAGACAACCGAGCGCGCGAACGACGCGTCCTGGAGGCCGGGCATGGCGATCAGGAAGTGATGCGTCAGGTTGATGGAGTCGGCTTCGGTCGCCATGGGGCGATTTTAAGCCGCTCCACCCAGCCGTCAGGCGCTCACCGCCTGCGTGCAGTAGTGCTTCACCAGGCTGAGCAGCTCCTCTTCCGAGTAGGGCTTGCCCAGGTAGTGGTTGACCCCGAGTTCCTTGGCGTGCTCGCGGTGCTTCTCGGCGATGCGCGAGGTGATCATCACGATCGGCAGGTGGGCCAGGCGGGCGTCGCCGCGGATGTTGCGCGCCAGGTCGAAGCCGTCCATGCGCGGCATCTCGATGTCCGACAGCACCACCGAGGGCAGTTCCTCCGCCAGCCGCTCCAGCGCCTGCAGGCCGTCGGCGGCGAGCGCCACGCGGTAGCCTTCGCGCACCAGCAGGCGCTGCGTCACGCGCCGCACGGTGATGGAGTCGTCCACCACCAGCACCAGCGGGACGGCGGGCGCGGACGGCGCCGCGGCCACCGGGGCCGCGGGCTGGCTCGCCTGTTCCAGCACCTCGGGCTGCGCGGCGTCGCTGCTCATCTGGCGGGCCTGCTCGCCGTACACCTGCGCCAGCGCCACCGGGTTGTAGATCAGGACCACGGCGCCCGAGGCCAGCACGGTCATGCCGGCCAGGCCGGGCAGGCGCGCCAGCTGCGGGCCGAGGTTCTTCACCACCACTTCCTGGTTGCCCAGGACTTCGTCGACGTGCACCGCCACGCGCTGCGCGGCGGAGCGGAAGATGACCACGGGCAGCGTCTTGCCTTGCGGCTCGGCGCTGCGGCGCGAGGCCTGCAGCAGCGCGCCGGACCAGAAGAAGGGCAGCGACTCGCCGCCGAACTCGAAGTTGCCCGTGTTGTAGGCGGACTGCACTTCCTTCTGGCTGGCGCGGCGCACCAGTTCCACGAGGTTGGCGGGCACGCCGATGGAGAACTTGCCCGAGCGCACCATCACCACCTGCGTCACCGCGGTGGTGAGCGGCAGCACCAGCTTGAAGCTGGTCCCGCGGCCCGGCTGCGTGGTGGTCTCGATGCGGCCGCCGAGCGCGTTCACCTCGGCGCGGACGACGTCCATGCCGATGCCGCGTCCCGCGAGTTCCGTCACCTGCTGCGCCGTGGAGAACCCGGGCAGGAAGATCAGGTTGCAGGCGTCGGCGTCGGAGATCGCCTGGTCGGGCGCGATCAGGCCGTTCTCGATGGCCTTCTGCCGGATGCGGGCGATGTTCAGGCCGGCGCCGTCGTCCTGGAATTCCACCGAGACGTCGTTGCCTTCCTGGCGCACCTGGATCGCGATGCTGCCGGTGGCTTCCTTGCCGGCCGCGGCGCGCGCTTCCGGCGCCTCGATGCCATGCGCCACGCAGTTGCGCAGCAGGTGCTCGAAGGCGGGCGTCATGCGGTCCAGCACGCCGCGGTCCATCTCGATCGAGCCGCCCACGATGTCCAGCTTGACCTGCTTGGCGCTTTCCTTGGCGGCCAGGCGCACCACGCGGTACAGGCGGTCGGAGATGCCCTCGAACTCCACCATGCGGGTGCGCAGCAGGTCGCGCTGCAGCTCGCGCGTCTGGCGCGCCTGCGCGATCAGGTCGTCCTCGGTCGCTTCCACCACGCGGTGGATGCTCCGCTGCACCGTGGCGACGTCGTTCACCGATTCGGCCATCAGGCGGGTGAGTTCCTGCACGCGCGTGAAGCGGTCGAACTCCAGCGGGTCGAAGCCGGCGGCGCTGTCCTTGGCCTGCGCCATGCGGGACTGCATCTGCGACTCGGCCTGCACCTCGATCTCGCGCAGCTGCGTGCGCAGGCGGTCCAGGTTGCCCGTGAGGTCGCCGAGCGAGCCGCGCAGCTGCTTCAGCTCGGACTCCAGGCGCGAACGGGTGATCATCACCTCGCCGGCCTGCGTGACCAGGCGGTCCAGCAGCTGCGAGCGCACGCGCACGGCCTGGTTGGCGGCCTGGCGCGCCGGCGTGACGGCCGTGGCGGCCGGCATCGCGATGGCGGTGCGCAGCGGGGCGGGCGAGGCCGGGGCCGGTGCGGGGACGTGGACCGAAGGCGCGGCCGGTTGCGGCGCGGGCGCGGCGGGTTGCGGCGTGGCGGGCTGGGCAGGGGCGCCCTGGGTCCCCGCCTGCGCGGGGATGACGGGTGCGACGCCCTGGGTCGCCGCCTGCGCGGGGATGGCGGCGGGGGGCGGATCGGCCGGCGCGAAGCCGCCGGTGGCGCGCAACGTGTCGAAGCGCGCCTGCATGGTGTCGAAGCGCTGCAGCAGCGCGTCGATGTCGGCGGCGGCGATGTTCTCGCTGCCCAGGTATTCGACCTCGGACTCGAGCCGGTGCGCCAGCTCGCCCAGCTGCAGGGCGCCGGCCAGGCGGGCGCTGCCCTTGAGCGTGTGCAGCGCGCGCAGCACCTGGTCGCGCGGCTCGCGCTGTTCCGGCCGCTGCGCCCACTGGCGCAGGGCGCTGCCCAGCTGCGGCATCAGTTCGGCGCCCTCTTCCTCGAAGATCGGGAACAGGTCGGGGTCGATCGCGTCGGCGACGTCGATCTCCTCCTCGCTGTCCACGCGCACCAGCGGCGCGCGTGGGGCGGCCGGCTGCTGCAGGCCGGCGGGCTGGGCGATCGGGCCGTGCGCCACGGGGCGCGGCGGCGTCGCGGGCCTGGCCGGCACGGGATCCGGCGCGGTGAAGTCGAGGTCACCGAAGCCCGAGAGCGGCAGTTCGCTTTCCGGGGTCTCGGTGCGCGGCTCGCCTTCGGCGTCCTTCAGCGCGTGCAGTTCGTCGAGCAGGCGGGCGTCGGCCTCCTTCAGGAAACCGGCGGCGAACTGGTGCAGCAGGCGGCGCACTTCCTCGGCCGCCTCGGTGAAGCAGCGGGCGTGGTCGGCGGTGCCGCAGGCGAGCGTCTGGGTGTGCTGGAGCGCGCCCTCGAGGGCGCGGGCGATGTCGGAGAGGGCCAGGAAGCCGACGGTCGCCGAGCTGCCGGCCAGCGCGTGGGCCCAGCCCACGGTGGAATCCGGCACGCGCTGGTTCATCTCCAGCGTCCATTCGCTGATCTCGGTGGCGAGCCGCCGGGACCATTCGTCCGCCTCGTTGAGATAGACGTTGTACAGCGGGATGCCGATGCGCAGCGTCCCGATCACCTTGACCTGCTCGTCGCGCGGCTGCTGCGCGTCGCCGGCGTCCAGGCCGAAATCGTCCAGCGGCGACATCGGCACTTCGGCGGCATGCGCGCTCGCCGGCGCGGCGGGCGCGGGGCCCGCGACGGCGGACAGGCTGGAGAAATCGATGCCGGCGATCTCGCCGGGCAGGTCGGGCTCCGCCTCGGCGGCCGGCGCGGGCGCCGGCGCGTCGAGGTCCAGGCGCGGCAGGATGGCCGTCGAGACCAGCTCCGGCAGTTCCTCCTCGGGCGCCGCGCTCTGGGCGGGAGCGGCCAGGGGCGGCAGCGTGGCGTCCTTGGGCAGGATCGCCGTGGCGCCGAACTGCGCGAATTCCGGCGGCAGTTCGTCGGCGCTCAGTTCCGCCACTTCGGTGCCGCCGGCTTCGGGCGCTTCGGAGACCTCGGGCAGCGCGGGCGCATCGAGCTCCAGCGTGAAGTCCGCGTCCGGCAGGACCGGCGCGGCTTCGGGTTCGGCCGGCGCCTCGAGCGTGATCTCCTCGGCGGGTGCCGCCTCGGCCTCGCCGTCCAGCGCCATCAGCGCGGACACGATCTCGGCGTCCTGCGCCGGGGCCGCCGCCGCGGGCAGCGCGATCCCGACCAGGCGCGACTCGGTGCGCATGGCGTCGGCCGCGGTGCGGAAGGGCGCGGCGCTCCAGGCGCCTTCGTCATCCGCCGCGATGTCGGCTATCCAGCGGCCGAAGCCCTGCAGGGCCTCGGTGGACAGGGCGCGCAGTTCGTCGCTCGCCGGCTTCTGGTCCGCGAGCCAGGTGTTGAGCACCTGCTCCAGCGACCAGGCGGCCTCGCCGAACTCGTTGAGGCCCACCATGCGCGAGCTGCCCTTCAACGTGTGGAAGGCGCGACGCAGCGTGGTGAGCTCCGCGATGTTCTTCGGCTCCTCGGCGAGCACCTGCAGGGCGGCAAGGCCGTTGGTGACGACCTCGCGGGCTTCCTCCAGGAAGATCTGCCGCAGTTCCTCGTCGCCTTCGTCGTCCTCGGCGGCAGCAGGAGCCGGTGCGGGTGCCGCGGCGGCCGGGGCCGGGGCCGGGGCAGCGGCCGGAGCGGCAGCGGCCGGCGCGAAGTCCAGCGGCGGCAGCTCCATCGCGGGCGCGGCGGCGGCGGGCTGGGCGACCGCGGGGGCGGAAGCCGGCGCCTCGGGCGCGGCCTGCGCCTCCTCGGCGGCGCGGCCCATCAGCGGCCGCAGTTCGCCGTTGGCGTCGTCCCACACGAACAGCTTCTTCGCCAGCGCCGGCTGGTAGTTCAGCATGTCGATCAGGAAGCCGAGCGCGCCGAGGTTGATGCCCAGCTTGTCGAAGGTGCCGGCGGCGCGCGCCTTCTCCTCCTCGACCTCCGTCACGATGATGTTCTCGACCGTGTCGCGCATGCGCAGCACGGCCTGCGCGGCCTGGTCCAGGCCCAGCACGGAGAGCACGCCGCGCATCTGCGCCAGGAAGGCGGGCGCGTCGCGCAGCGGATTCTTGTCGGCGGGATTGCGGAAGAACTGGTCCAGCAGCTTTTCCAGCTCGCCCATGGTGCCGCGCAGTTCGCCCACGACGCTGCCCATGGTCTGCTTGTCGCTGACGCGCCGGTACAGGTCCTCGACCCAGTGCTCCAGCGGCTCGGGCTGGCCGCCCTGCACCACCTTCTTCAGGCGCTCGGCCAGGCGCGCGGTGCGCTCGGCCAGCTGCTGGTCGTTCGGGTCCAGGTCCTGGAAGGCGGCTTCCAGGTACAGCACCGCGGTGGCGACTTCCATCGCCAGTTCCGCGCTCGGCGCGCGGTTGGCGCGCACGACACCGTCGATAGCGCCGCCCAGGGCCTGCGCGAGCGGCGCGGCGGCCGGATAGAGCTTCACCAGCGTGTCGCACACGCCGTGGAACTGGTCGCTCACCCCCTTGACCTTGTGCGCCTCGCCGCCCGACAGCGCCGACCAGGTTTCCTTGGCGGCGGCGATGCGCTTGCGCAGCTGGTTCAGCAGCACCGGGTCGAAGCGGCCGAAGGGGCTGCTCGCGTAGTCGGCGGGCGCGGATTTCGCGAGACCGTAGGCGTCGCGCACGGCGGCGAGCGCCGGCGCTTGCGCGCCCTGCGGGGGCACGGCCTGCGCGCAGAAGAACACGAGGTCCTGCGCCAGGCGATCGGAGATGCTCGCGTCGCCCTTGGCGAGCGACGCGTACTGCAGCAGCACGCGCGAGGCGGCGCGCTTCACGTAGACGTCGGGCGGCAGCAGGCCCAGGGCGATCGCCTCGCAGTAGCCGGCGGCGATCTTCCAGAAGATCTTCGGGTGGCGGCCTTCCTGGCCGGCGGCCAGGCCCAGGCAGATGGCGGCGAGCTCCTGGCCCGCGGCGGGATCGGCCGACTTGACGATGCGCAGCACCGCCTGGTCCATGCGGGCGCGCACGGCGGCGTCGGGCGCCAGCGAGGCCGGTGCGGCCGGGCCGGCGACGTCGTTCCAGCGCCAGTCCATGCCCCACAGGTCCGCGGGGTGCACGCGGTCGGCGCCGCAGAGGTCCTGCACGTCCTTGTACTGCAGGAACAGCGACAGCGGGGACACGGCCTTGCCGCCCAGCATGGCCTCGAGGTATTCGGTCAGCGCGTAGCCCGCGCGCTCCACCTTGGCGGCGGCCGCCTCGGTGCACAGCTCGGGACGCTCGATGAACTTCTGCGCCGCGGCCTCCATGCTGCGCAGCATGTGGGCGGGCGCGCCCAGGCCCACCATCTCCAGCGCGCCGACGGCCTGGTGCATGTGCTGGCGCGCGATGCGCAGCTGCCCGGCGTCGACGGAGGCCATGTCCTGGCCGCGCGCCTGGGCGGCGTCGCGCACGAAGCGGCGCAGCGCCGACGAGGCGGACTCCAGCGACTTGCGCAGTTCCTCCAGGACCCAGGCCAACGGCCCGAGGTCGTTCGTCGCGAGGTCGGGTTCTTGGGCGGCTGCTTGCATGGCCTTGGGGCTTACGCGATCTTGAAGCGCGACACCGACTGGCGCAATTCCTCGGCCATCCGCGTCAGCTCGCGCACCTGTTGCGCGGTGGAGCGGGTGCCTTCACCCGTCTGCTCCGTCACCGCGAAGATGTGCTGGATGTTGCCCGCCACCACGTTGGCCGATTCGGCTTCGCGCGACGCGGACATCGAGATCTGCTCGATCAGCTCGGCGAGGCGGCGCGACACCTGGTCGATCTCGGTCAGCGCGGTGCCCGCGTTGTCGGACAGCTTGGCCCCTTCCACCACGCCCTGCGTCGAGCGCTCCATGGCGGCCACGGCGTCCTGCGTGTCGGTCTGGATGGCCTTCACCAGGGCCGAGATCTGGCGCGTGGCGTCGGCGGAGCGTTCGGCCAGGCGCTGCACTTCTTCCGCCACCACCGAGAAGCCGCGGCCGGCTTCACCGGCGGACGCGGCCTGGATGGCGGCGTTCAGGGCCAGCACGTTCGTCTGTTCGGTGATGTCGGAAATCAGCTCGGTGATTTCGCCGATCTCCTGCGAGGACTCGCCCAGGCGCTTGATCCGCTTGGAGGTTTCCTGGATCTGGTCGCGGATGGCGTTCATGCCGCCGATGGCGTTCTGCACGGCCTGCAGGCCCGACTCGGCGGCCTTCAGCGATTGCCGGGCCACCTGGGCCGACTCCTGCGCCTGGCCGGACACCTGGTTGATGCGCGCGGCCATGTCCAGCACCGACTGGCCGGTCTCGCGGATCTCGCGCAGCTGCTCGGTGGAAGCGGCCAGCAGCTCGGTGGAGGTCGATTCCACCTGCGCCGTCGTCTGCGCCACCTTGGTGGCCGTGTTCTGCACGGCGCCCACCAGCTGGCGCAGCTCCTCCACCGTGTAGTTCACGGAGTCGGCGATGGCGCCGGTGATGTCCTCGGTCACGGTGGCTTCCTGCGTCAGGTCGCCCTCGGCGACCGACTGCAGTTCGTTCATCAGGCGAAGAATGGCGGCCTGGTTGGCGTCGTTGACGCGCTTGGCTTCCTGCTCCTGGCGCTCGGCTTCCAGGCGCATGGATTCGGCGCGTTCCTGGCGGCCGCGGCTGTCCTGCAGCTGCACGTAGGCGAGCCCGATGGCGCAGCCGATGGCGAACAGCGAGGACAGGGCCAGCGCCAGCAGCGCGCCGGCGCCGAGGCCCGTCTGCGCCGACAGCTTGCCCTGCAGGTCCTCCAGCGCGCGGCGCAGCGGCTCGGAGTCCGCGATGATCGAGGACTGCGCCTCGCGCGCGGACACCAGGCCCTGCAGGTTGCCCAGGATGGCGCCTGCCTGCTGGCGGGTCTGCTCGTACAGCTTCAGCAGCGCGTCGAGGCTCTCGCGCGTCTGCGGGTCCTTGGACGCGCCCAGGCGCAGTTCCTGGCTGCCGTCCATCAGGCCCTGCGCGATCTCCTTGAAGGAGTTCAGGTCCTTGCCCAGCAGGAACACGGCTTCCGGCGACACGCCTTCCATGGTCAGGAATTCGTTGGCCGACTTGCCGATCCGCTGCGTCAGCATCACCAGCTGGCCGGCGGCGGAGATCTCGGCCGGCGGGGCGTTCTGCTGCAGCTTGAGCGAGGACACCGTCTCGGCGATCTCCAGCAGGTCGGAGGACTGGCGGTTGATCGTGCGCAGCGCGGTGCCCACCTGCGTCAGGATCTTCTGCTGCGCGAGCACGGTGGCGGCGTTCTTCTCGGCGCGCTGCATCAGGGGGGTGATCTTCTGCAGGTCGGCCTGCAGTTCGGCGCTGACGGGCGTCAGGCGCAGGTTCTCGTCGCCGGCCTGCAGGCCGCGCACGGTCTGCGCCAGCACCTGGGCCGACTCCTTCACGTCCGGGAAGGCCTGCGGGCTGCCGATCAGCGCCTGCGACACCGACTTGGCCAGGCGCTGCGACTGCATCAGCGAGTTGCCGGTGCCGGCCACCTGCTGGGCCACCTTGTCGGCGGTGTTCACCGCGTAGAAGGCCACGCCGCCCAGCACCACCAGCGAGAAGGCCAGCAGCGTGAACAGCGTGCGCTGGTGCGTGGTGGTGGTGCGCCGGCCCAGCAGCGGGACGGAGATCAGCTCGGCCTGGTCGACTTCCTCGGCGATCGAATCGTCGTCGATCGTCGTGTCGTTCTGCGTGCTGCCGGCCTCGATGGTGGCGGTGCTCGGGTCGGGGGCGCCGAGGCTCAGTTCCTGCGTGACGGACGGATCGGCCTCGTCGGAGGGCTTCTTGCCGAACAGGTTCTTCAGGGAGAAAGAGGCGGACATGGTGGTGCCTTCGGGAGGTCTAAGCGCTGATGCTCAGGAATTGCGGTTGTTGCGACAGGGCCTGCAGGTTGATCTCCTGCCAGTACGCGCCGCTGGCATCGGTGTAGCCGCTGCCGAAGTAGCCGGGCGAACCCTCGGGCGCGTCGTTCGAGGAAACGAAGGCATCCGTGTTGCGCAAGCCGGCCAGACGGTCGATCAGCAAGGCGCAGTTGACTTCCAGCAGCGCGTTGAGCGCCACCAGCCGCGACTCGGCGCGGCCCGCGTCGGAGCGCTGGGCCGGCGCCTGGCCGCTCACGTAGCTGGCGAGGTCGACGACGCCGTAGAGGCCGCCGCGCAGGTTGGCCACGCCCAGGAACCAGCCCTGGGTGTACGGGACGGCCTGGGGCGCGGTGTACGGGAAGATCTCGCCGGACTGGGCGAGGGGGAAGAGGTACTTGCCGCCGGCGGCTTCGACGGCGAGCCAGCCCGCCTGCACGCCCTCGGTGCGGGCGGCCTGCAGCCGGCTGGCCAGCCGGCTTTGCAGCTCGCGGAGGGCTTCACGGTTGGCCATGGGAACGTGGGGTGCCCCTCGCTCAGCCCAGGGCCTTGATCTTGGCCATGAGTTCGGCGGCGTCGACCGGCTTGGTGATGTAGTCGCGCGCGCCCTGGCGCATGCCCCACACGCGGTCGGTTTCCTGGTTCTTGCTGGTGCACATGATGATGGGCACGTCGGCGTACTGCGGGTCGCGGCTGATCGCGCGCGTCAGCTGGAAGCCGTTCTGCCCGGGCATCACGACGTCCATCAGGATCAGGTCCGGCTTCTCCTCGCCGAGGCGGCGGAAGGCATCCTCGGCGCTTTCGGCCGTCTTCACGGAGAACCCGTGCTTCTGCAGCAGGTCCGTCATGAACATCAGCTCGGTCTTGGAATCGTCCACCACGAGCACTTTGCGGATGGCCACTTCACTCTCTCCTTCTTATTTCGCGTTGCCGAACTGCTGCACGGTCTGCAGCAGCTGGTCCTTGGTAAAGGGTTTGGTCAGGTAGTCCTGCGAGCCGACCATGCGGCCGCGGGCCTTGTCGAACACGCCGTCCTTGGAGGACAGCATGACGACGGGGACGGACGAGAACTTGGCGTTGCGCTTGATGATGGCGCAGGTCTGGTAGCCGTCCAGCCGCGGCATCAGGATGTCGCAGAAGATCAGGTGGGGCTCGTAGTCGTTGACCTTGGAGAGGGCGTCGAAGCCATCCTCGGCCAGCATCACCTCGTGGCCGCCCTGCTTCAGGAAGATCTCCGCACTGCGCCGGATGGTGTTGCTGTCATCGATCACCAACACCTTCAATCCAGTGGTGCTCACTTGACGCTGCTCCTCATCTTTTACTGCTCAAGGTGCGGCATCCCCTCAAGATGTCCCAACGCCGCGGTCTCGTTCTTCTTAGATCTGGACCATCTCGAAGTCTTCCTTGCGCGCCCCGCATTCGGGGCAGGTCCAGTTCATCGGCACCTGCTCCCACGGCGTTCCGGGGGCGATGCCATGGTCTGGTGCACCGGCGGCTTCGTCATAGATCCACCCGCATATCAGACACATCCAGGTCTTGGTATCGGTCACAGCTTAAAGGCCCTTCGCTTAGAATGCAACGATTGTATCTAGGCCCTTTGCCTACGCTCTGCGCAGCGGCGACGCCGGGAAGATCACGGGCCCATGACTAATTCCACACCTATCGAAACCAAGCCCTCCGAGCCCGAAAGCGAGGACCAGGGGCCGGCCTGCGTGATGGTGTTCAACGCGAGCGACCCGAGCGGCGCCGGCGGCCTGGCCGCCGACGTGACCGCGATCGCATCGGTGGGCGCGCACGCGCTGCCGGTGGTGACCGGCGCCTACGTGCGCGACACCGGCGAGGTGTTCGACCATTTCGCCTTCGACGAGGACGCGGTCGCCGAGCAGGCGCGCACCATCCTCGAGGACGTGCCGGTGCAGGTCATCAAGGTCGGATTCGTCGGCAGCCCCGAGACGCTTTCCACGATCGCCGAGATCGCCGCGGACTACCCGGACGTGCCCGTCGTCGCGTACATGCCGGCCCTGTCCTGGTGGGACGAAGGCCCGACGGACCTGTACGAGGATGCCTTCCGCGAGCTGATGCTGCCGCAGACCACCGTGTTGGTAGGAAACCACAGCACGCTGTGGCGCTGGCTGTTGCCCGAGTGGAACAGCGAGCGCAGCCCCACGGCCCGCGACCTCGCCAAGGCCGCCTCGGAGATGGGCGTGCCCTACACGCTGGTGACCGGCGTGCCGCTGCCGGACCAGTTCGTGGAGAACGTGCTGGCCACCCCGCAGACGGTGCTGGCCAGCGAGAAGTTCGAGCGCTTCGACGCGGTGTTCTCCGGCGCCGGCGACACGCTCTCGGCGGCGCTGGCCGCGCTGGTGGCGGGCGGGGCCGACCTCGCCGCCGCCGCCGGCGAGGCCCTCGCCTATCTCGACCGCTGCCTCGACGGCGGCTTCCGGCCCGGCATGGGCAACGTGGTCCCCGACCGCCTGTTCTGGGCGCAGCCGGAAGGCGCGGAAGGCGAGGACGACGCCGACGCGCCGACCGGCTTCGACCTTCCCGCGCATGACACAAAGCACTGACCGCAACCAGCAACTCTTCGAGCGCGCCCGCGCGCTGATCCCCGGCGGCGTGAACTCGCCGGTGCGCGCCTTCCGCGCCGTGGGCGGCACGCCGCGCTTCGTGCAGCGCGCCCAGGGCGCGTACTTCTGGGACGCCAACGGCGAACGCTGCATCGACTACATCGGCTCCTGGGGCCCGATGATCCTGGGCCACGGCCACCCGCGCGTGCTGGACGCCGTGCAGCGCGCCGCGCAGGAAGGCTTCTCCTTCGGCGCGCCGACCGAGCGCGAGATCGAGCTGGCCGAGGCCATCGCGAGCCACCTGCCCTCGGTGGAGATGGTGCGGCTGGTCAGTTCCGGCACCGAGGCGGCGATGAGCGCGATCCGGCTGGCGCGCGGCGCCACCGGCCGCAACCGCATCATCAAGTTCGAGGGCTGCTACCACGGCCACGCGGACGCGCTGCTGGTGAAGGCGGGCTCCGGCCTCGCCACCTTCGGCCATCCCACCAGCGCCGGCGTGCCGGCCGAGGTGGTGCAGCACACGCTGGTCCTGGAATACAACAACATCGCGCAGCTGGAGGAAGCCTTCGCCACGCACGGCGGCGACCTCGCCTGCGTGATCATCGAGGCGATCGCCGGCAACATGAACTTCGTACGGGCCAGCCTGCCCTTCATGCAGCGCTGCCGCGAGCTGTGCACGCAGCACGGCGCGCTGCTGGTGTTCGACGAGGTGATGACGGGCTTCCGCGTCGCGCTGGGCGGCGCGCAGGCCGTGTACGCACGGGAGCTCCCCGGCTTCGCGCCCGACATGACGGTGCTGGGCAAGGTGATCGGCGGCGGCATGCCGCTGGCGGCCTTCGGCGGGCCGCGCGCGCTGATGGAGCAGCTCGCGCCGCTGGGGCCCGTGTACCAGGCCGGCACGCTGTCGGGCAACCCGGTGGCCACGGCCTGCGGGCTGGCGACGCTGCAGGAGATCGCGAAGCCCGGCTTCTACGAGGCGCTGGCGCGCAAGACGCGCACCCTGGTCGACGGCCTGGCGGCCGCGGCCGCGGAAAGCGGCGTGCCCTTCGCGGCGGACTGCGAGGGCGGCATGTTCGGCTTCTTCCTGCTGCCGCAGCTGCCGCAGAACTACTCGCAGGTCATGCAGAGCGACGCGGCGCGCTTCGGCAAGCTGTTCCACGGCCTGCTCGATCGCGGCGTGTACATCGCGCCGGCGCTGTACGAGGCCGGCTTCGTGAGCGCCGCGCACTCGGACGAGGACATCGCGCGGACGGTGGAGGCGGCAAGGCAGGCATTCCGCGCCCTGTAGTCGGAAGCTGCGAGGCGCATCGGCAATTCAACGCAGAGGGCGCAGAGCTGCGTAACCTCTGCGCCCTCTGCGTCGAAAATGCGTGGAGAGTCACCACGCATCCGGGCCGAGCAGGACTCAGTGCCGGAAGTGCCGCACCCCTGAGAACACCATCGCCACGCCGCGCTCGTCCGCGGCGGCGATCACTTCGCCGTCGCGCATCGAGCCGCCGGGCTGGATGACGCAGGTGGCGCCCGCGTCCACGACAACGTCGAGGCCGTCGCGGAACGGGAAGAAGGCATCGCTTGCCACCGCCGTCCCGGCGAGCGACAGCTTCGCGTGCTGCGCCTTGATGCTGGCGATGCGGGCCGAGTCCAGGCGGCTCATCTGGCCGGCGCCCACGCCCATGGTCATGCCGTCCTTGCAGAAGACGATGGCGTTGGACTTGACGTACTTCGCCACCTTCCACGCGAACAGCAGGTCCTGCAGCTGCTGCTGCGTCGGCTGCTTCTTCGTGACGACCTTCAGCTCGGACAGCGACAGCTCGCGGTTGTCGGCCGTCTGCATCAGCAGGCCCGATCCCACGCGCTTCACGTCCATGAAGTTCTGGCCCTTGTCCCAGGGCCGCTCGCCGCCCGGCGGCAGAGCGATCTTCAGCAGGCGCACGTTGGCCTTGCCGGCGAACGCCTGCAGCGCCTCGGGCGCGAAGTCGGGCGCCATCAGCACCTCGACGAACTGTCTGGCCACCGCCTGCGCCGCGGCGCCGTCGAGCGGGCGGTTGAACGCGATGATGCCGCCGAAGGCGGAGGTGGGGTCGGTCTGGAAGGCCTTGGAATAGGCCTCCAGCGGATCCTTCCCGAGCGCGACGCCGCAGGGATTGGCGTGCTTCACGATCACGCAGGCCGGCGTCTCGAAGCTCTTGACGCATTCCCAGGCCGCATCGGCGTCGGCGATGTTGTTGTACGAGAGCTCCTTGCCCTGCAGCTGCTGCGCCATCACGAGCGAGCCGGGCGCCGGATGCAGGTCGCGGTAGAACGCGGCCTGCTGGTGCGGGTTCTCGCCGTAGCGCAGGTCCTGCAGCTTGACGAAGCGGCCGTTGGACTGCGCCGGGAACATGGAACGCTGGCCATCCTCCTGCAGCGAGGACAGGTAGTCGCTGATCGCCGCGTCGTAGTTGCTCACGCGGTTGAACGCCGCCACGGAAAGCGCGAATTTCGTCTTCTGCGACACCTGGCCCGAGGCCTTCAGTTCGTCGACCACGGGCCGGTACTGCGACGCGTCGGTCAGCACCGCCACGTCCTTCCAGTTCTTGGCGCCGCTGCGGACCATCGCCGGGCCGCCGATGTCGATGTTCTCGATCGCGTCTTCCAGCGTGCAGCCGGGCTTCGCCACCGTCTGCTCGAAGGGATAGAGGTTCACCACCAGGATGTCGATGGCGGAGATGCCGTGGCGCTGCAGCGCGGCGACGTGCTCCGGCAGGTCCCGCCGGCCCAGCAGGCCGCCGTGGATCTTCGGATGCAGCGTCTTCACGCGGCCGTCGAGCATCTCGGGGAAGCCGGTGACCTCGGCCACCTCGGTGACCGGCAGGCCGGAATCGGCCAGCAGCTTCGCGGTGCCGCCGGTGGAGATCAGGCGCACGCCCAGGGCGTGCAGGTCCCGCGCGAGGTCGACGATGCCGGCCTTGTCGGAAACGGAGAGGAGCGCGTTCATTTCAGCAGCTTGTGTTCGATCAATTTCTTGCGCAGCGTGTTGCGGTTCAGCCCCAGCCATTCCGCCGCGCGCGACTGGTTGTTGTCGGCCTTGGCCATCACCACTTCCAGCAGCGGCTTTTCCACGACCTTCACCAGCATCTCGTACATCCCGTCGGGCTCGGTTCCGCGCAGGTCGCGGAAGTAGCCCTCGAGGCTGGCACGGACGCACTCCTCGATGTTCTTCTTGCTCATGTCTCGTTCTCTGCGAGTTCCTCCGCGCGCAGCGCCGCCGGCTCCGGCATGCGGTCCGTGCGGGACGCGAGCGCGTCGAAGAAACGGTGGACGGCGGCCACCTGGCCCGCGCTGTCCTCGATCGCGTTCATCTGCGCGCGGAACGCCTCCCCCTCCGGAAGCGATCGCACGTACCAGCCGATGTGCTTGCGCGCGCTGCGCACGCCGGTGAATTCGCCGTACAGCGCGTAGTGGTCCTCCAGGTGCGCCAGCAGCGCGCGCCGCACTTCCGCCACCAGCGGCGGCGCGAGCCGCGTGCCGGTGGCGAGGAAGTGCGCGATCTCGCGGAAGATCCAGGGCCGGCCCTGGGCCGCGCGCCCGACCATCACGGCATCCGCGCCCGTCGCGGCGAGCACGGCGCGCGCCTTCTCCGGCGAATCGACGTCGCCGTTGGCGACCACCGGGATGCGCACCGCCGCCTTCACCGCGGCGATCGTCTCGTATTCGGCCTCGCCCTTGTAGCCCTGCTCGCGCGTGCGGCCGTGCACCGTCAGCATCGCGATGCCGATCGCCTCGAACGCGCGCGCCAGCACCACGGCGTTGCGGTGCGCCGCCGACCAGCCGGTGCGCATCTTGAGCGTGACGGGCACGCCGTGCGGAGCGCAGGCGGCCACCACGGCCTCGGCGATGGCGACGGCCAGCGGCTCGTCCTGCATCAGCGCCGAGCCGGCCCACTTGTTGCACACCTTCTTGGCCGGGCAGCCCATGTTGATGTCGATGATCTGCGCGCCGCGATCGATGTTGTAGGCAGCCGCCTCGGCCATCATCTGCGCGTCGGTGCCGGCGATCTGCACGGCCACGGGGCCGGGCTCGCCTTCGTGGTTGGCGCGGCGCGAGGTCTTGAGGCTGTTCCACAGGTCCTTGCGCGAGGTCACCATCTCGCTGACCGCGTAGCCGGCGCCGAAGGCGCGGCACAGCTGCCGGAACGGGCGGTCGGTCACGCCCGCCATCGGCGCCACGAAGACGGTGTTCGCGAGCTGGTAGGGACCGATGTGCATGGAAGGAAGGGACGCGGGGCTGCCGAAAAAAGAGGCACGATTGTAGGCCCGGGGCGTTTCAGCGACTGAAACCGGATGGGGGAGGCGCATGCTGCACTGCCGTAACATGCGCGCGCATGCAAGCCTGGCTGGATCCGCTGTTCGCGCTGCTGGCGCTGCCGCAGTACGGGCTGAGCACCCTGTTCGCGGCCGCCTTCGTCTCGGCGACGCTGCTCCCGGTGGGCTCCGAACCGGCGCTGTTCGGCCTGCTGAAGCTCAACCCCGACCTGTTCTGGAGCGCCGTGCTGGTGGCCACCGCCGGCAACACGCTCGGCGGCATGTTCGACTGGTGGCTGGGCTACGGCGCGCACCAGGTGGCGGACAAGTACCGCCATTCGAAGCACCACCTGAAGGCGCTGGACGTGCTGGAGCGCCTCGGCCCGAAGGCCTGCCTGCTGGCCTGGCTGCCCATCGTGGGCGACCCGCTGTGCGCCGTCGCCGGCTGGCTGCGCCTGCCTTTCTGGCCCTGCGCCGGCTACATGCTGGTGGGCAAGTTCCTGCGCTACCTCGTGATGACGTCCGCGCTGCTGTGGGCGTTCCCGCACTGAGCGGCGTCGTCGGCCTCGATGCCGCTCGCGCTCATCGCCACGGCGGCGGACATGGCGATCAGCGCGCCGTACAGCAGCAGCTCGTAGAACTGCAGCGCGCGCCGGCGCAGGCGAAGGAAGAAGCGCTGGGGGTCGGTCATGGCGGGCTCCGGGGATCGGGTGTCACACCGCCGAGGCGTCACCCGTCACGGCGCGACGGAACTCCTCGTCATTCACCAAGGCCGCAACCAGGTTGCGGTAGAGGAGTTCATACCGGTAGACGGCCATCGGAACAGCGTCGAATCCGTTGAATTCTGCTTGCCAGGTCGCCCGGGCGCGCAGTTCCTTGTCATAGACGCCCTTGCCCGATCGCGTGACAACGAACCGGGCCGCGAGCACCGCCTGCGCCGTGCCGCTCGGCACCTGGATCTCGCTTTCGGTCAGCTGCGCCGCGACGCGGATGGCCGAAGCAGGATCGAGCGCGCCCGCTGCCCGAAGATCTGCCGTGAGCGCCTCCTTCAGGTACGAAGCGAAGGAGTTCCCGTACGGCGAGTAGAAGCTGTTGGTGCGGATGCTGATTCTCTGGTCCAGCGAGGCGCTCCGATCGGGAGCCAGGCTGAAGGTGCCCAGCGCCAGAGCTGGCAGACGGGCGGCCCGGATCCTGGAGACGTTCTCCATGCTGGGCCCCGGCGCGCCCAGCGGCACCGAAGCGCATCCGCCCAGGGCGACCAGGGCAGCGGCTGCAAGCACTCGCCTGCGCCGCAGCAGGCGCTCACTTGAAGGCGGCGTCATGGGACAGGTCGCTCAGGGTGACCGACATCACCTGGCGCACCATCGTGCGGACCGCGTCCTGGATGTTGGACGCCTTGTATGCGTTCTCGGGTGCGCCGTGGGCGCCGACCGTCGTGTGAATCGCGTGCCGGGCGCTCTTGACCACGGGCCTGGTCTGCCCCGGAGGCAGGTAGCTGACGGTGCAGACATAGCCATCCGTCACCTGCTGGCCCGCGACGCCCAGCGTGAGCCCGGCGAGGAAGCCCCTTGCCGCGGCGTCATCCGTCAGCGGGACATTGTTCAGGGTGACGCTCAGGACTCCCGCGTCCGGCGCAGGCGTATCGCGGACCTGGGAGAACAGGCCGGCGGACCGGATGCTGTCCTCGATCATCGGCCTGGTCTCCGCCGTGGCGCGCGCGTTCGGCACGCCCTTGGTCTGGAACTCCGCGATCAACTGGACAGGCCTGGGTCGCTCCGGATGCGTGAACCGGGCCGCCGGCACCTCCTTGATGGTGCCGTCCACATAGTGCGTCGCGCACCCGGAAACGAACAGCGCACCCAGCAGCGGCACTGCCATCAGGCAAGCCCTCAACGCCCGCGGCGCGTGGAAGCGGATTTCCAGCATGTCTTGTCCTCCTCGTTGCGTGCTCTGCCATGCAGGACACGTGCGCATCATCTGGGGCAGCCGCGCTGCTGGCCAGTGACAGAGCACACAGGAACGGGGGCAAGTTTCGCGGCAGCGCAAGCCTCGCGCGGAAGCAGTCTGCAGCGAAGAAAGGGGCCCGCGCGACGAACCCCCTGCCGGGGTTCGCTGCGCTCACCACCAGCCTACACGTTGAACAGGAAGTTCATCACGTCGCCATCCTTCACGACGTAATCCTTGCCTTCGCTGCGCATCTTGCCCGCGTCCTTGGCGCCCTGCTCGCCCTGGAAGGCCACGAAATCGTCGAAGGCGATGGTCTGGGCGCGGATGAAGCCGCGTTCGAAGTCGGTGTGGATCACCCCGGCCGCCTGCGGGGCGGTGGCGCCGATGGGGACCGTCCAGGCGCGCACTTCCTTCACGCCGGCGGTGAAGTAGGTCTGCAGCCCCAGCAGCGTGAAGGCCGCGCGGATCAGGCGGTTGAGGCCCGGCTCGTCCTGGCCGATCTCGGCGAGGAACATCTTCCTGTCCTCGTCGCCCATGTCGGCGATCTCGGATTCGATCTTGGCGCAGATGGCCACCACCGGCGCGTTCTGCGTCGCCGCATAGGCGCGCAGCCGGTCCAGGTGCGGGTTGTCCTCGAAACCGCCCTCGTCCACGTTGCCCACGAACATCGCCGGCTTGGCGGTGATCAGGAACAGGGGCCTGAGCAGCGCCTTTTCCTCGTCAGTCAACTGCAAGGTCCGCACCGGACGGCCTTCGTCCAGCGCCGCCTGGACCCTGGGCAGCAGCTGCACCATGCGGGCCGCTTCCTTGTCGTTGCCCGACTTGGCGGCCTTCGCGTAGCGCGCCAGCGTCTTCTCCACCGTGCCCAGGTCCGCGAGGCACAGCTCGGTCTGGATCACCTCGATGTCGGACACCGGGTCCACGCGCCCGGCCACGTGCACGACGTTCGCGTCCTCGAAGCAGCGCACCACGTTCACGACGGCGTCGGTCTCGCGGATGTGCGCCAGGAACTGGTTGCCCAGGCCTTCGCCCTTGCTGGCCCCGGCCACGAGGCCCGCGATGTCGACAAACTCGACAATGGCTGGCACGATGCGTTCGGGCTTGACGATCGCCGCCAGCTGGTCCAGCCGGGGATCGGGCAGTTCCACGACGCCGACGTTCGGCTCGATGGTGCAGAAAGGATAGTTCTCGGCGGCGATGCCCGCCTTGGTCAGGGCGTTGAACAAGGTGGATTTGCCGACGTTCGGCAGGCCCACGATCCCGCACTTCAAACTCATGTCACGGCCCGTTAGCGAAACCCGAAAGTGTATGCCATGGTCCGCGGCCCGGCTGCTGGCGGGCCTGCTGCTCGCCTGCTGGGCCTTCGCCGCCACGGCGCAGGAAATGCCGGCCACGGTCCTGCGCGACGCGGTGGGCGTGATGGACGCCCAGCCGCTCGCGCGCCTGTGGGTGGACCCGCGCGGCGACGCGACGCTGGCCGAGGTCACGCGCAGGCCGGAGAGCGATTTCCAGCCCGTCGCTCCCGGCACGCTGCACCGCCTGCATCGCGACGGCGCGCTGTGGCTGCACCTGCGGCTGCAGCGCGGTCCCTACGAACGCCAGGACTGGCTGCTGAAGCTGCCCATGCCGGTGCTGGACCACGTGACGGTGCACCAGCGCGTCGGCGGCCAGTGGCGCGCCGAGGCGGCCGGCGACACCCTGGCCGTGGCGCGGTGGCCGGAGCGCGGCCGCTATCCCTTCTTCCGCCTCGACCTGCCGCCCGGCGAGCCGCGCGACATCTACGTGCGCATCCAGCACGCCACGCCGGCCGACATCCCGCTGCAGCTCGCCACGACGGCGCGGCACACCGAGCAGCTGCAGCGCGAATACCTGCTGCTGGGCGCGGCCTTCGGCGCGCTGCTGCTGCTGATCGTGGGCTGCCTGGCGAAGAGCTGGGCCTACCGCGACGCGGGCTTCGCCTGGTACGCCGGCTACGCCGCGCTGACCACGCTGGCCGTCGCCTCCTATACCGGCGTCGCCGGGCAGCTGCTGTGGCCGCGCTTCGGGCTGCTGCAGGACGCGCCCACGTCCATGCTCGCCTGCGCCGCCGTCGGCGTCGCCCTGCTGTTCGTGCGCATCACGCTGGCGCTGCGGCGCCGCCTGCCCCGGCTCGACCGGCTGATCCAGGTCCTGGGGCTGGGCGGCGTGGTGCTCGCGCTGGTGCCTGCCTTCACGCCCAAGTCCGTGCACCTGCCGCTGATGGGCGGCTACCTGTGCCTCGCCAGCGCCATCGCGCTGCTGGCGTCGGCCGCGGCCTGGTGGCGCGGTGACACGGTAGGCCGCTGGGTGTTCGCGGCGCAGTTCCCCCTGGTGGCCACGCTGCTGCACACGGTGTTCCGGCAGCTGGGCTGGGCCGACCTGCCGATCGCCTCGCCCTACCTGATCATCCTGGGGCTCGCGTTCGAGGTGCCGCTGCTGCTGGTGGCCCTGTTCATCCGCTCGCGCGACCGGCACAGCGCCGAGGTGCGCGAGCAGGCCCTGACCACGCACGACGCGCTCACCGGCCTGCTGGCGCCGCACCTGTTCCACGACCGGCTGCGACAGGTGGTGGCGCGCTTCCGCCGGCACGACGAGAACGCGGCGGTGATGTACATCGACCTGGTGAACCACGGCCCGATCCGCGAGCACTTCGGCAGCGCCGCGGCCGAACAGAGCCTGCTGCGCAGCGTGATCAAGCTGCGCCGCCTGCTGCGCGACGTGGACACCGTCGCCCGCATCGGCGAGGCGCGCTTCGGCGTCATCCTCGAAGGCGCGGCTTCGCGCGCCTCGGTCACCGAACGGGCCACGCGCCTGATCGCCGCCGGCCTCATGCCCCTGCCGGGCCTCAAGCCGGACGTGACGCTGCAGTTCCACGTGGCCGCGCTCCTGCTGAGCGACCGGCCCATGGAGGCCGAGGAAGTGCAGGCTGCGCTCGCGGCGCAGCTGGAACGCATGTCGCCGCGCACGCGGCGGCCGATCCGCTTCATCCAGCCCGAACAGCCCGTCACCTCGGAGCCGGGCGACTCCTCGATGTTCGTGCCCGACGGCGGCGCGGCGGCCGACCCGGAGCTGGCCGCGACGCCTTAATCGAAGCGGAAGTTGCCCGTCGCGTCCTGCCCCACGCGCAGGGTGCAGTCGATGCCCGCGACGATGATCGCGTTCATCGCGAAGGTGATGGCGCCGCCGACGCGCGGGTCCTTGCGGTAGCCCTGCAGCGTGTCCGTGACCACCGGGTCCACCGCCGCCGTGGCAGGGTCGATGTTGGGCATGGGGCAGCGCCCGCAGGGTTTCACGGGGCGCAGCTGCACCTCGCCTTCGCCGGTGGCGATGGTCAGCAGGTCCAGCCGGTCCTCGTCGTGCGCCTCCACGCCTTCCAGCACGATGTTGGGCCGGAAGCGCTCGATGCCCACGGCCGCGTGGCCGCCCGCCGCGAGCTTCGCGTTCAGCAGGTCCAGCGAGGCGGTGCTGGCCACCAGCAGCGGATAGCCGTCGCTGAACTGGTTCAGGGCCTCGGCCTCGCCCGTCCACTTGCGGCTGGACAGGCGCCGGTGCTCGGGGTCGAAGCGCACCAGCCGCAGCGGCCGGCCCAGGAAATCGGTGAACCACTGGGCCGCGATGTCGCCCATGTCGAAGGCCGGCACCTCGTCGTCCCACACGCGCACCCGCACCGGTTCCTCGACGGTGTCGACCTGCAGGTGCAGCGCGAGCATGCCGGGGGCGCGCAGCACCACCTCGGTCAGCTTCAGCTGCGGGCGGATGAGCGCCATGCGGGGCAGCTCCCGCTGGGTCACGAAGTTGCCTTCGGGGTCCACCACCATCCAGGCGCGGTCGAGGTCCAGGCCGGTTTCGGTCAGGAGGGCCTCGCGCAGTTCCACGCCGGCGCAGGACTTGACCGGATAGACGAAGAGGCGGGCGAGACGGGCGGTCACGTCGGGACTTTGGCTCATGGGCGTGGATTGTGCCCGCCTCCTACAATCCCGCTCATGGCCGCACCTTACGACGTTTGTATCCGCGGCGCGGGCATCGTGGGCCGGACGCTGGCCCTGCTGCTCGCGCGCGACCGCCTGCGCGTCGGCCTGGTGGAAGGCCCGCCGGCCGCCTCGCACGCGGACGTGCGCGCCTACGCCCTCAACAGCGCCTCGCGCGACCTGCTGCAGGCCGTGCGCGCCTGGCCGGACGAGGCGCACGCCACGCCGGTGACGGCGATGGACGTGCACGGCGACGAAGGCGGCCGCGTGCAGTTTTCCGCGCAGGCCGAGGGCGTGCCGGCGCTGGCCTGGATCGTCGACGTGCAGCCCCTGCTGGCGCGCCTGGCCGAAGCGGCCCGCTTCCAGCCGCAGATCGAGCTGCTGGAGGCCCCCGCGCCCGCGGCGCTGACCGTCGTCTGCGAAGGCCGCGCCAGCGCGACCCGCGACGAATTCGGCGTGCAGTTCCACGTGAACACGTATCCCCAGCGCGCCATCGCCGCGCGGCTGGACTGCGAGCAGGCCCATGGC
Organism: Ramlibacter sp. bp-362; assembly: GCF_054956735.1. NCBI lineage: Bacteria > Pseudomonadati > Pseudomonadota > Betaproteobacteria > Burkholderiales > Comamonadaceae > Ramlibacter > Ramlibacter sp. bp-362. The sequence goes on from NZ_JBUDXE010000012.1 coordinate 44,202, forward strand.
GGCGTGGCCCGCCAGTGGTTCGACGACGGCAACGTGCTGGGCCTGCTGCCCCTGGGCGGCCCGGCCGGGAACTCGGTGGCGCTGGTGTGGTCCGTCCGGGAGCTCCGGGTGGACGAGCTGCTGGCCATCGCGCCGGAGGAATTCGAGGCGCGCCTCGCCGCCGCGTGCGGCGGCGCGCTGGGCCGCATGACGCTCACCAGCGAGCGCATGGCCTGGCCGCTGCAGCGCGCGCAGGCGGACCGCTGGTGCGGGCCGGGCTGGGCGCTGGCGGGCGATGCGGCGCACAACGTCCATCCGCTGGCCGGCCAGGGGCTCAACCTGGGGCTGGCCGACGCGCGGACGCTCGCGCAGGTGCTGCACGAGCGCGAGTACTGGCGGCCGCTGGGCGACGAGAAGCTGCTGCGCCGCTACGAGCGCGCGCGCAAGGCGGACGTGCTGGCGATGGCCTGGACCACGGACGGCCTGCAGCAGCTGTTCGCGCAGCCGGCCGAACCCTGGGCGCGCCTGCGCAACTGGGGCATGCGCGGCTTCGACCGCAGCGGGCCGATCAAGCGCTGGGTGGTGCGCCAGGCGATGGGCAGTGCAAGGAACCTGATGAGAACGGGAAGAACATGAAAGCGAACGCGAAGCGAACCGGGCTGGCCGCAGCCCTGCTGGCCCTGGCCCTCGGGGCCGCGGCCCTGGCGGCCATCGCGGCCGACAACAAGGCCCCGACGGTGGCGAATGCCGCCAACCTGGTGCCGCCGGCGGTGGAGAGCGCGCTGCGCAGGAACCTGCCGGAGCGCCTGCCCAACTTCCCGGCCATCGACGAGGTGAGCCGCACGCCCATGCCGGGCGTGTACGAGGTGCGCATCGGCACGGACCTGTTCTACACGGACGCCGAGGGCAACTACATCATCAACGGCGAGATGATGGACACGCGGGCGCGCCGCAACCTCACCGAGGACCGCATGGACAAGCTGCTGGCGATCGACTTCAGCCAGCTGCCGGTGAAGGACGCCTTCACCATCGTGCGCGGCAACGGCAAGCGCAAGCTGGCCGTGTTCGAGGACCCGAACTGCGGCTACTGCAAGCGCTTCGAGCGCGACCTGCAGAAGATCGACAACGTCACGGTCTACATGTTCCTGTACCCGATCCTCGGGCCGGACTCGGTCGAGAAGTCGCGCGCCGTCTGGTGCGCGAAGGACAAGGGCAAGGCCTGGCAGGACTGGATGGTGCGCGGCGAGCCGCTGCCCAAGGCGGACCCGGGCTGCGACGTGACCGTCCTGGCGCGCAACACCGAGTTCGGCCGCAGGCACAAGATCACCGGCACGCCGACGCTGATCTTCGCCGACGGCTCGCGCGTGCCGGGCGCCATCGCCACGGCCGACATCGAGAAGCTGCTGGCGGCCGGCGGCAAGTGACGGTCCCGCGCCCGGCCGGCCCGCACTACCGGGTCGAGGCGGCCGACCCGGCCGCCCATCTGTTCCATGTGACGCTCACGGTGCCGCAGCCGCAGGCGGGCCAGCGCGTGTCGCTGCCCGCCTGGATCCCCGGCAGCTACCTGCTGCGCGAGTTCTCTCGCCACCTGCAGAAGCTGGGCGCGCGCCAGGACGGCAGGCCGCTGGCCGTGCAGCAGGTGGACAAGGCGACGTGGCAGGTGGACTGCATGCCTTCCAGTCCGCTGGTGCTCACCTACGAGGTCTATGCCTTCGACAACTCGGTGCGCACCGCCTGGCTCGATGCGCAGCGCGGCTTCTTCAACGGCACCAGCCTGTGCCTGCGCGTGCACGGCCTGGCGCAGGAGCCGCACGAGCTGGAGATCGTCGCGCCCCGCGCCTTCCCGCACTGGGAGCTGGCCACCGGCCTGGAGCCGCTGAAGACCGGCAAGCGCGGCTTCGGCAGCTACCTCGCCGCCGACTACGACGAACTGGTCGACTGCCCCGTGGAGATGGGCGCCTTCTGGAGCGCCGAATTCCGCGCCTGCGGCGTGCCGCACCGGCTGGTGGTGGCGGGCGCCACCGAGTCCTTCGACCGCGAGCGACTGGTGGCCGACACGCAGAAGATCTGCGAGACGCAGATCCGCTTCTGGCACGAGCGCAAGCGGCCGCCGTTCAGGAACTACCTGTTCCTGCTGAACGCGGTGGACGACGGCTACGGCGGCCTGGAGCACCGCAACTCCACGGCGCTGATCGCCTCGCGGCGCGACCTGCCGCGCATCGGCGACCCGCGCCTGGGCGAGAACTACGTGACGCTGCTGGGGCTGATCAGCCACGAGTACTTCCACACCTGGAACGTCAAGCGCCTGCGGCCGGCGGAGTTCGCGCACTACGACTACAAGCAGGAGAACTACAGCCAGCTGCTCTGGTTCTTCGAGGGCTTCACCAGCTACTACGACGACCTGCTGCTGCGCCGCTCGGGCCTCATCGACGACGCCACCTACCTGAAGCTGCTCACCAAGACCTGCAACCAGGTGCTGCAGACGCCGGGGCGCGAGGTGCAGTCGGTGGCGCAGGCGAGCTTCGACGCCTGGGTGAAGTACTACCGGCAGGACGAGAACACGGCCAACGCCACCGTCAGCTACTACACCAAGGGCGCGCTGGTGGCCCTGTGCTTCGACCTGCTGCTGCGCCACGAAGGCCAGACGAACCTCGACGAGGTCATGCGGACGCTGTGGCAGCGCTGCAAGGCCGGGCCGATGGCGGAGGCCGACTTCAGCGCGGTGCTGAAGGAACTGGCCGGCCGCTCCTTCGGGCGCGAGCTGGCCGCGTGGGTGCACGGCACCCGCGAGCTGCCGCTGAAGGAGCTGCTGGAGCAGCACGGCATCTCCGTGATGGAGGAGCCGGCGCAGCTGCAGCAGCGCCTGGGCGTGCGCGTCACCGAGACGCCGGGCGGCGGCGTGGTGCTGAAGAACGTGCTGCGCGGCGGCGCCGCCGAACAGGCCGGCATCGCGGCCAATGACGAATGGGTGGGCGTGGAAGTCGCGGGCGAGGCCTGGCGCCTGGGCAAGCTCGACGACCTGCTCCTGTACGCGGGCACCCACCGCAAGCTGACGGCGATCGTCGCCCGCGACCGGCGGCTGCTGCGCCTGGAACTCACCCTCCCCGCCGCCGTCACCACCTGGCGGCTGGTCCTGCGCGACGCCGCGAGGGCCCAGGCGTGGCTCGCGGCCTGAGGACGCGCACGCGGCTGGCGCTGCTCGCGCTCGCGGTGGTGCTGGCGCACCTGCTGGGCCTGGAGTGGTTCGCGCGCCAGGCCGATGCGATCTCCGGGCTCACGCTGATGGTGCCGCCCATGTACACGCGGCTGCTGAAGCCCGCGCCGGCCCCCCCGGTGGTGGCCAGCGTCTCCACGGCGCCGCCCGTGCCGCGTTCGCGCGTCGCGCCCCGGCCGAAGCCGCCCGCCTCGTCGGCCGAGGAACTGCGGCGCAAGAAGGAAGCGGAGGAAGCCGCGCGGCGGGAGCGCGAGGAAGCGGCGCAGCGGGAGCGGGAAGCGGCGGAACGGGAAGCGGCCGAACGGGAACGCGAGGCGGCGCAACGCGAAGCCGCGGCGCAGCGCGAACGCGAGGAGGCCGCACAGCGCGAGGCCGAAGCGGAACGCGAGGCGCGCGCGGCGGAGGCGGCGGCGCAGGCCGCGTCCGCGCCGGCGGCGGCGGCGAGCGAAGCGACGGCTGAAGCGCCCGCCCTCGACGACTGGCCCACCGACACCCGCCTGACCTATGCGCTGAGCGGCAGCTTCCGCGGCCCGCTGTTCGGCGATGCGCGCGTGCAGTGGCAGCGCGAGGGCGACCGCTACCAGGTGCGGCTGGACATCCGCATCCAGGTGTTCGGCACGCAGGTGCTCACCAGCCAGGGCGAGGTCACGCCCGAGGGCCTGGTGCCGCGCGAATACGAGGAGTTGCGCCCGGGCAAGCGCCGCACCACGCACATCGGCGACCAGGTCGTCACGCTCGGCAACGGCAAGACGGTGCCGCGCCCGCCGGGCGTGCAGGACACCGCCAGCCAGTTCGTGGAACTGACGCACCGCTTCGCCACGGGCAAGGAAGTGCTGGAGGTCGGCCGCACCGTGACCGTGTGGCTGGCGCGGCCCGGCGGCGTGGACCGCTGGGTCTACGACATCGTGGAGCGCGAGGTGCTGAACACGCCGACGCTGGGCCCCGTGGAGGCCTTCCACCTGAAGCCGCGCCCGATCCCGCACGCGCGCGGCAACATCCTGGCGGAGATGTGGTTCGCGCCGAACCTGCTGTACCTGCCGGTGCGCATCAAGGTGACGATGGGCGACGAGGCCTGGCTGGACCTGCTGGTGGACCACATCGAGCAGAGATAGCCTTCCCGTCACCCCCGCGGAGGCGGGGGCCCAGGGCGTCGGGGACTGCGCGCGCAGCGCGCAGCTGAATGCGGGAGCCCTGGGTCCCCGCCTGCGCGGGGATGACGGGGGAGGGAGGGCGCGGGGATGACGGAAAGCTAGAGCTTCCGCTGGTCCACCACCCGCTTCGCCTTCCCCATGCTGCGCTCGATGCCGCCCGCCGGGCGCAGCTCGATGCGCGCGCTGGTGCCCACGTAGACCTTGATGTCGTGCGCCAGCCGCTCACCCGCGGCCTGCACCTCGCCGTGGTCGTGGGGCAGGCCGGGGCCGGCCTCGACGGCCACCGTCAGCGCGTCCAGCGGCCCCTCGCGCGTGAGGATGCACTGGTAGTGCGGCGCCAGCACGGACTGGCGCAGGATCAGCTCCTCGATCTGCGTCGGGAAGACGTTGACGCCGCGCACGATCATCATGTCGTCGCTGCGGCCCGTGATCTTCTCCATGCGGCGCATCGTGCGCGCGGTGCCGGGCAGCAGGCGGGTGAGGTCGCGCGTGCGGTAGCGCACGATGGGCAGCGCCTCCTTGGTGAGGCTGGTGAACACCAGCTCGCCCAGTTCGCCCTCCGCCACCGGCTCGCCCGTCTCGGGATCGATCACCTCGGGATAGAAGTGGTCCTCCCAGATCGTCGGGCCGTCCTTGGTCTCGATGCACTCGTTGGCCACGCCCGGCCCCATCACTTCCGACAGGCCGTAGATGTCGACCGCGTCCATGCCCAGGCGCTGCTCGATCTTCGCGCGCATGTCGTTGGTCCAGGGCTCGGCGCCGAAGATGCCCAGGCGCAGGCTGGATTCGCGCGGGTCCAGACCCTGCCGCTCGAACTCGTCGGCGATCGCCAGCATGTAGCTGGGCGTGACCATGATGATGTCGGGCCGGAAATCGTGGATCAGCTGCACCTGGCGCTCGGTCTGGCCGCCGCCGAAGGGCACGACCGTGAGCCCCAGCTTCTCGGCGCCGTAGTGCGCGCCCAGGCCGCCGGTGAACAGGCCGTAGCCGTAGCTCACGTGCACCATCTCGCCGGGCCGCGCGCCCGAGGCGCGGATGCTGCGCGCCATCACGGTCGACCAGGTCTCGATGTCGTTCTTCGTGTAACCCACGACGGTCGGCTTGCCGGTGGTGCCGCTCGAGGCGTGGATGCGCACGCACTGCTCGCGCGGCACGGCGAACATGCCGAAGGGATAGCCCTCGCGCAGGTCCGCCTTGGTGGTGAAGGGGAACTTCGCCAGGTCGGCCAGGCTGCGGCAGTCCTCCGGATGCACGCCGGCGACGTCGAACTTGCGCCTGTAGGCGGGCGAGTTCGCATAGGCGTGGTGCAGCGTCGCCTTCAGGCGCTTCAGCTGCAGGGCGCGCAGTTCGTCGACGCTCGCCTTCTCGATGGGTTCCAGCGGGAATTGCTTCATGTCTCGTCCTCCGGGATCACCGTGCCCTGGATGCTGGCGCTCTTGCCGCGGAACACCGCGATGACCTCGCCGCGCTGGTTGGTGACCTTCATGTCGTAGATGCCGTGCCGGCCCTGCAGCACCTGCTCGACGCCCTCGCAGGTGAGCACGTCGTCGAGCCGCGCGGGCTTGAGGAATTCGATGCTGCAGCCGGCCGCCACGGTGACCTTGTTGTGGCTGTTGCAGGCGAAGGCGAAGGTGGAGTCCGCCAGCGTGAAGATCAGTCCGCCGTGGCAGATCTGGTGGCCGTTGAGCATGGGCGCGCGCACCTTCATGCGCATGACGGCGCGCCCGGGCTCGCAGGCGACCAGTTCCATCTGCATGAAGTCCTTGGACGCGGCGTCCACGGCGAACATCGCCTCGCCCACGCGGGCGGCCAGGGCGGCGGGGGAAAGCTTGCTGCTCATTCGCCTGTGAACTGCGCCGGGCGCTTCTCGCGGAAGGCCATCACGCCCTCGATGTAGTCGTGGGTCTTGCCGAGCGCCGACTGCGTGTCGCGTTCCAGCTGCAGCTGCGCCTCGAGCTCGTTGGTCGCGGCGGCGCGCAGCAGCCTGCGGGTCTGCACCAGCGCGGTCGTGGGCAGCACGGCCAGCCGTTCGGCCAGCTGCATCGCCACGGCCACGCAGTCCTGCCCCTCGGGCGCGACGTCCCAGATCATTCCCCATTCCTTGGCCTGTTGCGCGCCCAGCTTGTCGCCCAGCATCGCGCAGCCCATGGCGCGGGCCAGCCCCAGCTTCTTCACCAGGAACCAGCTGCCGCCGGCGTCGGGCACGAGGCCGATGCGGCTGAAGGCCTGGATGAACGAGGCACTGGAAGCGGCGACGGCGAGGTCGCAGGCCATCGCGAAGGAGGCGCCCGCGCCCGCCGCGACGCCGTTGACGGCCGCGATCGTGGGCACGCGCAACGCCATCAGCTTGCGCACGCTGGGGTTGAAGGCCTGCTCGATCACTGGGCCGGGGTCCGCGCGCTGCACGAGGTCGGGTCCGGGCTCGAAGTCGAATTCGGCGAGGTCGGCGCCGGCGCAGAAGCCGCGGCCCGCGCCGGTGATGACGGCGGCGCGCACGGCCTTGTCGCCGTCGATGCGGTCCAGCACCGCCCACAGGTCGCGGTGCATCTGCCGCGTGAAGCTGTTGAGGGACTGCGGCCGGTTCAGCGTCACGAGGGCGACGCTTCCGCGCAGTTCGCACAGGACGTTGGCTTCGCTCATGGGGTCTCCTTCGCCGCCGAATCTAGCACCGGGGGCGGTGCGGTCCGCAGCATGGTTTCCCTTGGTTATAGTTGCCCCGAACCCCAGGAGAGACCGGCATGGCCTACGAATTCATCAACGTGCGCACCGAAGCAGGCAAGGTGGGCGTCATCACGCTGAACCGCCCCAAGCAGCTCAACGCCCTGAACAACGAGCTGATGGACGAGCTCGGCCAGGCCATGAAGGCCTTCGACGGCGATGACGCGATCGGCTGCATGGTGCTCACCGGCAGCGAGAAGGCCTTCGCCGCCGGCGCCGACATCGGGGCGATGGCGACCTACCAGTTCGCCGACGTCTACAAGACCGACTACATCACGCGCAACTGGGAGACGATCCGCTCGATCCGCAAGCCGGTGATCGCCGCCGTGAGCGGCTTCGCCCTGGGCGGCGGCTGCGAGCTGGCCATGATGTGCGACTTCATCATCGCCGCCGACAACGCGAAGTTCGGCCAGCCCGAGATCAAGCTGGGCATCATTCCGGGCGCCGGCGGCACGCAGCGCCTGCCGCGGGCGGTGGGCAAGGCCAAGGCCATGGACCTGGCGCTCACGGGCCGCATGATGGACGCCACCGAAGCGGAGCGCGCGGGCCTGGTGAGCCGCATCGTGCCGCTGGACAAGCTGATGGAGGAGGCCCTGGGCGCCGCCCTGCAGATCTGCGACTACTCGCAGCTGGCGGTGCTGGCGGCCAAGGAGTCGGTCAACCGCTCCTTCGAGAGCGGCCTGGCCGACGGCGTGATGTTCGAGCGGCGCCTGTTCCACGCCCTCTTCGCCACCGAGGACCAGAAGGAAGGCATGGCGGCCTTCGTGGAGAAGCGCAAGGCGCAGTTCAAGCACCGCTGAGCTTCCCGGTCGCCGGCCCCCGTAGGGTGGCGGCGGCGCGCCGCCGGCAGGTGAGCGAAGCGAACCCCACCGACCCCCCCGAACCTTTGGCTATAATCGCGGGCTCACAGGCGCTTTAGCTCAGTTGGTTAGAGCGACGGAATCATAATCCGCAGGTCCGGGGTTCGAGTCCCTGAAGCGCCACCAGATTACAACGCTCCGCGTTGACAAGCAGAGGCACTGTCCACCACAGTGCCTTTGTCGTTTTCACAGCCTCTGGATCTACACCATGAACCGCTGGACCCGCCTCTTCCTTGCCGGCGTCGCCCTCGCCGCCACCGCCGCATTCGGCCAGGCCGTGATGCGCGATGCGCCCAGGGACGTCAAGCCCGCCATCATCGCCGTCAGCGCCACGCCGCCGATCATCACGGTGGACGGCAAGCCCGATCGCCTGTCGCCCGGCGCGCGCGTGCGCGACCGCAACAACATGCTGGTGCTGTCCGGCGCGCTGGCCGGCAAGACGCTCTACACCGTCTACAAGCGCGACAGCGCCGGGCTGGTGCACGAGGTCTGGTTGCTGAACCAGGAGGAATACACCAAGGTCGGCGGCGTCACCACCGGCGACCCGAACGGCTACAAGCGCTTCAACGAGCTGCTGGACATGATCTGGCAGACCCGCTGGCTGCTGCTGAAGTGAGCGCCCCCATGAAGAAGGTGTACATCAAGACCTTCGGCTGCCAGATGAACGAGTACGACTCGGACAAGATGGCGGACGTCATGCACGCGGCCGAAGGCTACGAGCCCACGCAGGACCCGGAGCAGGCCGACCTGATCCTGTTCAACACCTGCTCGGTGCGCGAGAAGGCGCAGGAGAAGGTGTTCTCCGACCTCGGCCGCGTGAAGCACCTGAAGAAGAAGGGCGTGCTGATCGGCGTGGGCGGCTGCGTCGCCAGCCAGGAAGGCGCGGCCATCATCGAGCGCGCGCCCTACGTGGACGTGGTGTTCGGCCCGCAGACGCTGCACCGCCTGCCGGAACTGCTGCACGCGCGCGAGCGCCAGCAGCGCCCGCAGGTGGACATCAGCTTCCCCGAGATCGAGAAGTTCGACCACCTGCCGCCCGCGCGGGTCGACGGCGCTTCGGCCTTCGTCTCCATCATGGAAGGCTGCTCCAAGTACTGCAGCTACTGCGTGGTGCCCTACACCCGCGGCGAGGAAGTCTCGCGGCCCTTCGAGGACGTGCTGACCGAGATCGCCGGCCTGGCCGACCAGGGCGTGAAGGAAGTGACGCTGCTCGGGCAGAACGTCAACGCCTACCGCGGCGCCATGGCCGGCACGAGCGAGATCGCCGACTTCGCCCTGCTGATCGAGTACGTGGCGGAGATCCCCGGCATCCAGCGCATCCGCTACACGACCAGCCACCCGAACGAGTTCACGCAGCGCCTGGTGGACGTCTACGGCAAGGTGCCGCAGCTGGTGAGCCACCTGCACCTGCCGGTGCAGCACGGCAGCGACCGCATCCTGATGGCGATGAAGCGCAACTACACCGCCATGGAGTACAAGAGCACGATCCGCAAGCTCCGGGCCGTGCGGCCGCAGCTCTCGCTGTCCTCCGACTTCATCGTCGGCTTCCCCGGCGAGACCGAACAGGATTTCGCGAAGCTGATGAAGCTGGTGGAGGACGTCGGTTACGACGCCAGCTTCTCCTTCATCTTCAGCCCGCGCCCCGGCACGCCGGCGGCCAACCTGCACGACGACACGCCGCACGCCGTGAAGCTCGAGCGCCTGCAGCACCTGCAGGCCGTGCTGGAGGAGAACGTGCAGCGCATCAGCGCGAGCCGCGTCGGCACCGTGCAGCGCATCCTCGTCGAAGGGCCTTCCCGCAAGGACCCGAACGAGCTGATGGGCCGCACCGAGTGCAACCGCATCGTCAACTTCGCCGGCGACAAGCGCCTGGTGGGCGAGATGGTGGACGTGACGATCACCGAGGCGCTGCCGCATTCGCTGCGCGGCGAGGTCGCCGTCGCGGCCTGAGGGCGGCCTCGGGCTAGAAAGGAAGCTTGGGCATGCCCTTGCCGCCGCCCATGCGCTTCATCATCTTCATCAGCCCGCCGCCCTTCATCTTCTTCATCATGGCCTGCATCTGCTCGAACTCGTTGAGCAGGCGGTTGACCTCCTGGACCTGGACGCCGGCGCCGGCGGCGATGCGGCGCTTGCGGGTGGCCTTGATGATCTCGGGCTTGCGGCGCTCGGCCGGCGTCATGCTGCAGATGATGCCTTCCTTGCGCCGCACGTCGCGCTCGGCCTTCTCCATGTCGACCTGGCCGGCCTTGGCCTGCACCTGCGCCGGCATCTTGTCCATCAGCGTGGAGAGGCCGCCCATCTGCTTCATCTGCTGGATCTGCGCCAGGAAGTCGTTCAGGTCGAAGCCCTCGCCGCTCTTGACCTTGGCGGCGAGCTTCTGCGCCGCCTCCATGTCCACGCCGGCCTGCACCTGTTCGACCAGGGCCACGATGTCGCCCATGCCCAGGATGCGGCCCGCGTGGCGCTCCGCGTCGAACACCTCCAGGCCGTCGATCTTCTCGCTGACGCCGGCGAACTTGATGGGCGCGCCCGTCACCTGGCGCACCGACAGCGCCGCGCCGCCGCGCGAGTCGCCGTCCAGCTTGGTCAGCACGATGCCGGTGAGCGGCAGCGCCTCCTTGAAGGCCTTGGCCGTGTTGACCGCGTCCTGGCCCTGCATGGCGTCCACCACGAACAGCGTCTCCACCGGGTGGACGGCCGCGTGCAGTTCCTTGATCTCGCGCATCATCGCCTCGTCGATCGCGAGGCGGCCGGCCGTGTCGACCAGCAGCACGTCGAAGTACTGCTTGCGCGCGAAGTCCACCGCGGCCCGCGCGATGTCCACCGGCTTCTGGTCCGGCGTGCTGGGGAACCACTCGGCGCCGGCCTGCTTCGTCACCGTCTTCAGCTGCTCGATGGCGGCCGGGCGGTAGACGTCGCCCGAGACCGTCAGCACCTTCTTCTTGCGCTTCTCGATCAGGTGCTTGGCGAGCTTGGCCGTCGTGGTCGTCTTGCCGGCGCCCTGCAGGCCGGCCATCAGGATCACCGCCGGCGGCTGCGCCGCCAGGTTGATGTCGCTGACGCCCGCGCCCATGGTGGCCACCAGCTCGCGGTGGACGATGCCCACCAGCGCCTGCCCCGGGTTGAGCGAGCCCACGACCTCCTGGCCCAGCGCCTTCTCCTTCACGCGGGCGACGAAGTCGCGCACCACCGGCAGCGCGACGTCGGCCTCCAGCAGCGCCATGCGGACCTCGCGGAGCATCTCCTGCACGTTGTCTTCGGTGATGCGGGCCTGGCCGCGCATCTGCTTCACGAGCCGGGAGAGTTTGTCGGAGAGGGCGGAGGCCATGGAAGGGAGTGGGGGTTGCGCCACAGGCGGGCGGGGCGCGAAGGGCGCGGGAAAGCCGGGGGGCTAAACTTCTCCCATGATTTTATCCAGTGCGTCCCCCGCGGGTGTGGCGCTGAGCCTGGCCGCGGCGGCCGCCTATGCGGTCCCCGCCGCGGGGGCGTCGCGGCTGAGCGAAGCGGCCGCGCGCCGGGCCCTGCTCGCGGCCTGGCTGCTGCATGCGGCGTCACTGGTCTGGAGCCTGTTCGGGCACCCGCCGCGCTTCGGCTTCGCGCCGGCGCTGTCGGTCACTGCCTGGCTGGTGCTGACGGTCTACGCCGTGGAGCGGCAGATGTTCCCGCAGCTGCAGGCGCGCTGGGCCCTGTTCGGCCTGGGCGCGGCGGCGGTGCTGCTGGCCCTGGTGTTCCCGGGCGCACCGCTGCACGTGAGCGCGTCGCCCTGGCTGTCGCTGCACTGGGCGCTCGGGGTGGCCGCCTACGGCCTGTTCGCCGCGGCGGCCGTGCACGCCTGGCTGCTGCAGCGCGTGGAGCGCAGCATCCGCGAAGGCGCGGAGCCGCAGGCCGGCCTGCCGCTGCTCACGCTGGAGCGGCTGACCTTCCGCTTCGCCGGCGCCGGCTTCGTGCTGCTCACGGGCACGCTGGTGGCGGGCATCTTCTTTTCCGAGGTGCTGTACGGGCGCGCCTGGCGCTGGGACCACAAGTCGGTGTTCTCGGTGCTGTCGTGGATCGTCTTCGCCGCGCTGCTGCTGGGACGCGCGCGCTTCGGGCTGCGCGGCCGCCGCGCCGTCAACGTGATCTACATCGGCTCCGTGCTGCTGCTGCTGGCCTACGTGGGCTCGCGCTTCGTGCTGGAAGTGGTGCTGGGACGCACGCCATGAAATACCTCGTGCTCCTGGCGGTCCTGGTGATCGCCTACCTCGTGTGGCGCAACGGGCGCATCCGGGAGCGCCAGTCCACGCACCGCCCGCCCCTGGCCGCGCCGCAGGAGATGGTGAGCTGCACCGCCTGCGGCGTGCACCTGCCCCGGCCCGACGCCGTGCGCGGCGCCGACGGCCGCTACTACTGCTGCAACGAGCACCGGCTGCGCGCCGGCCGCTGAAGACCATGGCCGCCCCCCTGCCGCCTTCCACCTGGGGCCACTCCACGTGGACCTGGGAGGCGCCGGCCCTGCCGGTGCTGCCCGAGGCGCGGCCCTTCCACCGGCTGTGGGTCGGCTTCATGATGGCCCGCATCGGCATCGCCCTCGTGCTGCTGCTGGTGCTGGGCATGCTGATGGTCTCGGAGACCGCGCCGCTCGACTACTGGCAGCTGGCCCTGTGCGTCGCCTACCTGGCCGCGGCCGTGGCGGTGCGCGTGTTCACGCGGCCGTCGGCGCCCGGCCGCAGCTTCGACCCGCAATGGGTCTTCAGCATCGGCATCGACCTGCTCGCCTTCTCCACGCTGCAGTTCCTGCAGGCGGCGGGGCTCAACTACTCGCCCCTGTTCGCCCTGCCGGTGCTGACCGCCTCGGTGCTCGGCTCCAGCCTGCTGGCCCTGGGCACCGCGGCCGGCGTGACGCTGCTGCTGCTGGCCGACGGCTGGGTGATGTCGCTGGAGGCGGCGGAGCACACCTCGCGCCTGGTGCAGGCCGGCCTGGCGGGCGGCGGCTACTTCGTCGTGGCGCTGCTGGCGAACCAGCTGGCGGTGCGGCTCGCGCGCGAGGAACTGGCGGCGCGGCGCAGCCTCTCCGCGGCGCGCACGCAGGCGCACGTCAACGAACTGGTGATCGACACGCTCAGCGAGGGGCTGCTGGTGGTCGGCGCCGACTGGCGCATCCACGCGGCCAACCCCGCGGCGCGCACGCTGCTGGGCTGGCAGGCGCGCGAGGCGCCCGCGTCGCTCGCGCTGCTGTCGCGCCCGGCCTGGAAGCCGCTGGCGGCGCTGGCGCAGCGCACCTTCGACAGCGGCGACGAGCAGTCCGCCGAGCTCGCGCTGCAGCTCGCACCGGGCGAACGCCTGCACCTGCGCGTGCGCACCCGGCTCACGCCGCCGCAGGACCCGTACGCCGACGCGCTGTGCGTCATGTTCCTGCAGGACCTGCGCGAGGCCGAGGCGCGGCTGCGCACCGAGAAGCTGGCCGCGATGGGCCGCATGTCGGCCGCCGTGGCGCACGAGATCCGCAATCCCCTCGCCGCCATCGCGCAGGCGAACGGCCTGCTGGCGGAGGAACTCTCCGACCCGGGCCACCAGCAGCTCGCGGCGCTGGTGGGCAAGAACACGCAGCGGCTGTCGCAGATCGTCGAGGAGATCCTCAACCTCGCCCGCGTGCAGGCGCCCAGCACCGACTGGCTGGAGCTGGACCAGGTGGTGCAGGTGCTGGTCGCCGAATGGGAGCGCAACGCCCGCGCCGGCGAGCGCCTGCAGGTGCGCACGGCCTCCAGCCCCGCCTGGGCCGCCTTCGATGGCGAGCACCTGCGGCGCGTGCTGGTGAACCTGCTGGACAACGCGCTGCGCCATGCGTCGGCGCGGCCGGGTTCGATCATCGTGGCGACCGACCTCAACCTGTCGCAGGCGCGGCTGCACGTCTGGAGCGACGGCGCCCCGCTGGACCCCGGCGTGCAGCGCCACCTGTTCGAGCCCTTCTTCTCCTCCGAGAGCCGCTCCAGCGGCCTGGGCCTGTACATCTGCCGCGAACTGTGCGACCGCCACGGCGCCCTGATCACCTACGCGCGCGGCCCGGCACCCGACGGCAGCGGCCGCGAGGGCAACAGCTTCGGCGTGACATTCCGCACGCGCACGAGCGAGATGCCGGACGCGGCACCCTTTGCCACAATACGCGCCTGATGCCCCAAGCCGCGTCCCCTGCCCACATCCTGGTCGTCGACGACGAGCCGGACCTGCGCACCCTCTACGAGCTGACGCTGCTGCGCGAGGGCTACCGCGTCGACGCCGCCGGCACCATGGGCGAGGCCCTGCAGATGCTGGAGGAGCGCCGCTTCGACGCCGTGATCACCGACATGCGCCTGCCCGACGGCCTGGGGCTCGACCTGCTGCAGCGCATGACGGCGCAGCAGCGGCCCGAGCGCTGCGTCGTGATGACGGCCTACGGCTCCGCCGAGAACGCGGTGGAGGCGCTGAAGGCCGGCGCCTTCGACTACCTCACCAAGCCGGTGGACCTGAAGCAGTTCCGCAGCGTGGTCGCCTCCGCCCTGCAGGAAGGCGGCGAGCGCCGCACGGCGGGAAGCCCGCGTGCGCCGGCCGCCAGCGGCCTGCCGTCCGGCGAGGCTGCGCTGCAGCGGCTCGTGGGCGACTCCGCCCCCATGCGCACGGTGAAGGAACGCATCGCCAAGGTCGCCCGCAGCATGGCCCCGGTGCTCGTGCGCGGCGAATCGGGCACGGGCAAGGAACTGGTCGCGCGCGCGATCCACGCCTGCAGCCACCGCGCCAGCGGCCCCTTCGTGGCCGTGAACTGCAGCGCGATCCCCGAGGCGCTGCTGGAGGCCGAGTTCTTCGGCGCCAGGAAGGGCTCGTACACCGGCGCGAGCGCCGACCGCGAAGGCTATTTCCAGGCGGCGCGCGACGGCACGCTGTTCCTCGACGAGATCGGCGACCTCCCGCTGCCCATGCAGTCCAAGCTGCTGCGCGCGATCCAGGAGCGGCAGGTGCGCCCGCTGGGCTCCACGCAGGAAGACGCGGTGGACGTGCGCATCGTCAGCGCGACGCACAAGGACCTGGCCGCCGACGTGCAGGCCGGCCGCTTCCGCCAGGACCTGTTCTACCGCCTGAACGTGATCGAGATCCTGGTGCCGCCGCTGCGCGAGCGGCGCGAGGACCTGCCGGCCCTGTGCGAGGCGGTGCTCGCGCGCATCGCGCAGGAGACGGGCATCGCCCCGCCACGCCTCACGCCGGAGCTGCTGGAGCAGCTGCGCGCGCATCCGCTGCCCGGCAACGTGCGCGAGCTGGAGAACCTGCTGCACCGCGCGCTCGCGCTCAGCGAGGGCTCGCAGCTGCAGGTGGACTTCGCGCCCTCCGCGGCGCTGCCCCTGCCGTCCGGCGAAGCGGCTGCCGCGGCGCCGGACGCCGCGGCCGCGCCGGCGGTGCCGAACGACCTGCAGGCCTACCTGGACCAGCAGGAGCGCGAGATCCTGGTGAAGACCCTGCGCGAGACCAACTTCAACCGCACGGCGGCGGCGCAGCGCCTGGGCCTGAGCCTGCGGCAGATCCGCTACCGCATCGCCCGCCTGGGCATCGCCACGCCCGGCAGCGAGGAGGCCGATGACCCGCAAGGCCGCAGCGCCTGACGCGCGCGACCCGCTCTGGCAGGCGGGTTGGTACCGCTTCGCGCACCGCGTGGACTCGCCCAACTTCGGCCCGCGGCCGCCCGGCGCCTGCATCGACCTGGTGGTGGTGCACTCGATCAGCCTGCCGCCCGGCGTGTACGGCGGCGACGAGGTGCAACGCCTGTTCACCAACACGCTGGACTGGGACGCGCATCCCTACTTCCAGCAGATCCGCGGCATGCAGGTGTCGGCGCACTTCTTCATCCGCCGCGACGGCGCGCTCCTGCAGTTCGTGAGCTGCGACGCACGCGCGTGGCACGCCGGCAACTCGCAGTATCGCGGCCGCGCGAACTGCAACGACGACTCGGTGGGCATCGAGCTGGAAGGCCTCGAGGGCGAAACATTCGAGCCGGCGCAGTACGAGGCGCTCGCCGCCGTCTGCGCCGCGATCGCGCAGCACTACCCGATCCGCCACGTCGCGGGCCACGAGCACATCGCCCCCGCGCGCAAGCAGGACCCCGGTCCGGGCTTCGACTGGGCGCTGCTGCAACGCGAACTCGGTTGGCCGCGGGAGTGGTTCCCCGCATGAGGCGCCGGCAGTTGCCGCGCCACAACGCAACCGTCGCGAAGCAGTTCACGCATTGATCGCGCGCGTTGCGCGTTTTCCGCGCATCACAGGCGCTCCACAAGCTTGTCCACAGGTGGTGCACCACCTTGCTCCGTGTAACCACTACATCTAGTGGCTTGCAATGCCCGTGGGCCCTATCTATAGTGCTTTGCAGCTGGCGGGGCGATTACACTCGGTCCCCTCCGGAAGAACACACGCAGCAGAGGAAGAAGCATGCAACCTGCCCTGAGCACTCCCACCGTTCCCGCCTCCGGCGCCCTCGGCGCCACGAGCGCGGCGCCGTCCGCGCTCGCCGCCGCGGCGCCGCTGGCGCACTACCAGATCATCCGCCGCAACGGCGCGGTGGTCCCGTTCGAGCCGAACAAGATCGCGATCGCGATGATGAAGGCCTTCCTGGCGGTGCACGGCACCCAGGGCGCCGCTTCGGCCAGCGTGCGCGAAACGGTGGACCAGCTCACGCAGCAGGTGGTGCGCGCCCTGGTGCGCTCGCGTCCCGGCGGCGGCACCTTCCACATCGAGGACGTGCAGGACGCCGTCGAACTGGGGCTGATGCGCAGCGGCCAGCACGACGTCGCCCGCGCCTACGTGCTGTACCGCGAGCGCCGCTCCCAGGAGCGCGCCAAGCAGGCGCAGCAGGAAGCCCCCGCCGCGCCGCAGCTGCACGTCCTGGACCGCGGCCAGCGCGTGCCGCTGGACACGGGCGCGCTGCAGGCGCTGATCGTCGACGCCTGCTCGGGCCTGGGCGCGGACGTCCGGCCGGAGCCGATCGTGGCCGAGACCCAGCGCAACCTGTACGACGGCGTGCCGCTGGACGAGGTCTACAAGGCCTCGATCCTGGCCGCCCGCACCCTGATCGAGAAGGAGCCGGACTACACCTTCGTCACGGCCCGCCTGCTGCTGCACACGATCTTCAAGGAAGTCCTGGGCCAGGAAGTGCCGCAGGCCGAGCGCGCCGCGGCCTACGCCGACAGCTTCCCCCTCTTCATCAAGAAGGGTGTGGACAACGAGCTGCTGGACGAGAAGCTGCTGCAGTACGACCTGAAGCGCCTGGGCGCGGCCCTGAAGGCCGAGCGCGACCTGAAGTTCGACTACCTGGGCCTGCAGACCCTGTACGACCGCTACTTCCTGCATGTGCGCAAGACGCGCATCGAGCTGCCGCAGGCCTTCTTCATGCGCGTGGCCATGGGCCTGGCGCTGAACGAGATCGACCGCGAAGCCCGCGCCATCGAGTTCTACGAGGTGCTGTCCAGCTTCGACTTCATGTCGTCCACGCCGACGCTGTTCAACAGCGGCTCCCTGCGCTCGCAGCTGTCCTCCTGCTACCTGACCACGGTGCCGGACGACCTGGACGGCATCTACGAGTCCATCAAGGAGAACGCGCTGCTGTCCAAGTTCGCGGGCGGCCTGGGCAACGACTGGACGCGCGTGCGCGCGCTGGGCTCGCACATCAAGGGCACCAACGGCGAGTCGCAGGGCGTCGTGCCCTTCCTGAAGGTGGTGAACGACACGGCCGTGGCCGTCAACCAGGGGGGCAAGCGCAAGGGCGCCGTCTGCGCCTACCTGGAGTCCTGGCACCTGGATGTCGAGGAGTTCCTGGAGCTGCGCAAGAACACCGGCGACGACCGCCGCCGCACGCACGACATGAACACGGCCAACTGGATCCCCGACCTGTTCATGCGCCGCGTGATGGAAAAGGGCGAGTGGACCCTGTTCTCGCCCTCCTCCGTGCCCGACCTGCACGACAAGTTCGGCGCCGAGTTCGAGAAGGCCTACCTGGCCTATGAAGAGAAGGCGAAGCGCGGCGAGATCAAGCCCAGCAAGACGATCCCGGCGAACGACCTGTGGCGCAAGATGCTCTCGATGCTGTTCGAGACCGGCCACCCCTGGATCACCTTCAAGGACGCCTGCAACGTGCGCTCGCCCCAGCAGCACGTGGGCGTGGTGCACTCGTCCAACCTTTGCACCGAGATCACGCTGAACACCTCCGACACCGAGACGGCCGTCTGCAACCTGGGCTCCGTGAACCTGCTGCAGCACCTGAAGGACGGGAAGATCGACCAGGAGAAGCTCAAGCGGACCATCTCCACCGCCATGCGGATGCTCGACAACGTGATCGACATCAACTACTACGCGGTCAAGAAGGCCCGGGACTCCAACATGCGCCACCGCCCGGTGGGCCTGGGCGTGATGGGCTTCCAGGACGCGCTGTACGAGCTGCGCATCCCCTACGCCAGCAAGGAGGCGATCCAGTTCGCCGACGAGTCCATGGAGGCCGTCTGCTACCACGCCTACTGGGCCTCGACCGAGCTGGCCCGCGAGCGCGGCCGCTACTCCAGCTACAAGGGCTCGCTGTGGGACCAGGGCATCCTGCCGCTGGATACGCTGGAGCTGCTGGCGAAGCAGCGCGGCGACGGCTACGTGGACGTCGACCGGTCCGCCACGCTGGACTGGGACGCGCTGCGCAGGAAGATCGCCGCCGACGGCATGCGCAACAGCAACTGCGTCGCGATCGCCCCGACGGCCACCATCTCCAACATCATCGGCGTGGACGCCTCGATCGAGCCCTGCTTCGGCAACCTCTCGGTCAAGTCCAACCTGTCCGGCGAGTTCACGGTGATCAACCACTACCTGGTGCGCGACCTCAAGCGCCTGGGCCTGTGGGACGACGTGATGGTGATGGACCTCAAGCACTTCGACGGGTCGCTGCGCCCGATCGACCGCGTGCCGCAGGAGGTGAAGGCCCTGTACGCGACCGCCTTCGAGGTCGAGCCGGTGTGGCTGGTGGAAGCCGCCGCCCGCCGCCAGAAGTGGATCGACCAGGCGCAGTCGCTCAACATCTACATGGCGGGCGCCTCCGGCAAGAAGCTGGACGAGACCTACAAGCTCGCCTGGCTGCGCGGCCTGAAGACCACCTACTACCTGCGCACCACCAGCGCGACGCAGGCCGAGAAGAGCACGGTGCAGTCCGGCCGGCTCAATGCGGTGAGCAACGGCAGCGGCAACAGCGGCCACGGCGCGAGCAGCGCGATGGAAGCCGCCGCCGCCGCGGCGCGCGCGCAGCTCGATGCGGCGACGCCCGCGACCGACATCAAGTTCTGCGGCGTCGACGACCCGACTTGCGAGGCGTGCCAGTAAGCGGCGCGCATCGCACGAACGAAATGAAGCGGGTATCGGCGTTCTCCGACAGAACGCCGATGCAATCAAGCAACAAAATGCGACCCGGATGTGAACGGACACTTTGAGTTCCACATCCGCGCTCACATAATCCGAGCACTGGAAAACCTATGTTGACCTGGGACGACGAAGTCACGCCCACACCGTCAAAGCCCGTGGCGAGCGGTTCGCTTCCGAACCGCGAGGCGGCGCATGCACCGCTCGCGCAGCCCGTCGCCGTTCCGCAGCCCGCGCTGCGCACGCTCGACGACGGCGCGATCGCGCCGATCGCCCCCATCGTCACCCAGCAGCCCGCCGCGCAGTCCACCAGCAAGCGCCGCGTCGCCGCCGCCGACAAGCGCATCATCAACGGCCAGACCGACGTCAACCAGCTCGTCCCCTTCAAGTACAAGTGGGCCTGGGAGAAGTACCTGGCGACCTGCGCCAACCACTGGATGCCGCAGGAAATCAACATGAACCGCGACATCGCCCTGTGGAAGGACCCGAACGGGTTGTCCGAGGACGAGCGCCGGATCATCAAGCGCAACCTCGGCTTCTTCGTCACGGCCGACTCGCTGGCCGCCAACAACATCACCCTGGGCACCTACCGCCACATCACGGCGCCCGAGTGCCGCCAGTTCCTGCTGCGCCAGGCCTTCGAGGAGGCCATCCACACCCACGCATACCAGTACATCGTGGAGTCGCTGGGCCTGGACGAGTCCGAGATCTTCAACGCCTACCACGAGGTGGGCTCGATCCGCGACAAGGACGAATTCCTGATCCCGTTCATCGACGCGATCATGGACCCCAACTTCCGCACCGGCACGCCGGAAGCCGACCAGAAGCTGCTCAAGAGCCTGATCGTCTTCGCCTGCCTGATGGAAGGCCTGTTCTTCTATGTCGGCTTCACCCAGATCCTGGCGCTGGGCCGGCAGAACAAGATGACCGGCGCTGCCGAGCAGTACCAGTACATCCTGCGCGACGAGTCGATGCACTGCAACTTCGGCATCGACCTCATCAACCAGATCAAGCTCGAGAACCCGCACCTGTGGACCGCCGAATTCAAGGCGGAGATCAAGGGCCTGTTCCTCAAAGCCGTCGAACTCGAGTACCGCTACGCCGAGGACACCATGCCCCGCGGCGTGCTGGGACTCAACGCCTCCATGTTCAAGGGCTACCTGCGCTACATCGCCAACCGGCGCGCCACGCAGATCGGCCTGGAAGCGCTTTTCCCCAACGAGGAAAACCCCTTCCCCTGGATGAGCGAGATGATTGACCTGAAGAAAGAGCGCAATTTCTTCGAGACCCGCGTGATCGAATACCAGACGGGTGGAGCTCTTTCCTGGGATTGAACGGCAACTGCGAGTGGGTTTGGATAAGCGCCCGTACGCGCACGGCACGAAGAGGCCGGCGCGTGGCGGGCGATGGTGTTCGTGGGGCTGGGCTGCGCGCCCAACCGCACGGATCGCTTCGCGTCACCAACAACGCGCGGAGTGTTCTTTGGTTGATGTTTTGGTCAACTTGAACAGGAGATAGTGACATGGCAACTGCGAAGAAATCGGCCGCGAAGAAGGCTCCGGCCCGCAAGTCGGCTGCGAAGAAGGCGACCGCGAAGAAGACGACGGCGAAGCGCCCGGCCGCCAAGAAGGCTGCCGCCAAGCGCCCGGCCGCGAAGAAGACCGCGGCGAAGCGCCCGGCCGCCAAGAAGGCTGCCGCGAAGCGTCCGGCCGCGAAGAAGGCTGCGGCGAAGCGCCCGGCGGCGAAGAAGGCCGCCGCGAAGCGCCCGGCCGCGAAGAAGTCCGCGGCGAAGAAGACCACGGCCCGCAAGTCGGCTGCGAAGAAGACCACCGCCCGCAAGGCGACGGCCAAGAAGAGCACCGCCAAGAAGGCCGCGAAGAAGTCCTCCGGCGGCGCGAAGAAGGCTGCGAAAGCGCCGGCTGCGCGAAAGGCTGCGAAGAAGGCCCCGGCTTCCCGCCCGGCTGCTTCCTCCGCTCCCGCGGCTCCTGCGGCCCAGACCACGCTGAACCCGCAGGCCGCCTGGCCGTTTCCGACGGCTGCGAAGCCCTGAGGCTGGACGGGGAGGACGCGACGCGTTTTCCCCGTCTTCCTCCTGAACGCCACGGCATCCCCGTGGCGTTCTTCTTTTCCTTCCCTCCTCCATGCAGACCGACCTCTTCGGCGCCCCGCCTCCCGCGCTTCCGCCCGGCATGCGCTACGAGGAGGCCTTCCTCACGCCCGGGGAAGAGGCGCATTACCTGCGCATCGTCGAGGCGCTGCCCCTCGCGCCCATGCAATACCAGCAGTACACCGCGCTGCGCCGCGTGGTCAGCTACGGCGGCCGGTACGACTTCGGCGCGCAGCGGCTGGAGCAGGCCGAGCCGCTGCCCGACTGGCTGCGGCCGCTGTGCGAGCGCGCGGGCGCGTGGGCCGGCATCGCGCCGGAGCGCTTCACGCAGGCGCTGGTCGCGGAATACCGGCCCGGCACGCCGCTCGGCTGGCACCGCGACGTGCCGGACTTCGAGGACGTCGTCGGGATCTCGCTGCTCAACGAAACCGCGCTGCGCTTCCGGCCCTGGCCCCACGAGACGGGCGCGAAGACGAAATCGCTGAAGGTGGTGGTGGCGCCGCGCTCGATCTACCTGCTGCGCGGGCCGGCGCGCTGGGCCTGGCAGCACAGCGTGCCGGCGGCGAAGTTGTTGCGGTATTCGATCACCTTGCGGACGCCGTCGGATCGGAGGCGGTGAGGTGCTTGCTGGGGTTCGCTGCGCTCACCGCCAGCCTACGGGATCCGTCGCGGTGGTCTTCGTAGGCTGGCGGTGAGCGCAGCGAACCCCAGCAATCAGCGCTCTTCCGCCGCCAACTCCATCCTCCGCCGCAGCCGCGCAGCCTCTTCCACCGCCCCCGCCTTCTCCGCCCACATCGCCTGCGCCCCCAGCCACGCGAGCACCGCCCGCCGCCAGCCCTGCCCCGACGCCGTGTCGGTGGCTTCCTTCAGCACCTCCGGGTCGGCCTTCTCCATGCGCAGCAGCACGGCCGCGGCGATCACGCGCGAGAGCGGGTCCTTGATGCCTTTCAGCGCGCCGGCGCCGCCCTTGCCCTCGGCGATGCCGCGGTAGTCGTCCGGCAGCGCCTTCGCCTGCTCCGGCACGGCGCGGCCTGCGAGGAAGTCGGCGTACGCGCGCTCCTTGTCCGACGCGTCGCGGCGCAGCGGCTCGAAGCCCGTGCAGGGCGCGAAGTCGAGGCTCGCCACCTGCACGGCGCAACGCGTCAGCTCCGCGCGCGCCACCAGCCCCGGGTGCGCCGTGCTGCTCACGGCGGTGCGGAAGCGCTCGAACTCCGCGGCGGCCACGCGGTCGCGCCCCTGCAGGTACGCGCGCTCGAAGCGGTCCTGCGCCGAATCGGCGTCCAGCAGCCAGTCCGGCTGGCGCGGCTTGCTGCCGCAGGCGGCGAGCGCCAGGGCCAGGACGACGAGGGGCAGCAGCTTGCTCACGGCAGTTCGATCTTGCGTTCTTTCGCGAAGGGCCACTTGCGATTGAGGTCGTTGATCAGGTCCTCGATCTTGCGCAGGTTGGCCTCCACGTCGGCGCGCAGGCTGCCCAGGTCCTCCGTCGCCTTGTTGACGTTGCCGGCGATGCCCTGCGCCTCCTTCAGCACGGAGTCGACGCGCTGCAGGCTGCCGCGGGCGTCGCCCAGCAGGCCGCGCAGCTCGCGCATGCTGGCCTGCGCGTCGTCGGCGATGCCCTGCTGGCCGAACACGCGCGTGTCCGCGTGCTGCACCAGGCGCTCGCCGTTGGCGGCCAGGCGCTGGATCTGCGCCATCGCCGCGTTGGCGCGCTCCACGGCGGCGACCAGCTTGCGCGCGTCCGCCTCGTTGCCGAAGATCGCGTGCAGCGCGCCCTGCCGGCTCTGCAGCTTCTCGGTGAAGACCTGCAGGTTGGCCATGGCCCGGTTCAGTTCCGAGTTCTGCGCCGTGATCTCGTTGAGGTTGTCCAGCACGTCCTTCGCCGCGCCGATCACCCGGCCGATCTCCTCGTTGAAGTCGCCGCGCAGCACCGGGCGCTCGGCGCCGTCGGGCAGCGGCGGGTCGCTCAGCACGCCGCTGTAGGCGCGCAGCTGCGCCGAGCCGAACAGGGGCTTGACCAGCGTGAATACGCTGGAGGTGCGCAGCCACTTCGCGTCCTTCTCGATCACGTCGATCTCGATGCGCACGTTGCCGCGCTCCCCCAGCGACACCTTCTTGACGGTGCCGATCGGGAATCCCGAGAAGGTGAGGTCCATTCCGGCCACGACGCCCTCCGCGTTGTCGGCCACCAGCACCAGCTGCTGCTTGGGGTCGAAGAAGCCGCGGGCGCGCAGCAGGAACAGGGCCGAGGCGACGATCAGCGCCACGGTGAAGGCCAGCAGAAGCGTGGCCTTCAGCTCCAGATGGCGCACCGGCACGTTCTTGGCCGCCGGCTCCGACTTCTGCACCGGGGTTTCCGGCTGCGGCGGCGAGGTGGGGGACGGCGGCGGGGTGTGCTTGGAGGGGCCGGCCATGGTCAGATGTAGTTCCCCACCAGCGACAGCGCTTCCAGGATCAGCAGCACGCCGAACATGCGCACCAGGCCCTGCAGCGCTGCGCTCTCGCGCGAGCCGTCGTCCTCGATGTTGTTCAGGCCCGAGGCCATGGGGATGATGGACACGGCGATCGCGAAGAAGAAGGTCTTCATGGCGAAGATGAAGGTGAACATCGGGTCGAAGACGCGGCCCGCCATGTGCGTGTAGGCGTCGACGCCGGCCGTGGTGAAGCCGTAAACGGCCAGGTAGGCCAGCACGCCCGCGACCACGCAGCTGAGGGCCGCCAGCGTGATGCAGGAGAACACGCCGGCCAGCAGCCTCGGCAGCACCTCCACCGCGATCGGGTCCAGCCGGCGCCGGTGCAGGGTGCGGAAGTGGCCGATGCGGCGCATCTCCACCAGCGCCGCGCCGCTGGGGATCGTGCAGCGCAGGGCGACGAACAGGGCGGCCGTCAGCGGGATCAGTTCCACCACCAGCACCCGCACCACCATCTCCAGCGCGTACTGGGACAGGCCGTAGTTGGACGAGGTCACGATCACGATGCGCGTGATGATCAGCGTGAACAGCGCGATCAGCACCGTGAACCAGCCGAGAATGGGGGCCGTGTCGACGTAGACGTGCCGCGCCAGGTTGTGGCGGGTCTCGGGCCCGTAGCTGCGCGGCGAGAGCGCCCGCACCACCATCACCGACCCGAAGAAGGTGATGCGCGCCCACGCCGCGGCCCAGCGCACCGGCGCGAGGCTGGTGTGGCGGACCGTGCGGTACCACGTCGACAGGTGGGTCATGAAGCGCGATGGTAACGGCGCGGCTGGGCCAGGCTCGTAAGGCGAGGCCTACAGTCGAGCCTGCCCGGCCGGAAGGAAAGGAACGAGATGGCGGATGATTTCGATTGCGACCTGTTCGTCGTGGGCGGCGGCAGCGGCGGCGTGCGCGCCGCGCGCATGGCCGCGCAGCGCGGCGCCCGCGTGCTGCTCGCGGAAGCGGCGGCGCTGGGCGGCACCTGCGTGAACGTCGGCTGCATCCCCAAGAAGCTGTACAGCTACGCCGCGGCCTTCGCCGACGAATTCAGCGACGCCGCCGGGTTCGGCTGGGACCTGCCCGCGCCTTCTTTCGATTGGCAACGCCTGAAACGCAATCGCGCGCAGGAGATCGCGCGCCTCAATGGCGTCTACGAGCAGCTGCTGCGCAGTGCCGGCGTCCAGGTGCTGCGGGGCTGGGCGACCCTCTGCGATGCGCACACGGTGCAGGTGCAGGTGGCGGGCGAGAAGCAGCGCTGGCGCGCCCGCCACATCCTGCTGGCCGCCGGCGGCACGCCTTCGGTGCCGCACTTCCCAGGGCGGGAGCACGTGCTCACGTCGGACCAGATGTTCGACCTCGACCCCTTCCCGCGCCGGCTGGTGGTGGTGGGCGGCGGCTACATCGCCTGCGAGTTCGCCTCGATCTTCCGGGGTTTGGGTGCCGAGGTCACGCAGCTGTACCGGGGCGAGCAGGTGCTGCGCGGCTTCGACGACGACGTGCGGGCCTTCATCGCCGGCGAGATGCGCAAGCACGGCGTGGACCTGCGCGTCCGCAGCGACGTCGCGTCCGTCGCGCGCACGGGCGGCGGACTCGCCGTCACGCTGGCCAGCGGCGAGGTGCTCGCGGCCGACAGCGTGCTGTACGCGACCGGGCGGGTGCCCAACATCGCGGGCCTGGGCCTGGAGGCCGTGGGCCTGCATCAGTCACCGCACGGCGCGGTGATCGTGGACGACCGCTTCGCCACCTCGGTACCCTCGATCCACGCGATCGGTGACCTCACGGCCCGCCTGCAGCTGACGCCGGTGGCGCTGGCCGAGGCCATGGTGCTGGTGGACCACCTGTTCGGCAGCGGGCAGCGGTCCATGAGCTACGAGCTGGTGCCGACCGCCGTGTTCACGCATCCGGCGATCGGGACCGTGGGACTCACGGAGCAGCAGGCGCGCGAGCGGCATGGCGCCGTCCGCATCTTCCGCTCGGAGTTCAAGGCGCTGAAGCACACGCTCAGCGGCAATGCCGAGCGGACGCTGATGAAGCTCGTGGTGGACGCCGCCACCGACCGGGTGGTCGGCCTGCACATGGTGGGGGCGGAAGCCGGCGAAATCGTCCAGGGCTTCGCGGTCGCGATGAAGGCCGGCGCCACCAAGGCCCAGTTCGACGCCACGATCGGCATCCACCCGACCGCGGCGGAGGAATTCGTGACGATGCGGGAGCCGGTCGGCACCTGAAGCGCCCGGCGCAGCGCGACGGCCGCGTGACAACTTCACGCAGGTCGCATCCGGGTCGGACATCTCCTACAGGCTTTACACGGCCTTTGCGCGCACTCTGCGGTGGGCGGGCGTTCAATACCGCATGGACGCACTGCAGAGAAAAGCCGGCGGGCGGGGCTGCCGCCGGTTCAGCCATGGCCTGGCAGCCCTTGCACTCGCATGGAGCGGTGGCGTGGCGCTCGCGCAGGATGTGGTGTCCGTCCCGGCCGCGCACCTGGCCCATGCCGAAGGCACGGTCGCGTACGCGCCGCAGGGCGAAAAGGAATGGCAGGACGTGCAGCCGCGCCGGCTGCTCAAGCGCGGCG
The DNA here is from genome assembly GCF_054956735.1 of Ramlibacter sp. bp-362. Taxonomy (NCBI): domain Bacteria; kingdom Pseudomonadati; phylum Pseudomonadota; class Betaproteobacteria; order Burkholderiales; family Comamonadaceae; genus Ramlibacter; species Ramlibacter sp. bp-362. The sequence goes on from NZ_JBUDXE010000012.1 coordinate 70,635, forward strand.
ACCGGCTCTGGACCGACCGCGGCTCGCGCGCCGAAGTGCAGGCCGGCGGCCACGCGCTGCGCATCAACGGCGAGACGCAGCTGATCCTGGAGAACGTGGGCGACGCGGCGACGCAATTGAGCCTGACCCAGGGCAGCATCGTCGCCACGGTGACCGGCCTGAACCCCGGCGACAGTTTCGAGGTGGGCACGCCCAACCTCGCGTTCCGCGCGCGGCAGCCGGGCGACTACCGCATCGACGTGGACCGCAGGAAGGGCCTCACGCGCATCGTGGTGCACGCGGGCACGGCGGTCGTGTTCGGGGAGAAGGGCGAGGCGCTCGAAGTGCGCAGCGGCCAGCGCCTCACTTTCAAGGAACGCGACCTCACGCGCGTGCAGCAGCCGGCCTTCGCCGTCACCGACGATTTCGATCGCTGGGCCACGGCGCGCCGGCGCGGCGAACCCACGGTGAGCATGCCCGCGCTCGCGCGGTCCGAGGTCCAGCCGCCGCCGCACACCGGGCGCGTGAGCAGCGGCCCCGACATCATCATCGCCGGCCCCGCTTCCGCCCTGCCCGGTGCGAAGCCCGCCGCCGCGGCGCCGGCCGCGGCCAAGGCGCAGGCGATCCCGAACGTGGTGCTGACGCCGTCCGCGCGGGCCGCGGCGCCGCTGCGCGTGGCCGCGCCCGTCGCACCGGCGCAGCCGCAGGCCGACGCGGAGGCACAAGCGAAGGCGAAGGCCGAAGCGCAGGCCCTGACCGAAGCGGCGAAGGCGAAGGCCGAAGCCCAGGCCCGGGCGAAGGCGGAGGCGCAGGCCCGTGCAAAGGCCGACGCGGTCGCCCGCGCGAAGGCGCAGGAGGAAGCGCGCGCGAAGGCGCAGGCGGCGCGGGCGCGCGAGCAGCAGGAGCAGAAGCGCGTCGCGCAGCAGCGGGCCGAGGAGCGCCGGCGCGCGGTGGCGGCCAAGCGCGAGGAGCAGCGCCGCGAGGCGCAGGCGAAGCGCGAGCAGGAGCAGAAGCGTGTCGCCGCCGCGAAGCGCGCCGAGGAGGAACGGCGCCAGGCGCAGGCCCGCCGCGCGGCGGAGGAGAAGCGCCTCGCCGCCGCCCGCAAGGCCGAAGAGGCCAGACGCATTGCGGAGGCCCGCAAGCAGCGGCTCGCGCGGCTGCAGGAACAGGCGCGCCACGAGGAGCAGGCGGCGCAGGCGCGGCGCGAGCAGCAGGCGCGCCGGGCCGAGGAAGAAAGGCGGGAAGCCCAGGCGCGCCGCGAGGACCTGGCGCGCCGGGAAGAACAGGCCCGGCGCGAGGAGCAGGCGCGCCGCGAGGAGGACTACCGGCGCCGGATGCTGGCGGAACAGGCGCGGCGCGAACAGGAGCGCCGCGACCAGGAAGTGTGGCTGCGCCAGCAGCAGCCGCCGCAGCCCGCGCGTCCCGCGCCGATGGGCGTGCCCTTCCGCCGGGTCAGTTGACGCGCCGCGTGTAGGTGCGGGTCACCGCCGCCGGCTTGTCTTCCTCCGGCGGCAGGTAGATCGTGGTGCGGTCGATCTTGGCGTCGAACGCGGCGATCTCGGCGCTCGCGCAGCGGATCACGGCGCGGTCGAGGGGGTGGCACTGGCGCTGGCTCAGTTTGGTGAGTTGCTCGGAACGGTCGATGTGGGCACGGACCTCGGCGGGGTCGACCATCAGGGCAAAGGGATTGGGGGCCAACGCTGTCGTCATTTTCTTGGACTCCTGGATGTGTGCGTGCGCTCGAGGCGACGTTGTTCTGGATGACGCAGACTGTCGTTGGACCCTGCAGGAAGCAAGGTCAGCCGAGTGCGTTACACCTTGTAGGACGGTGGCGCACCGCCAGCCGGGTTTGAGGCGCGTGGAAGGGCAGTTGCACAATAGGCACATGCCCTTCATGCCGCCCTTCATCGCTCCCACCTTCCACCACGACGCCGACAGCGCGCTGGCGCAGGTGCGCGCGATCTACTCGCAGCAGATCAACCACCTGCGCGAGGCGATGCAGCGCTTCGTCGCGGGCGAGTCGCTGCCCGGGCGCGTGCGCGGCTGCTACCCCTACGTGCGCATCCACACCGACAGCGTCGTGCCGCAGGCGGCGCTGGAGAATTCGGGGCTGTCGTACGGCTTCGTCGCGAGCGCGGGCCGCTACGAGACCACGCTCACGCGGCCCGACCTGTACGCGAGCTACTACCTCCAGCAATTCCGGCTGCTCCTGCAGAACCACGGCGTGCCGCTGGAGGTGGGCACGAGCAACGAGCCGATGCCGGTGCACTTCTCCTTCGCGGAGCACGACCACATCGAGGGCAACCTGCCGCCCTCGCGCCGCATGCTGATGCGCGACCTGTTCGACCTGCCGGACCTCGGCACGATGGACGACGGCATCGCCAACGGCACGCTGCGCTTCGAGAACGCGCACGCGCACCCGCTGTCGCTGTTCACCGCCTCACGCGTCGACTACTCGCTGCACCGCCTGCGCCACTACACCGGCAGCACGCCCGACTGGTTCCAGAACTTCGTGCTGTTCACCAACTACCAGTTCTACATCGACGAGTTCGTGAAGCTGGGACACGAGGAGATGAACCGCCCGGACAGCGAGTACATCGCCTTCGTCGAACCGGGCAACGTGGTGACGCGCCGCGTCGGCCTGCCGCGCGAGCCGATGGACAGCCTGGGCGCGCCGCCGCCGCGCCTGCCGCAGATGCCCGCCTACCACCTGATCCGGCCCGGCCATGGCGGCATCACCATGGTCAACATCGGTGTCGGTCCCTCCAACGCCAAGAACATCACAGACCACGTGGCGGTGCTGCGGCCGCACGCCTGGATGATGCTCGGCCATTGCGCCGGCCTGCGCAACAGCCAGCAGCTGGGCGACTACGTGCTGGCGCACGGCTACGTGCGCGAGGACCACGTGCTGGACGAGGAACTGCCCCTGTGGATCCCGATCCCGGCGCTGGCGGAGATCCAGGTGGCGCTGGAGCAGGCGGTGGCCGACGTGACGGCCTGCAAGGGGGCGGACCTCAAGCGCATCATGCGCACCGGCACGGTGGCGAGCACGGACAACCGCAACTGGGAGCTGCTGCCGGGCAACGAGCCGCAGCGGCGCTTCTCGCAAAGCCGCGCGGTCGCGCTCGACATGGAAAGCGCCACCATCGCCGCCAACGGCTTCCGCTTCCGGGTGCCCTACGGCACGCTGCTGTGCGTGAGCGACAAACCCCTGCACGGCGAGATCAAGCTGCCGGGCATGGCCAATCATTTCTACCGCGAGCGCGTGGACCAGCACCTGCGCATCGGCATGCGCGCGATCGAGATCCTGCGCTCGCAGGGCCCGCAGCGGCTGCACAGCCGCAAGCTGCGCAGCTTCGACGAGGTGGCGTTCCAGTAGGCCGGACGCCGCGCGGCCCTAGCGGGCCATGCGCACGAGTTCGGCGGTCTCGTCGATGTCGAAATAGCCGATGCCTGAATTGTTCGATGCGCGCGCCCGGGCCTCGAAGCGCACGACGCGCTGCAGCTCCGGGGAGAGCCATGCCGTCGCGCTGTACGGCGCGCGCGAGGTCATCATGCCGTTGCGGTTCTCGATCCAGCCGCGCAGGGCGATGCGCACGACCCGCAGTTCGGCGCCATCGACCTTCAGCGTCTGTTCGCCTTCCGTCATCGCGTCCAGCTCGTAGGCCATGGTGGATGCCGGAACGATGCTGCGGTAGCGCATCGCCCACATGCCGGAGGGCACCCGGCCGCCCGGCATCCAGCCGTTCGGCGGCGTGACCTGGTCGAGTTCACCGACCAGCGCGGTGCTCAGGCGCACCGGCTCGCCCGTCAGCCGCTCCACGTGCGTCCCGTCGTTGAAGCTCACCTGCGTGGCGTCTACGCTGTCGGCCCGCAAGGTGACGGTTTCGACCCTCCCGCTGCCCCGGTCGGTGACGCGGTATTCGAACCGGTCCCCCGCGGCGACGCCGCGCCTGAGGACCGAGGCGATGGTGATGGCCGTCGGGGGCGGCGTGGGCGTCGCGGCGGGCGCCTGCGCGGCGGCGGGCGCCGGAGCCGCGGTGGCCGCGGGCGCGGCAGCGGCGGTGACGCTCGCCGGCGCCCCGGCCGCCAGCATCACGATGCCCTCCCGCTCGTTGCGCCGGTCGAACACCGCATGCTGGCCGAACACCAGCTGCACCCAGCCCGGATAGGTGTATGCCGAACCGCTGGTATGGTCGATCAGGGCGCCGATGCCGCCGCCGATGATGATGTTGCCGGCCAGCCCGGCGTTCGCGCGCGAGACAAGCTGCGCCGTCGCCTTGGGGAGGCCATCGCTGGTGCAAACGATCGCAAGGTCCTGGCTCGAGCGCCGCACCAGGGTGGACGCGCCCGACTTCGCGATGGTCGTGCCGTGGTCGTTCGACAGCGTGCAATCGGCTCCGTCCACCTGGCGACCGGCGTCGGTCACGGTGTCGATCCGGAGCATGTGGGTCGTGCCCTGCGTGACCGATGCGCACCCGGCGCACAGCAGGGCAGCCAGGCCCAGGGCCAAGGCTGCAAGGCGTTTGGTCATGATCTCCTCCCCTCTGGAGGAGCCCAATCTAGCGGAGTGCCCGGCAGCGCTCCATGCCGGAAAGCGTCCTTGTGAAGGATCTCACCGCGAACTGTCGCGTTCAGGCCTTCGGCGCCGTCCCGGAAGCGTCCATCCGCGCCCGGCGCCGCCGCGCCGGGCCCTTGAAGGGCACCGCCCGGCCGAGCAGCAGCAGCACCACGACGCCGGCCGCCATGCCGATCGCCACCGCGTAGCCCGCGGCGACGTAGTACTCCGCGAACTCGTGGCTGAGCAGGACCAGCGCGCTCAGCGCCGACACCGACATGGCGACGGCGGCCATGAAGAAGGCCAGGACATCGCCGAGCACGACCTTGCGGCCGCAGTGGGCGCAGGCCGAGATGTCGTGGAAGAACAGCTTGCGGACGTCGAGCATCCGGCTGCAGTGCGGGCAGCGGTAGTTCATCGCGGCTTCCTCCGGGGAAGAAGCGGAAAGCTACTCCTCACGCGCCGCGCGCGCAATCACCCGCAGGTGCGATCACAGGGCGCCTTCGGTCTCGTACACCGTGCCCATCGCCTCGCCCAGCCGGACCGGCTTCGTCGGCGCCCAGTCCGGCGTGAACGTGAGCACGTTCTTCGGGAACAGCAGGATCACGGTCGAGCCGAGCAGGAAGCGGCCCATCTCCGCGCCCTTGGACAGCACGATGTCCTGGCCTTCGTAGCGCCACTCGCGCGGCTCGCGCGTGCGCGGCGGGTTCACCACCCCGTGCCACACGGTCGCCATGCTGCCGACGATGGTGGCGCCCACCAGCACCATCACCATGGGGCCGTGCGCGCATTCGAATTCGCACACCACCCGCTCGTTGCGCGCGAACAGGCTGGGCACGTGGCGCGCCGTCAGCGGGTTGACCGAGAACAGGTCGCCGGGGATGTAGATCATCCGCTTCAGCCGCCCCTCGCAGGGCATGTGGATGCGGTGGTAGTCCTTGGGCGCGAGGTACAGCGTCGCGAAGTGGCCGTGCTCGAAGCGGTGCGCCAGTTCCTGGTCGCCGCCCACCAGCGCCCGCGTCGAATAGCTGTGGCCCTTGGCCTGGAACAGCTGGTCGTGCTCGATGGGGCCGAACTGGCTGATCGCGGCGTCCACGGGGCAGATGAAGGGCGCGGCCGCGATCGTGCGAGCGCCGGGCCGCAGCGGCCGCGTGAAGAAGTCGTTGAAGGTCGCGTAGCTCTCGATGCGCGGGTCGGCCGCCTCGCCCATGTCCACGTGGTAGTGCGCGACGAACTTGCGGATCACCCACTGCGTGATGCCGCCCAGGCGCATGCCGGCCAGCCGCCCCGCCAGCACGGTCAGCAGCTTCTTGGGCAGGAGGTACTGCTGCGTGATGGGGAGCGGTGGGAACAAGTCGGGACCTTCGTGGCAAAACGAAAATTCTACGGTGCGGGCCGATCGCGCGGCGGCGCCGGCCGCCCTGCGCCACAATAGCGCGCCCATGACCGAGCCGCTCCTCGACGTCCGCGACCTGAGCAAGCGCTACGGCAACGCGACCGTCGTCGATGCGCTCTCCTTCCGCATCGCGCCGGGCGAGTGCCTGGGCGTGATCGGCCCCAACGGCGCCGGCAAGACCACCACCATCCGCATGTGCCTGGGCCTCACCGCGCCGGACGCGGGCGAGATCCACGCGCTGGGCCTGCGCATGCCGCGCGACGCGCTGGCGATCAAGGCGCAGCTGGGCGTGGTGAGCCAGTTCGACTCGCTCGACCCCGACTTCAGCTGCGCCGAGAACCTGCAGGTCTACGGCCGCTACTTCGGGCTGCCGGAACGGCGCATCCGCGAGCGCATCCCGCAGCTGCTGGAATTCGCGGCGCTGACGCACAAGGCCGATGCGCGCCCGGTGGAGCTCTCCGGCGGCATGCGGCGGCGCCTGTCGCTCGCGCGCGCCCTGGTCAACGATCCGCGCCTGCTGATGCTGGACGAACCCACCACCGGGCTGGACCCGCAGGCGCGCCACCTGATGTGGGAGCGCTTGCAGGTGCTGCTGCAGCAGGGCAAGTCCATCCTGCTCACGACGCACTTCATGGACGAGGCCGAGCGCCTGTGCGACCGGCTGCTGGTGATGGACCACGGCCGACGCATCGCCGAGGGCCGGCCGCGCGACCTGATCGCCGAGCACCTGGAGTCCGACGTGGTGGAGGCGTACGGCGACGGAGCGATCCCGCTGTCGCAATCGCCGCTGAAGGACCTGGCGAGCCGCACGGAGGTGAGCGGCGACACGGTCTTCTTCTACACGCAGGACGCGCGGCCGCTGCTGGAGGCGCTGGGGCGCGGGCATCCGCGCCTGCGCACGCTGCACCGGCCGTCCAACCTGGAAGACCTGTTCCTGAAACTCACGGGGCGGCAGATCCGCGAGGACGCATGACATCCACGACCCACCACTGGCGGCCGCCTTCGCTCTCTCTGCGCTGGTGGCCGGTGTTCCGGCGCAACCTGCTCGTGTGGCGCAAGCTGGCGGTACCGAGCCTGATCGGCAACATCGCCGAGCCGCTGATCTGGCTCGTGGCCTTCGGCTACGGCATGGGCGCGCTGGTCGGCCACGTGCGTTTCGAGGGCACCGAAGTGCCCTACCTGCTGTTCCTCGCCAGCGGCTCCGTCTGCATGAGCGCCATGAACGCGGCGAGCTTCGAGGCGCTGTACTCCGCCTTCTCGCGCATGCACGTGCAGAAGACCTGGGACGGCATCATGAACGCGCCGGTGGGCCTGGACGACATCGTGCTGGCCGAGATGCTGTGGGCCGCGTACAAGGCGATCTCCGCCGCCACGGCCATCCTGGTGGTGATCCTGGCGCTGGGCATCTCGTACAGCCCCAAGCTGCTGGCGGCCTGGGCGGTGCTGCTGGCCGCCGGCATCACCTTCGCCTGCATCGCGCTGATCTTCAACGCGCTGGCCCAGGGCTACGACTTCTTCACCTACTACTTCACGCTGTTCCTCACGCCCATGATGTTCCTCTCGGGCGTGTTCTTCCCGCGCGAGCAGCTGCCCGCGGCCGTGCTGGCGGTGTCCGACTGGCTGCCGCTCACGGCCGCCGTGGAACTGGTGCGGCCGATGTTCCTGGACCGCTGGCCGGCCCAGCCTCTGCGGCACCTGCTGGTGCTGGCGGCCTATGCGGTGGTGGCGTTCTGGGCGGCGCTGGCGCTGACGCGGCGGCGGTTCGCGGGATAGTCAGGCAGGTACGGCTTCGATTCCAGAGGTCCGCGGCGCGTGCGCCGCTGCCTTGATCATGTCCGCCGCCTTCTCGCCGATCATGATCACGGGCGCGTTGGTGTTGCCGCCGACGACGCTGGGCATGATGGACGCGTCCACCACCCGCAGCGCGTCGATGCCGCGCACGCGCAGCTGCGCGTCCACCACGTCCAGCGGGCCGTTGCCCATGCGGCAGCTGCCCACCGGGTGGTAGATGGTGTCGGCGTGATCGCGGATGAAGGCCTCGATGGCCGCGTCGTCGCGCGCGGCGGCGGAGTCCGGCAGCTCGCGGCCGCCGTGGCCGGCCAGTGCCGGCTGCGCCAGGATCTCGCGCATGAGCCGGAAGCCGCGCACCAGCCGGCGGACGTCGTCGGGATCGGCCAGGAAGTTCGGGTCGATGCGCGGCGGCGCCAGCGGGTCCGCGCTGGCGAGCGTCACGCTGCCGCGGCTCTTCGGCCGCAGCAGGCAGACGTGGCAGGAGTAGCCGTGGCCGAACACCGTCCTGCGGCCGTGGTCCAGCAGCTTGCCGATCACGAAATGCAGCTGCAGGTCCGGGATGGGCTCCTCGGGCGCGCTGCGGATGAAGCCCCCGGCTTCCGCGAAATTGGTGGTGAGCAGGCCGCTGCGCTGGCGCCGCCATTCGAGGACGCCCTTCACCACGTTCGCGATGCCCCTGGCGGACAGGCCGAACAGGTCGCTCAGGTGCGGCGCGTCGACCACCTGCACCACGTCCACGTGGTCGTGGAAGTTGCGGCCGACGCCGGGCAGGTCGTGCACGACGGCGATCCCGTGCTCGCGCAGGTGCGCGGCGGGGCCGATGCCCGAGAGCATCAGCAATTGCGGCGACAGCAGCGCGCCGGCGCTCAGGATCACCTCGCGGCGCGCGCGCAGCTCCTGCTCCGCCCCGCCCTGGCGCCAGGCCACGCCGACGGCGCGCCGGCCTTCCAGCAGCACGCGCGTGGCCTGCGCGCCCGTGATCACCTGCAGGTTGGGCCGCTGGCGGTTGGGCGCGAGATAGGCCTTGGCGGCGCTGAAGCGCTCGCCCGCCTTGTGCGTCACCTGGTACAGGCCCACGCCTTCCTGCTCCGGCCCGTTGAAGTCGCGGTTTTCCGGATAGCCGGCCTGCTTCGCCGCCTCCACGAACACGGGCCCGAAGCGGTGCGGGCTGCGCAGGTCCATCACGTTCAGCGGACCGCCCGTGCCGTGGAAGGCGTCGGCGCCGCGCTCGTTGTGCTCGGCCTTGCGGAAGTACGGGAGCACCTCGTCCCAGCTCCAGCCGGGATTGCCCTGCGCCGCCCAGGCGTCGTAGTCGCTGCGGTGGCCGCGCGCGTAGATCATGGCGTTGACCGAGCTCGAGCCGCCCAGCACCTTGCCGCGCGGCTGGTAGCCGCGCCGGCCGTTCAGGCCCGGCTGCGGCACGGTCTGGAACGCCCAGTTGACCTGTCCGTTCTTCGCCAGCACGGCCAGCCCCGCGGGGCAGTGGATGAGCACGCTCGTGTCCGGCGGGCCGGCTTCCAGCAAGGCCACCTGCACGGACGGGTCCTCGCTCAGGCGTGCGGCCAGCACGCAGCCGGCGGAGCCACCGCCCACGATCAGGTAGTCCACGGATGCCGTCGTGCTCATGTCGTCTCCTCTGGAAGGGTCGTCCGGCGAGGGGCTCGCCCTCGCGGCGAAGTCCGGCTCTAATGGCCTGTCCGCGCGAACCGGCGCAAGCCTACACCCCCTCCCCCGCAGAAGAAAGGAATCCCATGTCCACGCCCCTCGACAAGGTGCTCTACACCGCGAAGACCCACGCCGTCGGCGGCCGCGAAGGAACGGGCCGCTCCGACGACGGCCGCATCGAAGTGAAGCTGTCCTCGCCCGGCGGTTCCGGCACCGGCACCAACCCCGAGCAGCTGTTCGGCGTCGGCTACTCGGCCTGCTTCCTCGGCGCGATGAAGGCCGTGGCCCCCAAGCTCCAGGTGAGCGTGCCGGCCGAGACGGCCATCGACGCCGAGGTGGACCTGGGCCCGACGTCGAACGGCTACGGCATCGCCGTGCGCATGAAGGTCACGGTGCCCGGCATGGACCGCGCGACGGCGGAGCGGCTGGTGGCCGAGGCGCACAAGGTCTGCCCCTACTCGAACGCGACGCGCAACAACATAGCCGTGCAGCTCACCGTCGCCTGAGCCGCGGCGGCGACAATGCCGCCATGAACCCCGAAGCGCGGCACCCGTACGAAAGCCTCACGCCCGACGTCGTGCTGGATGCGCTCGCCGCCGCGGGCCTGTACGGCGACGGCCGCCTGCTGGCCCTGAGCTCCTACGAGAACCGCGTCTACCAGGTGCACCTGGAGGATCCCCACGAGGGCGCGGCGGTCGTCGTCGCCAAGTTCTACCGGCCCGGCCGCTGGAGCGAGACGCAGATCCTGGAGGAGCACGCCTTCGCCGCGGAACTGCAGGCCGCCGAAGTGCCGGTCGTGGCGCCGCTCGCGCCGCAAGGCCGCACGCTGCACCGCCACGGCGGCTTCCTCTTCAGCGTGTCGCCGCGCCGCGGCGGCCGCATGCCCGAGCTGGACGACGGCGAGGTGCTGGAGTGGATCGGCCGCTACCTCGCGCGCCTGCACACGGTGGGCGTGCGCTCCGCCTTCGCGCACCGGCCGGCGATCGACGTCGCCTCCTTCGGCGAGGAGCCGCGCGACTGGCTGCTGGCGCACGACGCCATCCCGCTGGACGTCCAGGGCGACTGGGCGCGCGCCTGCGAGCAGGCGCTGGCGCAGATCCGCGCGGCCTTCGACGCGGCGGAGGCGGCCGGCGTGCGTTCGCTGCGCCTGCACGGCGACTGCCACCCCGGCAACATCCTGTGGACGCCGGGCGGCGGTCCGCACTTCGTGGACCTCGACGACGCGCGCACCGGGCCGGCGGTGCAGGACCTGTGGATGCTGGTGTCGGGCGAGCGGGCGCAACGCCAGCGGCAGCTCGGGATGCTGCTCGATGGCTACGAGCAGCTGCGCGACTTCGACCGGGCCGAACTGGCGCTGGTCGAGCCGCTGCGCACGCTGCGCCTCGTCCACTACAGCGCCTGGCTGGCGCGCCGCTGGGACGACCCGGCCTTCCCCATCGCCTTTCCCTGGTTCGGCACGCCCGACTACTGGCGCGGCCAGGTGCAGATGCTCGAAGAGCAGATGGAGGCGATGGAGGAACCGCCTCTGGTCGCCTAGCGCAGCGGGTTCTCGAGCACGCCGATGCCGCCGATCTCGATGCGCACGACGTCGCCGGACTTCAGGTACTTCGGCGGCTTGTAGCCGATGCCCACGCCGGCCGGCGTGCCGGTGGCGATCAGGTCGCCGGGGTACAGCGTGATGCCGGCGGAGATGCACTCGATCAGCGTCGGGATGTCGAAGATGAAATCCTTGGTGTTGGCGTCCTGGCGCAGCTCGCCATTCACCCAGCACTTCACGTCGGTGGCCTGGCCGTCCATCTCGTCGGCGCTCACGAGCCAGGGACCCATGGGGCAGAAGGTGTCGAAGGACTTGCCGAGCAGCCACTGCGAATGCCGGCCCTGCCAGTCGCGCGCCGTCATGTCGTTGATGATCGTGTAGCCCCAGACGTGCTTCATGGCATCGGCCTTCCTGATGCCCTTGCCGCCCTGGCCGATCACGACGGTCAGCTCGGCCTCGTAGTCGAGCGCCGTCGACACCTCGGCCGGGAACAGGATGCTGTCGCCGGGCCCGATCACGGACTCGGGCACCTTGGAGAAGATAATCGGGTGCGCGGGAACGTCGCCGCCCGACTTGGCGCTGGAGTCGAAGCCGCTGCCGGCGAACTCCTTGGCGTGGGCGTGGTAGTTCTTGCCCACGCAGAAGATGTTGCGGCGCGGGCGCGGGACGGGCGCGACCAGCTGCAGCTGCTGCAGCGCGAGGGCCGGCCCGGTGGGCGGCAGCGCGCGGCCGGCGGCCTGCGCCTCCACGATCGGCAGGGCGCCCAGCGCGGCCTCGGCCGCGGAGAGCTGGAAGGGTTCGACCTGGCGGCCGTCGGCGGAAACGCGGCCGACGCCGGGCTGGCCCTGGTAGCGGTAAGCAACGATCTTCATCGGGAAAACTCTCTTTCGCGCGCCGGATGGCGCTTCGTAGCATGCTAACAAAACAACCCTCAGGAGAATCCCGAATGTTCCGCCGATTCCTCGTGGCCGCGGGCCTTGTTGCCGCGGCCGGCCTTGCTGCCGCGCAGGCCTTCCCCACCAAGCCCGTCACCATCGTCGTGCCCTTCCCGCCGGGCGGCCTGGCCGATACGGTCGCGCGTCCCGTGGCCGAAGCGATGAGCCGCAACCTCGGCCAGCCGGTCGTGATCGAGAACAAGGGCGGCGCGGGCGGCGGCATCGGCATGGCGTACGCGGCCAAGGCGCCGGCCGACGGCTACACGATCCTCATGGCGCTGTCCTCGTACAGCGTGCTGCCGGAAGCCGACACCATCCTCGGCCGCCAGCAGATGTACTCGTACGACGCGCTGCGGCCGCTGGCCCGCTTCACCGCCGACCCGACCGTGCTGGCCGTGCGGGCCGACGCGCCCTGGAAGACGGTGAAGGACTTCGTCGAGGACGCCCGCAAGCGCCCGGGCGCGATCAACTTCGGCTCGTCGGGCAACTACGGGACGATGCACGTGCCCATGGAGATCCTCAAGCAGGTGGCGAACGTGCGCATGACGCACATCCCTTACACCGGCGCCGGCCCGGCCGTGGTCGCGCTGCTCGGCGGCCAGGTGGATGCGCTCGCCACCGGTCCCGCCACCGTGCTGCAGCACGTGAAGGCCGGCAAGATCCGCGTGCTGGCCCACTGGGGCACCACCAGGCTCGAGACCATGCCCGACGTGCCCTCGCTCAAGCAGTCCGGCTACGACGCCGAGTACGCGCAGTGGTCCGGCCTGTTCGTGCCGGCCGGCACGCCCGAGCCGGTGGTGCAGCGCCTGCGCGCCGCCGCCCGCGCCGCGGCCAACGATCCCAAGGTCAAGCAGGTCATCCTGGCCGCCGGCAGCCCCGTGCTGTACCAGGACACGCCCGAGTTCACGAAGTACGTGCAGAACGACGTGCACCGCATGGCGGACGTCGTGAAGAAGATCGGCAAGGTCCAGTAACCCAACGCCCCCGGAGGCTCCCATGAAGCGCCACCAGTTCGTCCGTCTCGCTGCCGCCCTCGCCTGCGCGGGCGGCCTGCTGCACGCCCTGCCCGCCGCCGCGCAGGCGTATCCCAGCCATCCCGTGAAGATCGTCGTGCCCTTCGCGGTGGGCGGGCCGGCCGACCTGTTCGCGCGCTACCTGGCTCAGCGCCTGCCGGAGGTGCTGGGCGGCTCCTTCATCGTCGAGAACAAGCCGGGCGCCGGCGCCGTGATCGGCACCGACGTCGTGGCGAAGTCGCCGCCCGACGGCTACACGCTGCTGCTGATGTCGAACACGCACACGGTGAACGAGACGCTGGTGGCCAACAAGCCCTATGAGCTCGAACGCGACTTCGTCGCGGTCGCGCCGATCAACTCGTCCGACCTCGTGCTGGTCGCCAATCCCAAGGTGGGCGTGGCCAACGTGCACGACGTGCTCAAGCTCGCCAAGGAAAAGCCCGGCAAGCTCAACTACGCCTCCTCGGGCACGGGCACGCCATACCACATGGCCGGCGAGCTGTTCAAGAGCCTGTCGGACAGCAAGATCGTCCACATCCCGTACAAGGGCAGTTCCGGCGCGCGCACCGACGTGCTGGGCGGCCAGGTGGACATGATGTTCGACGCCATCACCACGCAGGCGGAGAACATCAAGGCCGGCAAGGTGAAGGCCATCGCCACCACCGGCAAGAAGCGTTCCTCCGTGCTGCCCGACGTGCCGACGGTGGACGAGTCGGGCGTGCCCGGCTACGAGGCGACGATCTGGCTGGGGCTGCTCGCACCCAAGGGCACCCCCGCGGCGATCGTCAACCGCCTGAACGAAGGCGTCAGCAAGATCGTGAGCCAGCCCGAGGTGCAGCAGCAGTGGGCCAGGCAGGGCGCGATGGCGATGGTCATGAGCCCGCAGGAGTTCGACCGCTACGTGAAGGGCGACATCCAGAAGTGGGCCAAGGTGATCAAGTCCGCCCACATCAAGGCGGACTGATGGCGCGCACGCTGCATCTCCTGAGCGGCGGCGCCGCGCAAGGCCTGGTCACGCGCCTGCAGGCCGCGTTCGAGGCGCGGCACGACTGCCGCATCCAGGCGAGCTTCGGCGCCGTCGGCCTGATGAAGGAAAAGCTGATCGCGGGCGATCCCTGCGACCTGCTGGTCCTGAGCCAGAAGCTGATCGACGAACTCGTCGCCGAAGGCCGCGCGGACGCGGCGTCGATGCGGCCGGTGGGCCAGGTGCAGACCGGGCTGGCGCTGAAGGCGGGCCGCGGTCCGGTGCAGGTGCGCAGCGAGCAGGAACTGCGCACGCTGCTGCAGGACGCCGGCGCGATCTACTTCCCCGATCCGGCCAAGGCCACGGCGGGCATCCACTTCATCAAGGTGCTGCGCGCGCTGGGCCTGGCGGACCGCCCCGAGCTGCGCACCTTCCCGAACGGCGCCACCGCGATGGCGGCGCTGGCGCAGGCGCCGGAGGCCGATGCCGTGGGCTGCACGCAGGTCACCGAGATCCTGATCACGCCCGGCGTGCAGTTGAGCGGCGTGCTGCCGCCCCCGCACGAACTGAGCACCACCTACACGGCCGCGGTGGCCAGCGGCGGCGACGCGCCGGACCTCGCCCGCGCGCTGATCGAGACGCTCACCGCGGCCGACGCGGCGCAGGCGCGCCGCGAGTGCGGCTTCGCCTGATCCTCACGACAACAACGCGTTCACCCGCTTCACGTACCCGGCCGGATCTTCCGGCATCCCGCCCTCGGCCAGCAGCGCCTGGTCGAACAGGATCAGCGCCAGGTCGTGGAAGTTCGGCGAGCCATCGAGCTTCTGCACCAGCGGGTGCGCCGGGTTCACCTCCAGCACCGGCTTGGTGTCCGGCGCCTTCTGGCCCGCCTGCTTGAGCAGGCGCGCCAGCTGCAGGCTCATGCCGCCCTCGGTCACCACCAGGCAGGCCGGCGAATCCACGAGGCGGCTGGTCACGCGCACGTCCTCGGCCTTGTCCTTGAGCGCTTCCTTGAGCTTCGCCAGCACCGGCTTGAAGGACTCGGCCGCTTCCTCCGCGGCCTTCTTCTCCGCCTCGTCCTGCAGCTTGCCCAGGTCCACGGCGCCCTTGGCCACCGACTGCAGCGGCGTGCCGTCGAACTCGTTCAGGAAGGACAGCGCCCACTCGTCCACGCGGTCCGTCATGTAGAGCACCTCGATGCCCTTTTTGCGGAAGATCTCCAGCTGCGGGCTGTGCGCCGCGGCCGCCTGCGTGTCGGCGGTGATGTAGTAGATGGCCTCCTGGCCTTCCTTCATCCGCGCCTTGTAGTCGGCCAGGGACACGCTCGCGGTGTCGCTGGACGTGGAGGCAAAGCGCAGGAGCTTCGCGAGGCGCTCGCGGTTGCCGAAGTCCTCGCCCAGGCCTTCCTTCAGGACGGCGCCGAACTCGGCGTAGAACTTCGCGAACTTGCCCTTGTCCTCCTCGCTCGCGCCTTCTTCCTTCTCGGCCTTCGCGAGGTCTTCCAGCATGGCCAGCACGCGCCGGGTGTTGCCCTCCCGGATCGCCTTCACGTCGCGGCTTTCCTGCAGCAGCTCGCGGCTGACGTTCAGCGGCAGGTCGGCGGAGTCGATCACGCCCTTCACGAAGCGCAGGTACGCGGGCAGCAGCGCCTCGGCCTCGTCCATGATGAACACGCGCTTGACGTACAGCTTGACGCCGGCGGCCTTCTCGCGGTTCCACAGGTCGAAGGGCGCGCGCGCGGGGATGTACAGCAGCTGCGTGTACTCGGTGCCGCCCTCCACGCGGTTGTGCGTCCAGGCGAGCGGGTCCTCGTAGTCGTGGCTGATCGCCTTGTAGAACTCCTTGTACTGCTCCGGCGTGATGTCCTTCTTCGCCCGCGACCACAGCGCGGTGGCCTGGTTGACGGTCTCCCATTCGTCGGTGAGCACGTGCTCGCCGCCTTTGCCTTCCTCGCCTTCCTTCCATTCCTCCTTGCGCATGAGGATGGGCAGCGAGATGTGGTCGGAGTACTTGCCGATGATGGATTTGAGCTTCCAGGTGGAGAGGTAGTCCAGCGCGTCCTCGCGCAGGTGCAGCGTCACGCTGGTGCCGCGCTGCGCGCGCGTGATCTGCTCGACCTCGAAGTCGCCGGCGCCGGCGCTCACCCAGCGCACGCCCTGCTCCGCCGGCAGGCCGGCGCGGCGCGACTCCACGGTGATGCGGTCGGCGACGATGAAGCCGGAATAGAAACCGACGCCGAACTGGCCGATGAGCTGCGCGTCGGCCTTCTGGTCGCCCGAAAGGCGGTTCATGAACTCGCGCGTGCCGCTCTTGGCGATGGTGCCCAGGTTGGCGATCGCCTCCTCCTGCGACAGGCCGATGCCGTTGTCGGCGACGGTGAGCGTGCGCGCTTCCTTGTCGAAGGAGACGCGCACTTCCAGGTTGGGCTGGTCCTCGTAGAGAGAGGCGTCGTGCAGCGCCTCGAAGCGCAGCTTGTCGCAGGCGTCGGAGGCGTTGGAGATCAGCTCGCGGAGGAAGATCTCCTTGTTGGAATAGAGCGAGTGGGTGACGAGGTGCAGCAGCTGCGCCACCTCGGCCTGGAAGGAGAGGGTCTGTTTCTGGGTCATGGTGTTGTGCGGATGCAGCGCTCCCGACCTAGGGGCGCGCGTGAACATTTCAAGGCGGACGATGCTACTGCACCCTTGCGTGAACTATTCGACGTTTCCTGCATCGCGCCCGTATACGCGGCTGCAACGCATGGTTACAGTGCCACTCCATGAGGATCGAGCTGCCTGCCACGCCCTGGGCCGACACGGTGAACCGCGCCGACGACGACGCGCACACGCTCACCGTGGCCGCCGCGCACGCGCAGCCCGCCACCGAGTGGCTGGGTGGCTTCTGGGCCATCGAACCCGCGCTGACGCTGCACGTCGCGGTGCCGGCGGACGATCCGGTCACCGTGACCATCACCCTCTGACCGGCCCGGACGGGCCGTCAGCGCACGCGCGCCGAAGGCCGCAGCATGCGCGTGCCGACGTAGATCAGCACCAGCACCAGCACGTAGCCGGCGAGCTGCGCGGCCGAAGGCCGTGCGTCGTAGCCCACCAGCGCATGCAGGAAGGTGCCGAGCGCCGAGTCGGGTGACAGCGCCGCGCTCGTGTCCCACACGGGTGCAGTCCAGTGCTCGATGAAGCCGGCCTGCGCCAGCGACTTCACCAGCTGGCTCGCGATGGAACCGGCCAGGACAGCGATCAGCGCGTTCGTGGCGGTGAACACGTGGCGCACCGGCAGGCGCGTCAGCCCGCCGTAGACCACCGCGCCGACGGCGACGCCGAGCGCCACCCCGATCGCCAGCGAGAGCACCACTTCAGCCGGCTGCACGGCGGAGCCGGTCAGCGCGCCGCCGACGAAGAGGACGGTCTCGGATCCTTCGCGCAGCACGGCGAGCGCCACGGCGATCGTCAGGGCCCAGGGCGTGCGTTGCCCCAGCTGCACCGAGGAGCCGAGCTGGCGCGCCTGCAGCGCCAGCTCGCGCGAATGCGTGCTCACCCAGATGCAGTGCCACAGCAGCATGGCCAGCGCGAGCGACAGGATGCCGATGTTGACGATGTCCTGGCCCAGGCCGTCGACCCATTCGCTCACGTGCTGCGCGGCGAAGGCGAGCGCGAGGGCTCCCAGCACCCCGGCGCCGACCCCGCCGGCGAGCCAGCGGGTGCGCCCTGGCAGGCCACGCGTCGCCGCTGCGACGATGCCGACGAAGAGCGCCGCTTCCAGCGACTCGCGGAAGACGATCAGCGCCGTGGCGAACATGCGAGCGCCGCCTACTCGGCGACGACGGCGCCCTGGGCCGTCTTCTCGTGGTATTCGCCGAAGAACTCGTAGCGGCCCGGCTTCAGCGGTCCGACGAAGATGGTGCCCCTGGCGCCGCCGGGGATCACCTTCTCGCGGTTCATGCTGTGGCTTTCGAACTCCTCGGGCGTGCCGTCCTGGTTGTGGACCACCAGCTTCACGCGCTTGCCGGCGGGCACCTTCAGCTCGGCCGGTTCGAACTTGTGGTCCTTGATGGTGAGCGCGAACTCGGGCGTGTCGGCCGCGTGCGCCATGGGGAGGGCGAGGGCCGCGAAGGCGAACGCGAGGGAGGGGAGGAGGCGGCTGGAGCGCATGAGGCGTCCTTTCGACGGGAGGGCGCCATCTTAATGCGAATCAATCTCATTCGTCAACGCGAAGGAGCGGCTCCCTCGATGCGGGCGACCAGGCCGCTGCGGTCCTGCCGGTTGCGCAGCGTGAGCAGCAGCCCCGCGCGCTGCGCCGCGGCCTGCGCGATCGCCAGGCCGAGGCCGCTGCCACTCACGCCGTTTCCCGGGACGCGGAAGAAGCGGTCGAACACGCGCGGCAGCAGTTCCTGCGGGATGCCGGGGCCCGTGTCCACCACTTCGACGGCCACCTGGCCCGACTCGTGCAACAGGCGCACGTCGACCACCCCGCCCTCGGGCGTGTAGCGCAGCGCGTTCTCGATCAGGTTGTCGAGCAGGCTGCGCAGGTCGCCGGCCGCGCAATGGAGCGTGATCGGCCCGCCCGCCTGCTCCGGCCCGACCAGGCCGAGGTCGATGTTGCGCTGGTCGGCCAGGCCGATCAGCGTGTTCATGCTTTCGCGCAGTTGCGCCTGCAGGTCGACGATCGCCGGCCCGTCGGCGCCCGCGGCCTCCTGCCGCGACAGGCGCAGCAGCTGGTCCACCAGGCGCTGCGCCCGCCGCACCCCGGCCTCCAGGTGGGCGAAGCGCTCTTCCGCCGCGGGGCAGTTCATGTCGTTGCGCATGTTCTCCACCTGCAGGCCGATCGCCGCGATCGGCGTACGCAGCTCGTGCGCGGCGTCCTGCACGAAGCGCCGCTGCGTCGCGAAGGCATCGCGCAGCCGCCGCAGCAGGCTGTTGAAGGAGGAGACGAGGGGCTTCAGCTCCTGCGGCACGTTGCCCAGGGGCAGTTCGGCGATGTGGTGCTCGTCCTGCTGCGCCGCTTCGCGGCCGATGTCCTGCAGCGCGCGCGACATCGCCCGCGCAACGCCCCACAGCACGAACATCGCCAGCGGCAGAAGCAGCAGGAAGGGCGCGACCGCCGCGCCCGCGCGCTCGGCCGCCAGCTTGGCGCGGAAGTGCGCGCTCTGCAGCACCTGCACGCTGTGCCCGCCGGGCTGGGCCGCGGGCTGCGTGTAGACGCGCCAGCGGCTGCCGTCCTGCGCGACGTCGTGGAAACCGGTGCCGGCCTGCAGCGGCACGCGCACGTCGGGCCACGAGGTGGCCTGCAGCGCGCCCTGCGGCCCGAAGTCCTGCACGACGTAGGCGCCCCACTTGTGCACGCGGTCGGCGCTCTGCGGGGCGGGCTGCACCATCTCGTTGTGCGCGAGCGCGTCGGCCAGCTGCTGCATCTGGTCGTCCAGGAAGGTGCCGACCATGTTGCCGTACGACCAGTAGGTGACCGCCGCCGAGGCGCCGCCCACCAGCACGAACACGGGGACCAGCCACAGCATGAGCGCCCGCCGCAGCGAGCACATCGGGCCTCGGGGGAACACCTGCCATTTCATGGCGCGCTCCCGGGCGCGGCGGCCCCACCGCCGGAGACGCGCCAGCCGAGGCCGCGCACGTTGCGGATCGCATCGGGCCCGAGCTTGCGGCGCATGCCGTGGATCAGGACATCCACCGCGTTGCTGCTCACCTCCTCGCCCCAGCCGTAGATGCGGTTTTCCAGCTGCTCGCGCGAGAGGATCGCGCCAGGGCGCTCCAGCAACGCGTGCAGCAAGGAGAACTCCCGCGCCGACAGCTGCGCGCGCTCGCCCTGCACCAGCACCTCGCGGGTCGTGAGATCCAGTTGCACGGTGGTGTTGCCGATGACGGAATGCGCGCTGCCGTCGCGCCGGCGGATGATCGCGCGCATGCGTGCCAGCAGCTCGCGCAGCTGGTAGGGCTTCACGAGGTAGTCGTCGGCGCCGAGATCCAGGCCCGCGACGCGGTCGTCGAGGCCGTCGCGCGCGGTGAGCACCAGCACCGGCGTGGCGTCGCCGCGGCTGCGCGCGTGGCGCAGCACTTCGACGCCGTCGCGCTTGGGCAGGCCCAGGTCCAGCAGCACGCACGCGTAGTCGCCGTCGGCCCAGGCGCTCTGCGCCAGCAGGCCGTCGCGGACCCAGTCCACGGACCAGCCCTGCGCCGCGAGCGCCTCGCGCAGGCTGTGGCCGATCATGTCGTCGTCTTCGACCAGCAGGACCCGCATTCAGGGCTCCTGCCGCGAAGATGGCACCCGTTCCATAGGCGTTCTCCCTTCCGGAACGCGAAGCGTAATGCGGCCGTCTTAGGGCAGCATGAGCGGGGCCGCCGGCGGCCTTTGGTGGCGGATTCGCAACCTAGGGTTAACCCGCTCGTCCACCCGGACGAGCCGCTCGTCGGCCGTCCGGGCGTTAACGGTGCGTTACGCGTGACAAACGTTGTGGTTTGCGCCGGATGTCGCACTAAGTCGTTGATTTGGCTAAGAGAAGCTGTTGCAACGGGTTACGAATGGCCCTACAGTTCATCCATCGCCTTAGGCATTTCGCCTAAGCACACCTAGGACGAATCGTTAGGAGAACGCCATGAGCAAGAAAGCTGTTCGCATCGCCATCGCCGCCGCTGTTGCGACGGTCTTTTCCACTGCCGCGCTGGCCGACTCCATGAACATGGAAGTCAAGGCCAGCGTGACCGGGACCTGCAAGATGGCCGAAGCCCCGGCTCTGGACTTTGGTCCCCTGGACCCGGTGCTGGCTCCCGCCGCCACCGGCTCGACTGCCATCAAGTATCTGTGCACCAAGGGCAAGGCGCCGAGCAAGCTGAGCATCGACGCCGATGAGGACGGCACCTACCTTGGCAACATGGTTCACGCCACGGTGACCGCCGACAAGATCCCGTTCAAGCTCACCTGGAGCACCACCCTGCCCGCCGGCGCGGGCATGGCCCCCGGCCAGGAAGTCTCGGTGGCGGTGACCGGCGATATCGACGCCCTCGTCTACCAGAACCTGAGCGCAGGCAACTACTCCGTGACCCTCCCGGTCGTTCTGACGCCCTGATCCCGGCCGTGCGCTGACCTTTCGGGCGCCGCACTCCGGCGCCCGATCAATTTCTGACCATGCAGTTTCCTCTTCGATCGCGCGTTGGGCAGCTGGGATGCGGTTCCATGCTCGCCTTGGCTGCGTGTGCCCCGCTTCCGGTCGCCGCGGCCCCTACCGGCCTCGGCGTCGTGGCCGTGATCGTCTCGAAGAGCAACTGCAAGTTCAACTCGGGCAACCTGATCCTGCAGTTCTCCCCGATTGACCCCGCGTCGACTTCCGACGCCACGGCGACCGTGGACGGCAGCATCACGTGCAATGGCGGTCAGTCCAGCACCGTCACCCTGGCGTTCACGGTCGGCACCGGCAAGTACTCCACTGGCCCTGGCGTCCGCAGGATGCAGCACACCACGGTCACGACCGAGTACCTGCCCTACAGCCTCGCGATCACGCCGGCGTCGGCCACCATCTCGAAGAACAGCACGCTCTCGTTCACGGTGAAAGGCACCATCCGGCCATTCGAGTTCCAGAATGCGACGGCGGGTGACTACCTGGACCTGGTCACGATCTCCGTCGCGCCTTGACCTTTCCCGCTCGGGGACCCACAGTGGCGGCCATGCGCATTCCGATGTTCCCGCGGCGCGCGGCCGCCAATCTGTGGCTCGCGTTCATCGCCGCCCTTCCGCTCTCCGCGCTGCCCGCCAGCTTTTCCGTTTCCCCCATTCGCGCCCACTTGAAGCCGGGCGTGCTGAGCGAGACGATCACCGTCACCAACGACTCCACCGCGCGCCTGCGGGTGGCGGTCAAGCTCGTGGCCTGGACACAGGACGCCGCCGGCAAGGACATCTACACCGACAGCAGCGACCTTGTGTATTTCCCGCGCCAGTTGGAGTTGGAGCCGGGCACCAAGCGCCTGATCCGGATCGGGACGAAGGCGCCGGCCACGGGCACGGAACGCGCCTATCGCCTGTTCATCGAGGAAGTGCCCTCGGCCAAGCCCGGCGCGCCTACCGCCGTCAGCTTCTATTTCCGCTTCGGCGTGCCGGTGTTCGTGACGCCGGGCAACGCCAGTCCGCAGCCCGAAGTCGGCCAGCCGGCGCTCGAGGCCGGCAAGCTCTCGGTGGTGGTGCGCAACCCGGGCACGCAGCATTTCCGCACCGCTCGCGTCAGCTTCTCCGACAATGCCGGGTGGACGGGCTACGTCAACGGCTGGTACTCTCTGCCGGGCACCGCGCGGACCTACGGGCTCGAGGTGCCGCGCGAGGTCTGCCAGAAGGCGAAGAGCTTCTCGGTCACCGTCGAAGGCGAGGACAGCAGCAAGATCGAACGCACGCTCGCCGCGGACGCGGCGCGCTGCGCCTGATGCCGGGATGCCTCCGGTGAGCATTGTGCCGTGCGCCTGCCGGGATTGATGGCGGCGCATGCGCGTTCCGCGGCCTTCCTGATTGCCGTTCTGGGCGGACTCGCCGGCCCGCTGACACCGGCTCGGGCGCAGGCGCCCGCGGCCGGCGCGGCGGCCCCCCAGTTTGGCGAGGAGATGATCGTCACGGTCCGCAGCAACGGGGTGAACCGCGGCGAATTCACCCTGCTGCGCACGCCCGACGGCGATTTCTGGCTGCCCGCGCAGGACCTCCCCCGCCTCAAGGTGAACTCCACCGAAGCGGCGCGACGGAGCGCCGCCGGAATGGACTACTACTCGCTGCGCGCACTCTCCGCACGGGAGCTCGTCTTCGACGAGGCCAGCCTCTCGGTGTCGCTTTCGTTTCCGTCCAGCGAGCTGGAGGTGACGCGCATCGATCTGTCGGGCCGGCCCGCTCCGGCGCCGATCACCACGCCGGCGCCCAGCAGCATCCTGAACTACCGCGCCTCCGTGCGCCAGTCAGACACGGGGCCGCTGCAGCTCCGCCTGGCTGGCGAGCTGAACGTGCGCATCGGCGAAATGCTGCTGCGGCAGGAGGCCAAGGTGGAGACCGGCCGCCCGGTACCGGCATTCGCGCGCGGGACGACCCAACTGGTCTGGGACGACCGCTTGGGCGGCCGGCGGGTGGTGGCCGGCGATCAGCTTACGGCCGGTGGTCCCCTCGGCACGACCTTTCCAGCCGCCGGCATCTCGCTCACGCGCCTGTTCGCAATCACGCCGGACGTGATGCGCCAGCCGACGGCCTCTTTCCAGGTCGCCGCACCCACGCCGTCGCAGGTGGAAGTGGCCGTGGACGGGAATACGCTGTACCGCACGACGGTGGCACCCGGCCCCGTCTCGCTCGACAACCTGTATTACTACAACGGCGTACGCGACGTGCGCGTGACCGTGATCGACGCCACCGGCCGGCGCCAGGTCTACGAGCAGCCCTTCCTGTTCACCGACAGCGTGCTGGCCAAGGGTCTGCACGAATACAGCTATTTCTTCGGGCGGCGCGCGGAACTGGGTGCCGACGACCGTTGGCATTACCGCGAGTCCGCGTGGCAGGGCTTCCACCGCTACGGCGTGAGCGACCGGGTCACCGTGGAGGCCGGCGGCGAAGGCAGCCCCGACTTCGCCAGCGGAGGCGCCGGCCTCACCTTGCGCAGCGACACGCTGGGGCTGCTCTCCGTGGGCAGGCTGGGCAGCGTCGACCACGACACCGAGCGGCATGCGCAGGGCTGGTCGGCGCGCTACGCCTACATCGCGCCGCAGATGACATTGTTCGCGTCGCGCCGCAAGCTGGAGCGGGGATTCCGCACCTTCGCCCTGGGCGGCGGTGGGATCGGTCTGCTGGACGAAACGCGCCTGGGCGGCTCGACGCGCCTGTCGGACCAGGCCAACCTGTCGCTCGACTACGCGCGTGTGCACGAGACCATCGGAACGCGCCAGAACTACGCGGTGCGCGTGTCGTCCAGCCTCGGCCGGCAGGCAACGCTGTTCGCCGAGTACACACGCAGCCGCACCGACACCAACACGGACTGGGCCTTCAACGTCTACCTGCGGCTGGAGCTCGCGCACCAGCGCTGGGTGGGCGGCACTTTCCGCAGTGGTCCGGAGTACCGCGCCGTCGAGGCGGAGACGGGCCAGCAGCTGCCGCAGGGCGAGGGGATGGGCTACCGCGCAGGCACTTTGCTGGCCCGCAACCACGGCGTGGCCAGCGATTTCACCTACGGCTCCGCCACATGGAACCTGAAGCCGGTGACCGTGGACCTGAACGCCAGCGCGCAGACGCAGGGCGGCAACGCGCACTATGCCGAAGCGGGCGTTTCGGGCGCGGTGGTGGCGCTGGACGGCTACGTCGGCGCAACCCGCCCCGTCTCCGACGGGTTCGCGCTGGCGCGCCTGGGCGTGCCCCAAGCGGGCGTGGATATCCTGCTGAACAGCCAGGTGCAAGGCCAGACAGACACCCACGGCAACCTGCTGATCCCGAACGTGGGCGCCTTCGGCCGCCAGACCGTGACGCTCGACGACCGGCAGCTGTCGATGGAATACAGCATCGCGCGCAAGCGCGTCACCATCGCGCCCGCCTACAAGAGCGGCACGCTTGTGAACTTCGGGGGGCGCAAGCTGAGCGCCGTGAGCGGACAGGCCTGGCTGGTGCGGGGCGAGGCGCGCACGGCGCTCGCCACCCGGGCCTGGGAGATGACGGGTCCGGCACGCCTGCCGATCGAGACGGCGCGTTCGGGCGAGTTCTACCTGGAGGACGCGCCGCCCGGCCGCTACACGGGCAGCGTGCAGGTCGACGGCAGGAGTTATTCTTGCGTGATGGACATTCCCAGCTTCGCGGAGGCGGTGCATGAACTGCAGGACGGCCTGGTCTGCCGCTAGGGCGCTGGCGCTCGCCGGCATCGCCCTCGCCTGCACGCCGGGCGCGCAGGCCGCGATCAGCTGCGGATTCGTGAGCTCCAGCAGTACGGCCTTCGGCGTGTACGACGTCACCAGCAGCGCGCCAACGGACACGGTTGCCCTGATCCTGGTGCGCTGCGAAAGCGACTCCGGCGGCAACCCCAACATCAATCTCACCTTGGGTATCGGACCGGGGGCGGGTGGTTCGGTCAACAACAGGCGGATGCAGCTGGCCGGCGGCACCGACCTCCTGTACTACGGGTTGTTCCGCGATGCGGGCCGCTCCGCCGTATGGGGCTACACGCCGGGCGTGGACGCGATGACCCAGCTGGCCAAGGTCCAGAACAGCCGGACGGTGGACGTCACCTTCACCGTCTACGGGCGGATCCGCGCCCGCCAGGACGTGACGCCCGGCGAGTACGTCGACAGCGTGCAGGTCACGCTGTCGCCCTGACGCCGGGCAGCGCGTTCAAACCGTCCCGGGAGGCATCTCGGCAGGCACGTCCGCCGCGGCGGGGCCTTCGCCGTATTCGTTGGGGCCGGCGCTCGGCTGCACCAGCCAGTAGATCATGATCGCCCAGCCGATCAGGGGAATGAGCCAGATCAGCTGGAACCAGCCGCTCTTGCCGATGTCGTGCAGCCGGCGCGAACCCACGGCCAGCGAGGGCAGCAGCAGCGCCAGGTTCACCAGCGCGCCAAGCAGCTCCAGGCGCAGCAGGTTGAACACGACGGCCACCAGGAAGCAGGCCAGCGCGAACCACCAGAACTCCGGACGGCTGGCGCGCCCGTTGAAATCGGCGTACTTGTCGCGCACGCAGCGGATGACGGATTGCTTGAAATCCATGGGGTCCCTCCTCGTTATGGGCGCCCGCCATGATACGGAGGGGAGGCCGGAACGCAAGCGCGGCCTGCGCCGCTAGAAAGCCGCTTCCCAGTCGGCGTGCTCGCGCATCAGCACGCGCAGGCGCTGCAGCGCCTGCTTGTGGATCTGCGAGATCCGCCCCTTGGTGAGCTGCAGCGTCGCGGCGATCTCGTCGAAGGGGATCTCCTGCAGGTAATGGCTGCGCAGCACGGTGCGGTCCTGCGGCGGCAAGGCGTCCAGGGCGTGCAGCAATCGATGCCGCAGTTGGCGCATCGCCACACTCCGGTAGAAGGGCGCGGCAGCCGCCGGCTCGGGGCCCTCCACCATGCCCGTGCCCTCCAGCATCCAGCACAGGGCCAGGCCGATGCCGACCTCGGAGACGAAGCGCAGCAGCTGCTCGGCGCCTTGCGGCGCCTCCTCGCCGCCCGGCGCGCCCAGCGCCTGGATGTCCTGCATGCGTTCGCGGCGCAGGCGCTGGCGCGCCGCGATCTGCTGCTGCTTCTCCGTGAGCCGCTCCAGGCCGTTGAGGATGGACCCGTGCATGCGCCGCGCCGCGAAGGTCCGGAACTGCACGCCGCGCGCCGGGTCGTAGCGGTCCAGCGCCTCGAGCAGGCCCAGCGAGGCGTACTGCAGGTAGTCGCCGAACTCGATCTCGTCGTGGAAGCGCTTGCCGTAGTAGCTGGCCGCGACGACCTTGGCATAGGGCATGTGCAGCGCGAGCAGCTGCGCGCGCGCCTCTTCGTCGCCGCCCTCGCGCAGGCGGCCCCACAGCGCGGCTTCGTCCACGGCGGCGGGGGCGGCGGCCAGGTCCATGGCACGGTCAGTGGAAGGAACCGACCAGCGCCTGCAGCACCAGGCTCCAGCCGTCCACGAGCACGAACATCAATACTTTCAGCGGCAGCGCCACGGTCGTCGGCGGCATCATCATCATGCCCAGCGCCATGAGCACGCTGGAGACCACGAGATCGATCAGCAGGAACGGCAGGAACACGATGAGGCCCACGACGTAATTTCCCGCCACGACGTAGGAGCCGATGGCGGCGATCACGCGCCCCGCATCGCCTTCGGCGAGGATCAGGCGGGTGGCCGCGACGTTCAGCGACAGGCGGAACAGCGTGGCGAGCAGCAAGAGCGAAGGGAAGGTCGAGAACTCCACCGGCCGCGCCATGTAGAACGTGAGCAGCAGCAGCAGGAAGGCGAAGCTGAAGTTCGCCAGGATCAGGAAGTCCAGCAGCGGCCGCGGCACGGGCACGAACAGCACGAGCAGCACGCCCAGCACGGCGAGCACCATCGCGACGTCGCTGTTGCGGCCCAGGAGGGCCTTGAGCGCCTTCATGCCGCGGCTCCCGCGGCCGCCGCGGCGCGCTGACGCCGGATCGCCAGCACCCAGACGATGATGCGCGCCACCTCCGCGTGGAATTCGGCCGGCAGGGTGGCGTCGATCGCCGCGGCGCGGAACAGGCGGCGCGCCAGCGGCGGGTTCTGCACGACGACGATGCGGTGGCGGGCGGCGAGCTCCCGCATCGCCGCGGCCAGCTGCCCGGCGCCCTTGGCGACGACGCGCGGCGCTTCCATCTCGCCGTGCACGTAGCGCAGGGCCACGGCGTAGTGCGTCGGGTTCGTCAGAACGACGTCGGCATGGCGCGTGTTGCGCAGGGCCTGGCTGCGCTTCAGCAGTTCGCGCCGCAGCTCGCGCAGCCGCCCCCGGATGCGCGGGTCGCCTTCGCGGTGGCGGTATTCGTCCTTCAGCTCGCGCCGGCTCATGCGCATCTTGCGGCCGAACTCCGCCCGCGTGTACAGCAGGTCGGCGGCGGCCACCAGCGCGAGCGCGGCGCCCATCTTCCAGCCCAGCCCCGCGAGGTCCGCCAGGAGCGTGTGCAGGAAGGCGCCCGGCGCCATCGCCGACAGCACGTGGAATTGCGGCAGCAGCGCCAGCAGCGAGGCGATGCCCGCCGCCGCCAGCACCAGCAGCTTGGCGCAGGCGCGGGCGATCTCGAACAGCGTGCGGCGCGAGAACACGCGCTGGAACCCGGTCGCGGGATTCACCCGCTGGAAGTCCATCTGCAGGGGCGTGAAGGAGAACACCATGCCGGTCTGCGCCACGGACGCGAGGGCGCCCGTGAGCGGCAGCGCCAGCAGCAAGGGCAGCAGCACGCCGGCCGCCGCGGTTGCGAGGTCCGCGGCCAGCGGCGACAGCGCGGCGCCCGCCGCATCGAGGCGCCCGGCCTGCGCCAGCGCCGCGCGCGCGAGGCGCAGCAGCGCGATGGTGGTCTCGCCGCCTTGCCAGGCCAGGCAGGCCACGCCCGCCAGGAACACGGCGCAGGCCACCGCATCGACGCTGCGGGCCGTCTGCCCGCGCTCGCGCGCCTTCTGCAGCTTGAAGGGCGTGGCCTGTTCGCTGCGGTCGATATCCTGCTCGGCCATCAGCGCAGTCCCCCCGACTGGAACCACGCGGCCCAGGCGTCGACGATGCCGGCATACAGCCGCCGCGCGGGTGCGGCGAAGCCGCCGGCCCACACCGACAGCGCCAGCAGGACGGCGAGGATCTTCACCGGGATGCCCAGCACCAGCATGTTCATCTGCGGCAGGTTGCGCGACACCACGCCGAGCACGAACTCCACGAGCAGCAGGGCCAGCACGATGGGCGCGGCCAGCGCGAAGCCGAGGGTGAAGAGCCCGGCCGCCTGGCGCGCCACGGGTTCGGCCGCCGCGCCCTGCGGCCAGCCGGCGCCGATCGGGAAGCGCTCGACGCTGTAAGCGATGCCGCGCAGCAGGGCATGGTGGCCGTCGACCACGAAGAAGAACACCGCCGCGAGCAGGCCGAACACGGCGGACAGGATGGGCACCCGGGCGCGCGTGAGCGGATCGAAGACCTGCGCGATGCCGTAGCCCGCCTGCACGTCGACGAGGCGCCCGGCCAGGGCGAAGCCGCCGAAGGCCATCAGGATGCCGAGGCCCAGCGTCGCACCGACGGCCGCTTCGCGCAGCACCGCCGCGAGCAGGGCCGTGCGATCCGGCACCTGCACCGCCGACGCGCCGCCGAAGGGCAGCGCCACGACGCAGGCCAGCGCGACCACCACCAGCACCCGCACCGGCAGCGGCATCGCCACCGCGTACAGCACGGGCGTGAGCAGCAGGATCGCGGCGATGCGCACCGTGAGAAGCATCACCGTCGTGATCCAGGCGGCGCCGAGCAGGCTGACGATCTCCTGCATGGCGCTCAGAACATCGAGGGGATCTGCGTCCACAGGCCGGCCGCGAAGCGGCACAGCGTGCGCAGCATCCAGGGGCCGGCCGCCACCACGGCGATGCCGGCGGCCAGCAATTTCGGCACGAAAGTGATCGACATTTCCTGCACCTGCGTCACCGCCTGCAGGATGCTCAGGACCAGACCCACCACCATCGTCACGCCCAGCACCGGCAGGCACAGGAGCAGGCCGGTCCAGAACAGGTCGGCGGTCATCTTCAGGGCGAGGTCGCTGTGCAATTCGTTCTCCGCGTCGGGCAGGGAAGCGAATGTGCGCGCCGGCGGCGCGACTGTTTAGTGCGGCAAGTCACAGCCATCGGCCCTATTCGGCCCTCCTTCGATTGGAGGTGCGCGCGCTGGCGCCGGGGCCCGGAGAAATCTGCGTTTCATTCAGGGGGCGTTCATGCACGCGGTCGCAAACTCCCTTCCACACCAACCCACTCCATGAGGTGAAACATGCAATCCCGTACCGCTCTCCGCACCAGGATCGCCGCCGCCACCGCGCTGCTCCTTCCCCTGTCCGCCCTGCTCGTGGCGCAACCCGCCGCCGCCGCGCCCCAGCAGCACCGCGGCAACCAGCAGGTGCGCGACCGCCAGGCGCCGCGCATCCTGCAGGTCACGCCCTCGCAGAGCCAGCGCGTGAGCGATCGCGGCCGCACCGAGATCACGGCGCGCTACAACGACCAGGGCAGCGGCGTCGCACCGCGCTCCGTCACGCTGCGTGTCGACGGCCGCGACGTGACCCGGAAGGCCCGGGTGGACTACGACGACATCCGCTACGCCGACAACCTGCGTCCGGGCCGCCACGTCGCCGTGCTGACCGTGCGCGACCGCGCCGGCAACACCAGCCAGCGCTCGTGGAGCTTCGACGTCGTGGACGTCCAGCGCCAGGCGAACGCCTGGGGCAACTGGGGCTTCGACCTGACGCACATCGGCCGCGCCGCCGACCGCCGTTGGTAAATCCACGAAGCTGAACGGACCTTCACATCCGTTCAGCGTCCGTTCACACACCCGCGCCTAAGCTCACCATCACAACGAACAGGAGCCCGAAATGAAACGTGTCGCCCTTCTCGCCCTCGCCGTCACCGGCGCCTTCGCCGCGCAAGCCCAGCCGCAGGGCCCGAGCTTCGTGGACCGCGCCCGCGTGCAGGAGGTGCAGCCCCAGTACGAATCGGTGCAGGTGCCGCGCCAGGAATGCAGCAGCCAGTGGGTGCAGGACGCGCCCACCGCCACCGGCGGCGGCTACGGCGGCGCCATCATCGGCGGTGTCGCCGGCGGCCTGCTGGGCAACCAGGTCGGCAAGGGCCACGGCCGCGAAGCCGCCACGGCGGCCGGCGCGGTGATCGGTGCCCTGGCCGGCGACCGCATCGCCAACAACCAGCCCCAATACGTGCAGGCGCCCCCGCGCGAGGTGCGCAGCTGCCGCACGGTGTACGACGTGCAGCAGCGCGTGAACGGCTACCGCGTGACCTACGAGTACCAGGGCCAGCACTACACGACCGTGCTGCGCAACGACCCCGGCCGGACGCTGCCGGTGCGCGTGTCCGTCACGCCGCTGGACGAGCGCGAGTACCATCGCCGCTGAACCCGGAACCCCTGACGTGAACACCACCCGCACCCTGCTCTGCGCCGCCCTGCTCGCCACCGCCGGCCTGCCCGCGTGGGCCGCGGCCAGCCGCGACGACGCGGCGGCCGTCGCCCAGCGCGAGAGCGGCGGGCGCGTCCTGGCGGTGGAGAAGGCCGAGTCCAACGGCCGCGCCGTCTGGCGCGTCAAGGTGGTCACCGCGCGCGGCGAGGTCCGCGTGGTGCTGGTGGACGTGGCGACGGGCCGAGCGCACTAGCCGCCCGCCCATGCGACTGCTGCTGATCGAGGACGACGCCGCGCTGCGGCTGCCGCTCGCCCGCCAGCTGGAGGCCGAGGGCTACCGCGTCGACCAGGCGAAGGACGGCGAGGAGGGCCTCTTCCTGGCCCAGGAATATCCCTTCGACCTCGCCATCGTGGACCTGGGCCTGCCCAAGCTCAACGGCCTGACCATCGTGCAGCGGCTGCGCGCCGCCGGCAGCACCATGCCGCTGCTGATCCTCACGGCGCGCGGCAGCTGGCAGGACAAGGTGAGCGGCCTGGAGGCCGGCGCCGACGACTACGTCGTCAAGCCCTTCGAATACCCCGAGCTCGCCGCGCGCGTGAAGGCGCTGCTGCGCCGCTCGCTGAAGGCCGCGAGCGACGCGCTCACGCTGGGCCCGCTCGTGATCGACTTCTCCGCGCAGGCCGTGCGGCTGGACGGCGAGCCGCTGGAACTCACGGCCTACGAATACCGCCTGCTCGAATACCTGGTGCGCGAACGCGCCCGCGTGGTCACCAAGCAGGAGCTGTCGGACTATCTCTACCCGCACGGCGAGGACCGCGACAGCAACGTGCTGGAGGTGCTGATCGGCCGCCTGCGCCGCAAGCTCGACCCGCGCGGCGAGCTGGCGCCGATCGAGACGGTGCGCGGCCGGGGCTACCGCTTCACGCTGGGATGAAGCCCGGCTACTCGATCCGGGCCCGCCTGCTGCTCGGCGCCGCGCTGGTGCTGGTGGCCTTCATGGCGGGCGCCGGGCTGGCGGTGCAGCGGGCCCACGCCGACAGCGTGCGCGCCGTGCACTTCGGCCGCCTGCAGGGCACGATCTACCTGCTGCTCGCGCGCGCCGAGCTGGACGACACGGGCGCGCTGGTGATGCCGCCCGGCTTCTCCGAGCCGCGGCTGTCGCTGCCGCAGTCGGGGCTCTATGCCAGCATCTACAACGCGAAGCGCGACGAGCAGTGGCGCTCGCCCTCCGCGCTGGGCGCCGACCCGCCGTTGCGCAGGAGCGGCGTCGCCACCGGACAGTGGCTCAACGAAACCGTGGAAGGCGGCGGCCACGGCTTCCTGCGCGTGAGCTACGGCGTGCACTGGGCGGCGGGACGCAGCGAGGCGCCGCTGGTGCTGTCGGTGGCGGAGGACGGCGCCGAGTTCGACCGCGAGATCGACGCGTTCGCGCGCACGCTCTGGGCCTGGCTGGGCGGCGCCGGCGTGCTGCTGCTGATCGCGCAGATCCTGCTGCTGCAGTGGGGGCTGCGGCCGCTCGCCCGCGTGGCGGCGGAGATCCGCCGGATCGAGGGCGGCGAGCAGGCGCGCATCGAGGGCCGCTACCCGAACGAGATCGCGCCGCTCACCGACAACCTGAACACGCTGATCCAGCAGGAACGCGTGCGCCAGGGCCGCTACAAGGAGGCGCTGAGCTTCCTCGCGCACAGCCTGAAGACGCCGCTGGCCGTCCTGCGCAACGCGCTGGCCGAGCCGGCGCGGCTGCCCGCGGCCGTGCAGGAGCAGGTCGCGCGCATGGACGACATCGTGCAGCACCAGCTCGGTCGCGCGGCGGCCGGCGGCGCCACGCGCTTCGCGCCGCCCGTGCTGCTGGCGCCGGTGCTCGACCGCGTGCGCGACGCGCTGGCCAAGGTGCATGCCGACAAGGGCCTCGCGTTCACCACGGAGTGCCCGCCGGACCTCGCGTGGCGCATCGAGGAGGGCGACCTGTTCGAGATCCTGGGCAACGTGATGGACAACGCGTCCAAGTGGGCGCGCAGCCGCGTGCGCGCCCGGGCCTTGCGCGAAGACGGCCGGCTGGTGCTGGAAGTGGAAGACGACGGCGCCGGCTTCAGCGACACGGCATCGGTGCTGCAGATCCACGTGCGCGGCGATGAGCGCGTGCCGGGCCACGGCGTCGGCCTCGCGGTGGTGAACGACCTCGTCGCGAGCCACCATGGCGAGCTGGAGCTCGGGCGCGGGTCGCTGGGCGGCGCGCAGGTGCGCATCGTGCTGCCGGCGCCCTGAATCCGGTGCGAGGCGCGCCGCGATCGCCCGCTGCCCCCGCCATCAGGATGGAGGCCGGCGGCGCCCGCGGTTCCCCCTCTTGACTCCCGTGCGCCGCCCCCGAGAATGC
Organism: Ramlibacter sp. bp-362; assembly: GCF_054956735.1. Taxonomy (NCBI): domain Bacteria; kingdom Pseudomonadati; phylum Pseudomonadota; class Betaproteobacteria; order Burkholderiales; family Comamonadaceae; genus Ramlibacter; species Ramlibacter sp. bp-362. Next base: position 103,398 of record NZ_JBUDXE010000012.1, read on the forward strand.
GCGCAGGGAGCAGGCAAGCCGAGGCGCGGCCACAGGCGCGTGCCATCCGGCGGAGGACGCAGATGTTCAAGTGGTTCAGGAACCGCGGCGCCAAGCCCGCGGTGAAGAAGGCGAGCTCCCGCCCGGCAGGCCCCCGCCCGCCGGTCACGCAGCCCATGGATCCGGGACATTCCATTCCTTCGCACCTGCCCGAGGTGGTGGGCGAAGGCAACACCCAGGCCGACTGGAGCGCCTGGGAAGACTCCATGGCGGCGCTCGACAGCCAGCTGCCGGACCTCGTGCCCTCCGCCCGCGTCCAGGTGCGCGACACCCGCCCGAGCCAGCTGGACGACATCGACCCCTTCTCCAGCGTCCGCAAGAAGCGCGACGTCTGACCGCCTTGCTCCCTCTCCCGCTCGCGGGAGAGGGCCGGGGTGAGGGCAGCGGCGCGGCGCTACACCAGTGGCTGCAGGAACCGCCCCGGAATCCGGTCGTAGAACGGATAGTTGGAGAAGAACGGCTGCGCCTCGGCCCACGCGCGCCGCACCGAGGCACGCGCCACCAAACGCTCGAAGTAGGCGGCCAGCCCGGCGCATTCCGGGGGAAAGGGACACAGCGTCGCCGCATAGAACAGCGCCGGCGCCGCCGCGCAGTCGGCCATGCTGAAGCCGGACCCCGCCAGCCATTCGCGCCCCGCGAGCTGGCGCTCCAGCATCGCGTAGGCCATGCGCAGCGTGGCCAGCGAGGCCTCCACCGCCAGGGGATCGCGCTGCGCCGCCGGCCGCAGCTCGTTGGCCACGATGGCCATCATCGGCGCCATCACGTACTGGTCGCAGAGGCGGTCCCACAGGCGCACCTCCAGCCGCGCCTGTGCCTCGCGCGGCAGCAGCGGCTGCGCGCCCGCATGGTGCTGCTGCAGGAACTCGATCATGATGCTCGTCTCGGGCACGACGCGGCCGTCCGCCACCAGCAGCGGGATCTTGCCGGTGGGCCACAGCGCCAGGAAGGCGGCGCGTTCCTGCGGGTTGCCCAGGTCGACGTGCCGCGGCTCGAAGTCCACGCCCAGCTCGTAGCAGGCGATCCTGACCTTCTGGCAGTAGGACGACAGGGGATGGTGGTGCAGCACGTAGCGCATGGCCGCAAGCTAACGCTTCGCCGCGGCCCCGGCAAGCACCACGTGGCGCCCGAAGCCGCGGCCATGAAATATCATCGGCCGCACGCCATGGGCACCTCCAGGACTCCACGCAAGAAACCGCCCGCCGGCGCCGGCCCCGATCCCGCGGCGCGCGTCCTGCGCCGCTTCCGCATCGTCTTCAACGCGGTCAAGGGGCATTTCCGCTCCGTCGAACGCAAGGCGGGCATCTCCGGCGCGCAGGTCTGGGCGCTGAGCGTGGTGCGGGCGCATCCCGGCATCGGTGTCAGCGAGCTCGCCCGCGCCATGGACGTGCACCAGTCCACGGCCAGCAACCTGCTGCGCACGCTGACCGACGCCGGCCTGGTGGCCTCGGCGCGCGCCGGCACCGACCGGCGCGCCGTGCAGCTGCGGCTCACGCCGGAAGGCCAGAAGATCCTGAAGAAGGCGCCCGGCCCGTTCACGGGCGTGCTGCCCGACGCGCTGCAGCGCCTCGATGCGGCCACGCTCGCGCGGCTCGACCGGGACCTGATGGTCCTGATCGAGGCGCTGGGGAGCAAGGAGCGCGGCGCGCACACGCCGCTGGGGTCCGGGGACTCCTGAGGGCGTGCTACGCCCGGAAGCGGCGCAGGAACACGCAGACCGCGGCGGCGAAGGCGCCGAACAGCGCGTGGTCGACGATGGTCGCGAGCCGCACCGAGTCCTCGAACCAGGGGAAGGCGACCGGCGCGATGATGTGGAAGTCCACGGCGAACAGCGCGACGCCCGTGGCCGCGCCGATCGCGAGCGCCACGGGCGGGCTGCGCCGCCACACCAGCGCCGCGACCAGGCGCCCGAACACCATCGCCAGCGCGAAGTGGATGATCATCGCCATGCCGAACACGGTGAAATCGAGTTCCGCCGGCGGCGGCGCCGCGTCGGGTCCCATCAGGATGGCGGCGATGCGCTGCAGCGGCTCGGCGGCGCCGCCGGTGTGCGCCAGCGCGGTGAGCGACACCTGCGCCGCCAGGTAGACCGCGCCCGCGGCCACGCCCGCCAGCACGCCGGCGACCGGCTCCGGCACGGCATCCGCCCGCACGGCCGCGTTCGACGGAACTGCATTCATGGCGTCTCCAAAAAAAAAGCCCCGCCAGGCGGGGCGAGCAGTCATGCAAGGTTCTGAAGGACAGCACTCCCGGGCCGGGCGTGCGCATCCAGTATATGCATTTGTCCAAATACATGCACGCGAACGGGTCGGTGAAAACCCTCGGCGCGCGCGCCGCTCAGCGGCGCCCGCGGTTCTTCTGCCAGATGGCGGCCAGGATCAGCCCGTAGGCCACCAGGCGGATGAGATAGAACAGCGGCTCCTGCTCGCTCGCGTGCGGCACCAGCGCGAGCGCCACGCGGTTGCCGGCCTCGAGCCAGAACGAGCCGGCGAAGTAGAGGAAGAAGCGGTCGCGCGTCTGGTGCCAGAAGCGGAAGAAGAACAGGCCGGCGAACAGCGAGGCCGCGGCGATCGCGCCCATCAGGAGCTGCTCCATGGCTACTCCTCCTCCCACACCAGGCCGAACAGCAGCAGCAGCACCGCGGCGAGCGCGGCGACCAGCCGCCACAGGTACAGGTCCACGGACACGGGGAAGATCACCTTGTCGATCACCAGCAGGACGTTGTTGCCGGTCAGCAGCAGGAAGCACAGCGCGCTCCAGAACAGCAGGCGCGAGCCGGTGCCGACGTAGCTGCGCCACAGCAGCACGAGGCAGGTGAAGCTGGTGAGTGCGCAGAGCGAGTAGATCAGGGCAGCCATCAGTTGCCGTCCTTCTTCCAGCGGAACGCGTCCGCGAACTGGTGCGCGCGCTTGTCGATGCGGGAGTGGATCAGGTCGGTCACGCCGACGAGGTCCTGCGAGTAGGTCTGCGCGAGCGCGTCGATCACCGCCAGCAGCTCCGCGTTCACGGGCGCGTAGACGAAGGTGCCGTCCTCCAGCCGCGAGGCGATGCCGGCCTGCTGCATCGCCTGCAGCAGCTCCAGCGCCTGCGCCTCGCTCACGTAAAGACGGCCGGCGACGCGGAAGGAGTCCCACGGGCGGGCCGACTCGGCCCGCAGCAGCAGCAGGGCCTCGAGGTAGGGCACCGAGGGAATGCTGGTCAGGATGAAACGGCGGACCTCGTCCGGGACCGTTGTCTTGCTCATGCCTTGGTCGGGTTCATCTGGTTTCGGTGGACACGGAGTGCCATGGGCGCAATGTACAGGCGTGCCGCCCTTTCAGGTTGCGCTGCGGCCGCCGGGCGGTCGGCACATCCCTCGGCGGCGGCGTCTAGCGGGCGGGCGGCGCGGCGGCGCCCTGCACCAGCTGCGCGCGCAGCTGCGCGAGCTTGGCCTTCAGGTGCTGCGCGTGGACCGGGCCCATGCGCAGCAGGATCTTCTGCCCCGCGCTCAGCGACTGCAGCTGCGGGTCGGCGAACTCGTAGTGCAGCCAGGGCTCGCGCAGGGGCACGGGCCCCTTCACTTCCGGCAGCGCCAGCCGCACGGGCGGCGGCGGCTCGGGCGTCGCGAGCAGCAGGTCGATCACCTGCACGAGGCGGTCGTTGAAGTAGCGGTCGCCGAAGCCGAGGTCGCGGTAGGCCTGCTGGAAGTGCGGGTAGAGCTGGCGGTAGAGGGCGACCGCGGCGCCGGCGTCGATCGCGTCCACGAAGGCCACGAAAGGCGCGTAGCGCGCGGCGTTCTCGGCCACCAGCACGGCGCCGTCCGCGCCCTGCCCGGCCGTGAAGCGGCCCGAGGTCGGGAGCACCGGCCAGGCGGCGGGCGGCGCGTGCTCGCGGCCCAGGTTGTCCACGGTCGCGACGAAGCGGCGCGGGAAATCGTCGAGCAGCAGGAAGGCCGCGGCCCCACCCTGGCCCACGAGGCCGGTGATCGCACCGCGCACGCCCTGCGGCGGCACGGCCGCCGCGCTGGCGGCCGGCAAGGGGTACTTGATCGTGGGCTCCACCACCTCGACGGGCGCGGGTGCGTCCGGCACGGGCCCCATCGGCTGCTGCACGACCGGCTGGGGCGCGGGCGCGGACGCCTGCCCGCTCCACCAGTACCAGCCCAGCGCCACCGCCGCCAGCAGGAGCACCAGGACCAGCAGGCGGCCGCCACGGCCGCGCCGGCGCAAGTCCGCCCGGTCGGCGGGATCGGCGCGGAGGTCCGGCATGTCGAGGGCGCGCTCGGGGCGCGCATGCGATGCAGCAGTCATGGGCGAGCGCGAAGAGGCGTCGGGGCCGCGCCCCGATCGGTTTTGGACAAATGCAAAGGGCAATATACACCCCCCTCCGAGCCGGCGACCAGCCCCGGGACATCCCTGCCCGCGCCGTGCTCAGCGGCGCGCGAACAGCGGCTGGTCGTAGCCCGCCACGCGCGTGGGACGACCCGCGATGCACACTTCGCGGAACTGGTACAGCACCGCCGCGGTGGGCGCCGCGATCCACGTGCGGCCCACGGGCATGCGCAGGATCTCGCGGCCGGGCTCCTCGGAGGGCTCCAGCATCGGCGCGTCGGCGCGCATGAATTCGCGCAGCGGGATGCGGTGGATGCTGGCCACCTCCGCGGCCTGCGGCGTGAGCGTGGCCGCGGTGCCGGCCCACACCACCACGGGCGTGATCACGAAACCGGAGCGCGTCACGTAGTCGTCGAGCAGGCCCAGCACGTCCTCGCGCCCGAGCCGCAGGCCCACTTCCTCCTCCAGTTCGCGCAGCGCCGCCTCCTCGGGCGTCTCGCCGGCGTCGATGCGGCCGCCGGGAAGCGCCCACTGGCCCGCATGCCGGCTCAGGGTCGTGGCGCGCCGCGTGAGGATCAGCGCGGGCGCCGTGCTCCAGCCCTGCGGCTGCGGCACGCCGGTGACGAAGGCGCCGGTGCCCTCTTCCGCGAGCGCGATGGCGACGGCGGCCGCGCTGTGCGGGCCGTGCGGGGCGCGCTGCGCGGCGAAGCCGGCGAGCTGGCGCCGCACGGAATCACGCAGGTCGGTGTCGAGGCTGCGCACGCGTTCAGGGCTGCGGCACGCGCAGGATGCCCGGGTGCACGCGCTCGGGCCGCACGCCGATGCCCACCAGGCGCGCCGGCAGCCGGCGCAGCAGCGGCAGCCGCTGCAGCAGCTTCACCGCGATCGGCGGGCGCTGCGGCGCCTCGCTGCGCGCCAGCACCGGCGACAGCACCTCGTCCTGGATCGCCACCTGCGCCCGCTGCGTCACCCGCGCCGGCCACTCGCGCCGGCGCTGCACCGCCTGCAGGTCCTCGACGCGCAGCTGCCCGAGGCGCAGGGGCTCGGCCAGCAGGTTGGCCGCCGCCACGGCGTCCTGGATCGCCAGGTTGATGCCCACGCCACCCACCGGCGACATCGCGTGCGCGGCGTCGCCGATGCACAGCAGCCCGTCGCGGAACCAGCAGGGCATGTGGCTGATCTGCACGCTCAGCAGCTTGACGGCGTCCCAGTCTGCCAGCGTCCCCACCTCGGGTTCGAGGAAGGGTGCCGTCGCGGCGACCCGCGCACGAAAGGCTGCGATGCCCTGCGCCTGCAGCTGCTCGAGCGAACCCTTGGGAATCACGAACGCGCATTGCCAGTAGCTGTCGCGATTGAGCATGACCAGCATGGCGCCGGGGCGGATCACGCCGCCGGTGCGCGCCGGATGCCGCTGCGGGTCGCGCGGCAGGCGGAACCACAGCACGTCGATCGGCGCGCCGGTGTCGGTGCTCGCGAGCCCGGCGCTGCCGCGCAGCGTGGTGTGGCGGCCGTCGGCGGCCACCGTGAGCGCGGCGCGCACGGCGAAGCGGCGGCCGTCCTGCTCCAGGCGCATGCCCACGATGCGGCCGCCTTCCTCGATCACCTCCGTCGCCTTGGCGCCCATGTGCAGCGAGAAACCGGGCAGCTGGCGCGCGTTGGCGGCGATGAAGGCGAGGAAGTCCCATTGCGGCACCAGCACCAGGAAGGGCCGCGGGGCCGGCACGTGGCGGAAGTCGGCGATGGTGACCATCTCGCCGTACACCTCGCCGGTGAGTTCGCCGATCTCCTGGTGGGGCAGCGCCAGGAAGGCGTCCAGCAGGCCCAGGTCGTCGAGCACCGTGAGCGTGGACGGGTGGATGGTGTCGCCGCGGAAGTCGCGCAGGAAGTCGTCGTGCTTCTCGAACACGGCGACCTGCACGCCGGCGCGCGCGAGGATGTAGCCGAGCACCAGGCCGGCGGGGCCGCCGCCCGCGATGCAGCACTGCGTCGTGAGGTCCTCGGCGGCCGGGCTGTCCATGGCCCGCATGCTACGCCGCCCGGGCCGCGGCTGCAGCGGCGCCGTTCTCAGCCGCGCAGCCGCTGCAGCAGGCCCGCCGTGGACGCGTCCAGCCCCGCGGTCGCGCCGTCCCGCAGGCGTTTGGCGAGCTCGCCCGCCAGCACCTTGCCCAGCTCCACGCCCCACTGGTCGAAGCTGTCGATGCCCCAGATCGCGCCGCTGGTGAACACGCGGTGCTCGTACAGCACCAGCAGGGCGCCGAGCGAGGCGGGCGAGAGCTGCTCCAGCACGAAGAAGGTGCTCGGGCGGTTGCCGGGGAAGTGGCGGTGGCCGCCCGGGTCCGCCTTGCCCTGCATCAGCGCCTGCGCCTGCGCCAATGCGTTCGCCAGCAGCAGGTCGTGGTGGCCGGCCAGCGCGTGGGCGGGCTCGCGCACGGCGACGAACTCCACCGGCACGCGGTCGCTGCCCTGGTGCAGCATCTGGAAGTAGGCGTGCTGGCCGTTCGTGCCGGGCTCGCCCCAGAGCACCGGCGCGGTGGCGAAGGCCAGCGGCTGCCCCTGCGCGTCGACGCTCTTGCCGTTGCTTTCCATCTCCAGCTGCTGCAGGTAGGCGGGCAGGCGGCGCAGCGCGCTGTGGTACGGGGCGATGCTGCGGCTGGCGAAGCCGTGGAAGTCGCGGTACCAGACGTCCAGCAGGCCCAGGCGCACCGGCAGGTTGCGCGCGAGCGGCTCGCGGCGGAAGTGCTCGTCCATCGCATGGGCGCCGGCGAGCAGATCGCGGAAGCCCTGCGCGCCGATGGCGATGGCCAGCGGCAGGCCGATGGCCGACCAGAGCGAATAGCGGCCGCCCACCCAGTCCCAGAAGCCGAAGGTGGTGGCGATGCCGAACTGGCGCGCCGCCTCCACGTTGGTCGTGAGCGCGGCGAAGTGGCGCGCGACGTCGCCGCCGCCCTGCTGCTCGAACCAGGCGCGCGCCGAGCGCGCGTTGGTCATGGTCTCCAGGGTCGTGAAGGTCTTGGAAGCGACGAGGAACAGCGTCGATTGCGGCCGCAGCTGCCGCAGCACGGCCGCGAGCTCGTGGCCGTCGATGTTGGAGACGAAGTGGAAGCGCTTGCCGGGCAGGCAGAAGGCGTCGAGCGCCGCCACCGCCATCTGCGGTCCGAGGTCGGATCCGCCGATGCCGATGTTGACCACGTCGGTGATCGCTGCATCCGCGCGCACCTGCCCGGCGAACGCGAGCATCGCGTCCAGCGTCTCGTGCACGGCGACGGAATCCGGGTCGGCGGCGTCGCGCGGCGCGCGCAGCAGCCAGTGCTTGACCGCGCGGTTCTCGGTGTTGTTGATGCGTTCGCCGGCGAACATCGCGTCGCGATACGCCTCCAGCTGGGTCTCGCGCGCGAGCGCGAGCAGCAGCTGCTCGGTCTCCGCGTCCAGCAGGTTCTTGGAGAGGTCCGCGAAGACGTGCGGCGCCTCCTGGCTGAAGGCGGCGAAGCGCCCGGCGTCCTGCGCGAAGGCCGTGCGCAGGTCGAAGGCGGCGCCCCGGGCGCCGAAGCGCTCGTGCAGCTGCCGCCAGGCGGCGGTCTGGTCGCAACGGGGGCGCATGCGCTCAGCCCGCCTGCATCAGCCGTTCCAGCTTCACCGCGTCCGCCCCGAAGGCGCGGATGCCTTCGGCGAGCTTCTCGGTGGCCATGGCGTCCTCGTTGAGCGCCCAGCGGAACTGCTTTTCGTCGTAGTGCACGCGCTCCATGTCGACCACCTTGGCGCGCGCCGGATCGAGCGCGCGCTCGACTGGCGCGTCCGACTGCTGCAGCTGCGCCATCAGCTCGGGACTGATGGTCAGCAGGTCGCAGCCCGCCAGCGCGAGGATCTGGCCGGTGTTGCGGAAGCTGGCGCCCATGACTTCCGTGGCGACGTCGAAGTGCTTGTAGTACTCGTAGATCTGGCGCACCGACTGCACGCCCGGGTCGTTGGCGCCCGCGCGCGCGGCTTCGTCCCAGGAAGCGCCCGCGCTCTTCTTGTACCAGTCGTAGATCCGGCCCACGAAGGGCGAGATCAGCTGCACCTTCGCCTCGCCGCAGGCCACCGCCTGGCAGAACGAGAACAGCAGGGTCAGGTTGGTGCGGATGCCGCGCTGCTGCAGCTGCCGCGCCGCCTGGATGCCCTCCCAGGTGGAGGCCACCTTGATGAGGACGCGCTCGGGCGCGACGCCTTCCGCCTTGTACAAGGCCATGAGCCGCTCGCCGCGCTGCACCGTCGCCTCGGTGTCGAAGCTGAGGCGGGCATCCACTTCCGTGGAAACGCGGCCGGGAACCAACTGCAGGATCTCGGTGCCGAACCGGACGAGGAGGCGGTCCATGACCTCGGCCAGCGGCTCCTTGCGGTGGCGCGCCACCGTTTCCTGCAGCAGGTGCGCATACTCGGACTTCTGCACGGCCTTCAGGATCAGCGAGGGATTGGTGGTCGCGTCCTGCGGGTGGTACTGCGCGAGCTGGCGGAAGTCGCCGGTGTCCGCCACGACCGTGGTGAACTGCTTGAGGGCATCCAGTTGGTTCATGGCCGGATTATCGGCCGCCGCCGCCCGCGCCGGCGTAGGCCGCGCGCGGTTCCCGCGGAGTAACGGAATTACGACGGAACGGTCACCGCCCAGCGGAGACATCCGTCGCCCCGCGCTCCAGGCCATGAAACCAAGTTACATTCACAGCAACGACTGCGCAACAAGAACATGAGTTTCGACCTCGTCCTGTTCGGCGGCACCGGCGACCTCGCCTGGCGCAAGCTGATGCCGGCCCTGTTCCAGGCCTTCCGCCACGGCACGCTCCCGCAGGGCGGCCGCATCATCGGGATCGCGCGCGACGACCTCAGCGATGCGCAATACCGCGAGCTGATCCGCGCGCGCTTCGACGAGGTCGACCTGGCCAAGCGGCCGACGCCGGAAGAGTTCGACCGCTTCGCGGGGCTGCTGCATTTCCTGCGCCTGGACCTGTCCCAGCCGGGCGACTACCGGCGCCTCGCGGACATGCTGCGCGAGCGCCATGCGGAGACGGTGGTCATGTACCTGGCGACGGCGCCGGACCTGTTCACCACGGCCTGCCAGCAGCTCGCGGCCGCGGGCCTCAACCGCCCGCACACGCGCCTGGTGCTGGAAAAGCCGCTGGGGCACGACCTCGCCTCCAACCGCGCCATCAACGACGCCGTGCGCAGCGTGTTCGACGAGCGGCAGATCTTCCGCATCGACCACTACCTGGGCAAGCCGGCCGTGCAGAACCTGTTCGCGATGCGCTTCGGCAACGCGCTGTTCGAACCGGTCTGGCGGCGCGAGCACATCTCCAACATCCAGATCACCATCGCCGAGGAGATCGGCGTGGAGCGCCGCGGCGCCTTCTACGACAAGACCGGCGCCCTGCGCGACATGGTGCAGAACCACGCGCTGCAGCTGCTGTGCGCGCTCGCGATGGAGCCGCCGGTGAACGCGCATGCCGACGCGATCCGCGACGAGAAGCTCAAGGTGCTGCGCTCGCTGCAGCGCTGGACGCCCATGATGCTGGACCAGCACGTGGTGCGCGGGCAGTACGCCGGCGGCCAGGTGAACGGGCGCGAGGTGCCCGGCTACCGCGAGGAGCCGGGCGTGGACCCGGACAGCCACACCGAGACCTTCGTCGCGCTGCGCGCCGAGATCGCCAGCTGGCGCTGGGCGGGCGTGCCCTTCTACATCCGCACCGGCAAGCGGCTGGCCTCGCGCGAGGCGCACATCGTGGTGAACTTCCGCGAGGCGCCGCACGCGATCTACAGCGCGCCGCCGGGCAGCTGGAACCGGCTGGTGATCAACCTGCAGCCGCGCGACGGGCTGGAGCTGCACCTCCTGGCGCAGGGACAGGAGAACCGGCGCAACGGCCCGGTGCTCGCGCCCGTGCACCTGGACCTGGATTTCGACAAGCGCTTCGGTTCCGAACGCGTGGGCGCCTACGAGCGCCTGCTGCTGGACGTGATCGCGGGGCGCCTGAACCTGTTCGTGCGCAGCGACGAGCAGGAGGCGGCCTGGCGCTGGGTCGAGCCCATCATGGAGCACTGGGCCAGCGAGGAACGCGAGCCGCGCCCGTACGCAGCGGGCACCTGGGGGCCGAGCGCCTCCAGCGCGATGATCGCCCGCGACGGCTTCTGCTGGTCCGAGGAGTGCTGAGGCTCGCCATGCTGGACCGCATCAAGGCGTCCATGCCCTCGCTGGCCCCGGCGGAGCAGCGGGTGGCGCGCCTGGTGCTGGGCGACCCGCGCGCCTTCGCCAACCTGCCCGTGAGCGAGCTGGCGGACCGCGCGCACGTCAGCAAGCCGACCGTGGTGCGCTTCTGCCGCAGCATGGGCTACGACGGCCTGTCGGACTTCAAGCTCAAGCTGGCCGGCAGCGTCAGCGAGGGCGTGCCCTTCATCCACCGCAGCGTGGACCCGGACGACAAGACCGGCGACGTGCTGGTGAAGGTGATCGACAACGCCGTCGCCGCGTTCCTGAAGTACCGCAACGACGCCTCGACCTTCGCGATCGAGAAGGCGGCGGAGGCGCTCGCGTCCACGTACAGGACGGGGCGGCGCATCGAGTTCTACGGCGCCGGCAACTCGGGCGTGGTGGCGCTGGATGCGCAGCACAAGTTCTTCCGCCTGGGCGTGAACACGATCTCGTACAGCGACGGGCACATGCAGGTGATGAGCGCGACGCTGCTGGGGCCGGGCGACTGCGCGGTGGTGATCTCGAACTCGGGCCGCACGCGCGACCTGATGGACGCGTGCGACATCGCCCGCCGCAACGGCGCCACCACCATCGTGATCACGGCGACCGGGTCGCCGCTGGCGACCGCCGGCCAGATCCACCTGTCGGCGGACCATCCGGAAGGCTACGACCGCTACAGCCCCATGGTCTCGCGGCTGCTGCACCTGATGATCATCGACGTGCTGGCGACGACGGTGGCGCTGAAGATCGGCGGCGGGCGGCTGCAGCCGCTGTTGCGGGAGATGAAGAACAACCTGCGGACCAAGCGGTACGCGTGAAGAAGCTGGGGTTCGCTGCGCTCACCGCCAGCCTACGGCCGCATTCGCAGGCTGGCGGTGAG
>NZ_JBUDXE010000013.1:0-102934 GCF_054956735.1 Ramlibacter sp. bp-362
CTCGGGGGAAAACTTCTTTGACTTTCTCATGGCTCCGTCTCAAGTGTAGGAGCCTCCGGGAAAGCCGGCGCGGTTCATTCCGGGGGTGTGACACGGACGTGGGCACGCGGGCGCAAAAGGGGCCGGTCGGTGTCACGGGCAGGATGAGGTAAGTCCTTGATTTTTAACAGTTCACCCCGTCTGGAGCCATCCTTGATCGGTCAACCTCTCTGCACCTACGCACAAGAAAACACGGGCTCATAACCCAAAGGTCGCAAGTTCAAATCTTGCCCGCGCAACCAAATTCGACGCCCGGTGGTCCCCCACCGGGCGTTTCCTTTTGCGCTTGCGGGAGGGCGCCGGGACGCACTATCGTGCGGACCAGCCATGAACCTCGCCCACACCCTCCTGCGCATCGCGCGGTCCGATCCGCGCCGTCCTGCCCTCTTCGAAGGCGATCGCCTGCTGCTGGACTACGGCCAGCTGGCGGAGCGGGTCGCGCGCCTCGCCGCCGCCATGCGCGAGGGCGGCCTCGCGCCCGGCGACCGCGTCGCGCTGTTCATGCGCAACCACCCCGCCTACCTCGAACTGATGTACGCCGCCTGGTGGGCCGGCCTGGCCGTGGTACCCATCAACGCCAAGCTGCACCTGCGTGAAGCCCAGTGGATCCTGGACCATGCGCAGGCGCGCTGGGCCTTCGTCACGCCCGACATCGGCGCCGGGCTCGTGGCGCCGGGACGCACGATCGATGCGACCGGCCCGGACTACGACGCGCTCTTCTCGCCGCCGCCTGCAGACCTGGCGCAGCGGCGGCCGGAGGACCTCGCCTGGCTCTTCTACACGAGCGGCACCACCGGCAAGCCCAAGGGCGTGATGCTCACGCACCGCAACCTGGCGACGATGGGGCTCACGTACTTCGTCGACGTCGATGCCATCGACAGCCGCGACGCCATCGTCTACGCCGCGCCCATGTCGCACGGCGCCGGCATCTACGCGATCCCGCACATGATGGCCGGCGCGCGCCACGTCGTTCCCGCCTCGGGCGGCTTCGATCCCGTGGAGATGTTCGCGCTCGCCCGCACCGTGGGGCGGCTGTCGATGTTCGCCGCGCCGACGATCGTCAAGCGCCTGGTGGACCACGCGGAGTTCGCCGGCGCCGACGGCGAAGGCTTCAAGACCATCGTGTACGGCGGCGCGCCCATGTACCTGGCGGACATCCAGCGCGCGCTGCGCGTCATGGGCCCGCGCTTCGTGCAGATCTACGGCCAGGGCGAGAGCCCGATGGTGATCACGTCGCTGCCGCGCGCGTACCTGTCCGACGTGGCGCACCCGCGGTACCTGCAGCGCCTCGCGTCGGTCGGCTTCGCGCAGACGCCGGTGCAGGTGCGCGTGGCGACGGCCGAGGGCGAGCCCCTGCCGGTGGGCGAGGTGGGGGAGGTGCTGGTGCGCGGCGACACCGTGATGGCGGGCTACTGGCGCGATCCCGACGCCACCGCCGCGGCGCTGCGCGATGGCTGGCTGTTCACGGGCGACATGGGCAGCCTCGACGAGGACGGCTTCCTGACGCTGAAGGACCGCAGCAAGGACGTCCTGATCAGCGGCGGCTCCAACATCTATCCGCGCGAGGTCGAGGAGGTGCTGCAGCTGCATCCGGCCGTGGCGGAGGTGGCGGTCGTGGGCGCGCCCGATCCCGAGTGGGGCGAGGTCGTCGTCGCCTTCGTCGTGTTCCGTACGGGGCAGCGCGTCGAAGCGGACGAACTCGATGCGCTCTGCCTGGAGCACATCGGCCGCTTCAAGCGGCCCAAGCGCTACGAATTCGTCGCGGCGCTCCCCAAGAACAACTACGGCAAGGTCCTCAAGCGCGAATTGCGCGAACGGCTCCGGGTTTGACTCGGGGCATCACTGACGGTACCATTCCTGTTATCAGAATGCTATTCCGCTAATCGGAATAGTGGTGATGAAGGAGTTTCCATGAACCGTCGTGAAGCAGCCCTCTGGCTCGCGGCCGGCGCCCTGGCCGCGCCCGCGGCGTGGGCGCAGGGCTATCCCGCGCGTCCCGTGAAGATCATCAATCCCTTCCCGCCCGGTTCGCCGGTCGACGTCGTGGCCCGTCCCGTCGCGCTGAAGCTGCAGGAAGCGCTCGGCCAGCCGGTCGTGGTGGACTACAAGTCCGGCGCCGGCGGCACCATCGGCGCCGACCTGGTGGCGAAGTCGCCGGCCGACGGCTACACGCTGCTGCTCACGTCCGCGTCCACGCACGTGATCGCGCCGGTGCTGCGCAAGAACCTCCCATACGACGCGGCAAAGGATTTCGTGCCGCTGGCGCTGCTGGCCCACGGCCCGACGGCCATCGTCGTGCACCCGTCGGTGCCGGCGCGCACGCTCGCCGAATTCGTGCAGTACGTGAAGGCCAACCCCGGCAAGGTGGCGTTCGCCTCGTCGGGCCCGGGCACCATCCTGCACCTGAACGGCGAGCTGTTCGCCTCGCGCACCGGCACCCAGCTGCTGCACGTCCCCTACAAGGGCGCGGTGCCCGCCGCCACCGACCTGCTGGCCGGCCAGGTGCAGGTGATGTTCGATTCCATCACCAACTCGGCGCCGCAGGTCAAGGCGGGCAAGCTGCGCGCACTGGCCGTGCTGACGCCGGAGCGTTCGCCGCTGATGCCGGACGTCCCCACGGCGCAGGAGCAGGGCTTCCAGGGCCTGGAGTTCCCGGCCTGGATCGGCATCTTCGCGCCCGCGGGCACCCCGCGGGAAGTGGTGGCCGAGCTGACGAAGGCGCTGCGCAGCATCACGGGCAGCACCGAGATCCGCGAGCGCTTCGTGCAGGCCGGCCTGGTGCCGTCCACGCTGCAGGAAGACGCGTTCGCGCGCCAGATCGCCGCGGACCAGAAGGTCGTGGCCGACCTCGTCCGCAAGGCGAAGATCCCCCAACTATGAGGCACCCGAACACCATGCGCCATATCTCCCGACGCACCGCCGCCGCCCTGCTGGCGTGCCTGCCGCTCGCCTTCGCCGCCGCTCCGGTGGCCGCGCAGTCCGACTGGCCCACCCAGACCGTCAAGCTGGTGGTGCCCTTCCCGCCCGGCGGCGGCACCGACGTGCTCGCCCGCATGCTGGTCGACAAGCTGCGCCCCTCGCTGAGCCAGCCGATCGTGATCGACAACCGGCCCGGGGCCACCGGCAACATCGGCAACGACCTCGTCGCCAAGGCAGCGCCGGACGGTCACACGATCCTGATGCAGGGGACCATCATCGGCATGTTCCCGCACATCTTCCCCAAGCTGAGCTATGACCCGCTGAAGGACCTGGTGGCGGTGGGCACGGTGGCGGAGTCGCCCAACGTGATCGTCGTGGAAGCCGGCAGCCCCATCAAGTCCTTGCCGGACCTGGTGAAGGCCGCCAAGGCCGACACGCGCGGCATGAACTACGGCACCGCCGGACTCGGCTCGCCGCAGCACCTGGCGATGGAGCAGCTGGCCAGCCTGGCCGGCATCAAGCTGCAGCACATCACCTACCGCGGCACCTCGCCCGCCGTGACGGACCTGCTGGCCAAGCAGACGCACTTCGGCGCCTTCAGCCTGAGCTCCATGCTGCCGCTGATCCAGGGCCACAAGGTCCGCGTGCTGGCGGTGATGACGGAGAAGCGCACGTCGCTGCTGCCCGATGCGCCGACGGTCGCCGAACTCGGCTACAAGGGCGTGGATTCGAGCATCCGGTTCGCGCTGTTTGTTCCCGCGGGGACGCCGCAGGACGTGATCGCCAAGCTGGCCGCGGCCAACACCAAGGCCATCTCGGACCCCGGCCTGAAGGAAAGCTTCGTCAAGGCCGGCTACGAGACGGTGTCGGCGACGCCGCAGCAGACGGCCGCGATGGTCCAGCGCGAGCATGACCTCTGGGGTCCCATCGTGCGGAAGCTGGGCCTGAAGCCCGAGTGACGCGCACGACCCTCTCGCAGGCGCTCGCCGAGCGCTGCAGCGCCGACGCATCCGCGCAGTTCACCGCGGCGGACCGCGCCGCGCTCGCGTCCCTCGTTCGCACCGCGTTCATCGACACGATCGCGTGCATCCTCGCTGGGCGCGGCGAAGAGCCCACGCGCGTGGTGCACCAGTGGGTGCGCACGCGCGGCGCGGGGCAGGGTCATGCGTCCGTGCTGTTCGGCACCGAGCGCGCCGACAGCGCTTCGGCGGCGCTGGTCAACGGCGTCGCGGGCCATGCCCTGGACTACGACGACGTCGGCCTGGGCGGTCATCCCAGCGTGGTGATCGTCCCGGCGTTGCTGGCGGAGCACGAACGCACGGGCCAGGGCGGGTTCGCGCTGGTGCAGGCCTACGCGAAGGGCTATGCGGTCTGGAGCGAGCTGCAGCGGCGCATCCGTGTTTCCCTGCACGCCCGGGGCTGGCACCCGAGCGCCGTGTTCGGCGTGGTCGCGGTGGCCGCGGCGGTGGCATCGCTGCGCGGCCTGGACGCGCGCCGCACGGCGAACGCGCTCGGCATCGCGGCGAGTTCCGCCAGCGGCGTCATCGCCAACTTCGGCTCGATGACCAAGCCGCTGCACCTGGGCCGCGCCGCCGAAGCCGGGATCCACGCCGTCGAACTGGCCCAGGCGGGGCTGGACGCATCGGCCGACGCGCTCGATGCGCGCGCCGGCCTGCTGGTCGCGCTCGCGGGCGACCCCTCGCGCGTCGACCTGGACAGCGCGGTGCCCGAGGACTTCGCATCGACCCTCCTGCGCATGCGCCCCGGCATCAAGAAATACCCGGTGTGCTATGCGGTCCATCGTGTCGTCGACGGCGTGCTGGACCTCGCGGCGCGCCACCGCTTCACGCCGGCGGACGTCCTCGCGGTGCAAGCCACGATCAGCGAAACGACGGCCGGCGTGCTGCGGCACCACGATCCGCGCACGCTGACAGAGGCGCGCTTCAGCATGGAGTTCGCCGTCGCCACCGCGATCGCGCGCGGGCGGCTGGGCATCGCCGAAGTGTCGGCGTCCTCGCTGCAGGACCCGGCCGTGCGCGCGCTGATGCAGCGCGTGGAGACGCGGACGGTGCAGACCTCGTGCCCGCTGGAACCTTCCTTCGCCTACACCGACCAGGTCGCGGTCACGCTGCGCGACGGCACGTCGCTGGACAGCGGGCCCATCCGCTTCGCCCGCGGCCACGCGGAGCTGCCGCTGGACGACGCGCAGCTGCGGGAGAAGCTGTTCTCCTGCGTGGAACCGGGCGAGGAGCCCCTGGCGCGCAGCCTGCTCACGCAGGTCGACGCCATGCTGGCCTGATCAGGCAGCCGCCGGCACGCCGCGCCAGCCGAGGGCATCGCTGAAGCGCGCGGCCTGCGCCTTCAGCACCCGCGCGAGCCGCGCTTCCATGCCTTCCTCGAAGCGCGAGTCCGGCAGGGTGATGCACAGCGCCGCGACCACGCCGCCGCTGTTGAACACGGGCGCCGAGATGCCCACGGCGCCGGGGACCTTCTGGCCGCGCGTATGCGCATAGCCCTGCTGCCGAATCGCCGCGAGGTCCCGGCGCAGTTGCGCCGGCTTCACGGCCTTGCCGCTCGAAGGCGAGGGCCCGTCGTGCGCGATGATGTCCTCGATCACGTCCGGCGGCAGGAAGGCGAGGATGCCCTGGCCGGTGGAACCCCACGCGAGCGACGTGGGCTGGTACAGCGTGGCCTCGTAGCGCAGGGGATGGCTGCCGTAGATCACCTTGGCGATCATGGCGGCGCGGATGCGCGGCATGTAGACGGACAGCATGCAGGTCTCGTCGCATTCGTCCACCACCGCCTGCATGAAACCCTGGGCGACGTCCGTCAGTTGCGCGCGCGAAGTCACGAGGCCGGACACGCGCAGGAACTCCAGCCCGGGGCGGTAGGTGCGGCTTCCGGCGTCCCGGTCGACGAAGCCCTGCTCCTGCAGCAGGCTCAGCAGCCGGTGCGTGGTGGAGGCCGGCAGCTTCATGCGTTGCGCGATGTCGCTCAGGCTGGCATCGTGCTCGCCCTCGGCGAGCACGCGCAGCAGCAGGGCGACCCGCGCGACGGTGCCCGAGGAGGTGGATCCTTCCTTGTCCGTGTTCGTTGGCATGTCCGTTCCCGTTGGCGGCCATCGCGTTGACGCTGCGGCCCGCGACCGCTAAAATTCCTGATAACAGAAATGTATTCCGATAATCGGAATACGTCAACACAGGAATCCATGCCGGACATCACGGGATTCATCGGCCTCGGCCACATGGGCGGGGCCATGGCGCGACGGCTGCTGGCCGCCGGCCACGCGCTCGCCGTGCACGACCTCGACGCCGGTGCGCGCGCCGCCTTCGCGCAGGCCGGGGCGCGCGCCTGCACCTCCGCGCGCGAAGTCGCGGACACGGCCAGCGTCGTGTTCCTGTGCCTGCCCTCGGTGGAAGCGACCGAGCAGGTCGCCCGCGAACTGGCCGGCGGCCAGGCCCTGAAGGTGGTGGTCGAGACGTCCACCGTGGGCCCCGCCTCCGTGCGCGCGCTGGCCGAGCGCATGGCCGCGCACGGCGTCGCCGTCCTGGACGCGCCGGTGAGCGGCGGGCCGCGCGGCGCCGAGGCCGGCACGCTGGCCGTCATGCAATCGGGCAGCGCCGAGGCCCTTGCGCTCGCCGCGCCGCAGTTGCGCGCCATCGCCGGCAAGCTGTTCGACGTCGGACGCGAGCCGGGCCTCGCGCAGGTCTGCAAGCTCGTGAACAACGCGATTTCGGCCGCCGGGATGATCGCCGCCTGCGAGGCCACGGTGCTGGGCGTCAAGGCCGGGCTGGACGCGGGCACGCTGCTGGATGCCATCAACGCCGGCTCCGGCCGCAACGCCGCGACGCAGGACAAGTTCCCCAAGTCCATCCTGCCCGGCACCTTCGATTACGGCGGCCCCATGGGGCTGATGCTCAAGGACCTCTCCCTGTTCATCGAGGAAGCGCGCCGGCAGGGCGTGCACAACCTCGTGGCGCCGGCCACGCTCCAGGCCTGGACGGAAGCCGTGCAGCGCAGCGGCGCGCAGGCGGACTACAGCATGGTGATCCGCCACATGGAAATCGACGCGGGCGTGGAAGTGCGCTCGCGGCCTCACCCCAAGGACTGAAGACAATGGATTACGGCATCGGCGGCAAGGTCGCCTTCATCACCGGCGCGGCCGGAGGCATCGGCTCGGCGACGGCGCGCCTGTTCGCCCGCGAGGGCGCGGCGGTCGCGCTGTTCGACCGCAACGGCGAGGGCGTCGAGCAACTCGCGAGCGAACTGCGTGCCTCGGGCGCCCGTGCGATCGCGGGCGCCTTCGACGTGCGCCGGCTGCAGGAATACGCGGCCGCGATCGAGCGCACCGAGCAGGAGTTCGGCGGGCTCGACTTCATCGTCAACGTGGCCGGCGGCGGATCGCGCCAGACGCTCGCGACCATGACGGAAGAGGACTGGCACGCGATCGTCGACCTGAACCTCACCGGTCCCTTCAATTCCATCAAGGCCGGCGGCCCGGCGCTGCGCCGGCGCGGGGGCGGCGCCATCGTCACGGTGGGTTCGCTCGCGGGCCTGCGCATGTCGATGAACAACGGCGTCAGCTACACGGCGAGCAAGGCCGGCGTGTTGGGCCTGACGCGCCATGCGGCCTTCGAACTCGGCCGCGACAACATCCGCGTGAACGCCGTCCTGCCCGGCCCGGTGCTCACGCCGCAGATGAAGGCCAAGATCTCGGCCGAGACGCTGGCCCGCGTGCCGCGCGAGCTGCCGCTGGGCCGCTGGGTGCAGCCCGAGGAAGTGGCCGCGCCCATCCTGTTCTTCTGCTCGCCGATGGCGAGCGCCTGCACCGGCACGCACGTCGTCATCGACTGCGGGCTGCACATCGGCGCGACCAGCTCGCGCGAAGAGTACGACCGCACGCGCGACCTGGCCGCCGCACCGGCCCGGTCCTGAATCCCGCACGAATCAAGGAGTGAACGAATGTCCCAGAAGCTGATCGAGCTCGCCAAGGTCTTCCAGACCCCGCTGAAACTGAATGCCAAGGCCGGCGACAAGGTCCTGATCATGACCGACACGCAGATGGACCCGCTGCTCTGGCAGGGCCTCGCGGCGGCTGCCAACGGCCTCGACATGGAGCCGGTCGTGACCGTGATGACGCCGCGCGCGCACCACGCGGCCAACCCGGCCAGTCCCGTCATGCACGCGGCGCTCGACCCCGAGGTGGACCTCGTCATCTACCTCACCAGCACGGCGATGGCGCACGCCAAGATCACCGAGGACCTGGTGGAGGCCAACAAGAAGTTCATCCTGATGGAAGAACTGACCGTCGACATGCTCAAGCCAGGCGGCCCGGCCTGGGCCGACTACGAGGCGATGAACCGCCTGGGCCAGAAGATCGCCAAGGTCTACACCGAGGGCAACACGGTGCGCGTCACCTGCCCGAACGGCACCGACCTCACTGCCAGCATCAAGGGCCGCCCGGGCCGCTCGATCGCCGGCATGCCGCTGGCGCTGCATCCCGGCAAGGGCGGCGGCTGCGCCTTCCCCGATGGTGAATCGCACGTGTGCCCGGTCGAGGGCACGGGCGAAGGCCGCGTGGTGTTCGACCTGACGGCGCACTCCACCGGCGCGCTGAAGGAGCCGATCATCCTGACGGTGGAAAAGGGCATGGTCACGAAGATCGAGGGCGGCCACCAGGCGCAGATCTGGCGCAACATCCTCGAGAAGGCCAACGACCCGAACAGCTACAACTGCCCGGCGGAAGTCTCCATCGGCCTGAACAAGAACGTGGTGCCCACCGGCTCCATGCGCACCGACAAGAAGATGTACGCCACCTCGCACATCGGCCTGGGCGACACCGTGGTGCTGGGCGGCACCTGCCACGCCAAGCTGCGCCTGGAAGGCGTGATCCGCCATCCCGAGATCTCGGTCGACGGGCAGGTGCTCACGCGCGGCGGCCGCATCCTGCTGGACGACTGAACACCGATCCGACCCACCCCTCGAGAGGAGACAACATGATCCGCACACTGCGTTCCGCGATCCTGGGCTTCGGCCTGCTGGCACTGCTCGGGGCCGCCGCGGCCCAGGGCTATCCCAACCGGCCCGTGCGCTGGATCATTCCGTACGCCGCCGGCGGCGGCTCGGACGCGCTGGCGCGCATGATCGCGCCGGCGCTGTCGCGCGAGCTGGGCCAGCCGGTGGTGATCGAGAACAAGCCGGGCGCGGCCTCCGCCATCGCCGCGACCGAAGTCGCGCGCTCCGCGCCGGACGGCTACACGATCTTCTCCGCGGACAACGGCACGCTGGTCTACAACCCGGCGCTGTACAGGAAGCTGCCGTACAACCCCTCGAAGGACTTCGCGCCGGTCTCGCTGATGGGACGCCTGCCCACCATCCTGGTGGCGGGCCCCGCCTCGCCGGCCAAGGACCTGAAGGAACTGGTGCAGATGGTGAAGGCGCAGCCCGGCAAGCTGAGCTACGCCTCGGCCGGCACCGGCAGCCCGCATGCGATGGCGATGGAGCTGTTCAAGAAGGAAGCGGGCCTGGAGATGATCCACGTGCCGTACCGCGGCGGCGCGCTCAGCCTGCAGGACGTCGCCTCGGGCCAGGTGCCGATCACCATGACCGACTATGCCGGCGGCGGCGGCCTGATCCGCGGCGGCAAGGTGCGCCCGCTCGCGGTCGCCAATGCCAAGCGCATCCCCCAGCTGCCGGACGTGCCCACCTTCGCGGAACTGGGCTACCCGAACGTGCTGGCGGAGGCCTTCGCGGGCATCGTCGTGCCGGCGCGCACGCCGCCGGAGGTGATCGCGAAGCTGCAGGCCGCGGTGCAGGCGGCGGTGCACGACCCGGTCGTGAAGGCGAAGCTGGTCGACATCGGCTACGAGCCGGTCGGCAACACGCCGCAGCAGTTCGCCGGCGTGCTGCAGCAGGAGGTGCCGCGCTGGCACAAGCTGATCCGCGAGCTGAACATCTCGCTGGACTGAGGCGAGGAGGACCGCCATGCCGGTGATCCAGACGGCGCCGGACCTGCACACCTGGTACCGCATCGACGACTTCACCGATCCCTGGGCCGACGCGCCCTGGATCGTGCTGATGCACGGCGTGGCCGAGAACAGCGACGCCTGGTACGCGTGGATCCCGCACCTGGCGCGCCGCTACCGCGTGCTGCGCTTCGACGTGCGCGGCTTCGGCCGCTCCACCCCCATGCCGCGCGACCACGCCTGGTCGCTGGCGCAGGTGGGCGACGACCTGCTGGCGCTGACGCGCGCCCTCGGCATCGCCTCCTTCCACCTCGTCGCCGCGAAGGTGGGCGGCACCATGGCCCTGCAGTTCGCGAGCAGCCGCCCGCCCGCGCTGCGCAGCCTCACGGTCCTGGGCACGCCCGTCGTGACCGCCAACTCCGGCTATTCCTCGCGGGAGATCGAGGAGCTGGGCGTCGGCCACTGGGTGCGCCGGACGATGACCAACCGGCTCGGCTCCGTGATGCCCCCGGAAGGCAAGGAGTGGTGGGCGCGCATGATGGAAGCCACGCCCGTGTCGACGCAGGCCGGCTTCATCGACTACCTGCACACCATCGACATCCGCCCGGTCCTGCCGCGCATCGCCTGCCCGACGATGGTGGTGATCACGGGCGATCCGCGCAACCCGGCGCAGAACCTCACGGGCGTCGAAGGCACGCGCGCCTGGCAGTCGACGATCCCCGGCTCGCGCCTGCTCGTGATCCCCAACGACTCGTTCCACGTCGCCGCGACCGCACCGGACGCGGCGGCCCAGGCCACGCTGCGCTTCATCGACGAGCAGGAGAAGCGCAGCGAGCCCACAGGAGGCATCAATGTGTGAGCACTACGCACCGATCAAGCGCGCATGGAAGGGCTGGCTGCCCCTGCCCGCCGCGCGCGGCGAAACGGGCACCGGCCCGTGGACGGACCTGACGCACGTCCTCACCGAGGACCTGTCGCGCGCGTCGGCCTTCCCCAAGCCCGTGATCCGCCAGATCCTGAGCATGCCCGAGGGCAACGCCAACATCACCGAGATCCACATGGTGGCCCACCACGGCACCCACGTGGATGCGCCGCGGCACTTCATGATCGACGGTCCCACCTTCGACCAGATCCCGCTGGAGCGGCTGTACGGCCCGGCCGTGGTCTGGCGCGTCGAGAAGGACCCGTTCGGCGTGATCACCGCGCAGGACCTGGAGGCCGCACGGCCCCAGCTGCGGCCCGGCGACATGGTCCTGCTGGACACGGGCTGGGCGAAGTACGTCAACACCGAGAAGTACGAAGACCATCCCTATCTGTCCATCGACGCGGCGTCCTGGCTGGTGGAGCACCAGGTCAAGCTGCTCGGCGTGGACTTCAGCACGCCCGACCTGACGGCGCACAAGCGCCCCAGCGGCTTCACCTGGCCCGTGCACCAGATCCTGCTGTCGCAGGGCGTGCTGGTGGCCGAACACCTGACCAACCTGGCGCCGCTCGCCAGCCAGCGCGTCGAGGCGATGTTCCTGGCGCTGCCGATCGCAGGTTCGGACGGCGCGCCGGCACGGGTCCTGGCCCGGCCGCTCTAGACGACGGCCGCCCCGGCGGCCCCGTCCACGTTCACGATCGCGCCGCTCACGTAGGACGCGCGCGCCGAACTGAGGTAGACGACGACGTCGGCCACTTCCTCCGGCGTCGCGAGCCGCCGCAAGGGCATGGAAGCCGAGGCCTGCCGCAGCGCTTCCTCCTCGCTGGTGCCGTGCAGGCGCGCTTCGGCGGCCAGTCCTTCCTGCAATCGTTCGGTGACGGTGAGGGACGGGTTCACCGCGTTCACGCGGATGCCGTGCGGCGCATAGGCGAGTGCCAACCCGGCCGTCGCCAGCATGAGGGCCGCGTTCGCCGAGCCGCCGGCGAGGTGCGTGGGCTTGGGGAACTTGCCGCCCATGCCGATCACGTTGACGATGGCCCCGCTGCCGCGCTGCGCCATGCGCTTCACGAGCGGATCGATGACGTTGACGTAGGCGTGGAACTTGGCGTCGAAGGCGGCCTTCCATGCGGCGGGGTCGAGCTCCGCATAGGGACGGCGTGCAGCGGCGCCGGCGCAATTCACCAGCACGTCGACCGGCCCTTCGCGCGACTCCACGGCCTCGACCAGCGCCTGGGCCGCGGCCGCGTCCCTGACATCCGCGAGATGCGCGCTCACCGGGCCGGCGCCTGACAGCGAGGCCAGCGCGGCGTCGCGCGACGCGGCGGAGCGCCCGCAGAGCGTGACGCGAGCGCCCTCCTGGAGGTACAGGCGCGCGCAGGCGAGGCCGATGCCCCGGGTGCCTCCCGTGACGAGGACGTGTTTTCCTTGCAAGCCGAGATCCATGTGCGCCTTCCTTTGCGTCCCGCGCCGCGGCGGGTCGCGTTCGATCGTAACGGCATCCCTGGCTGCGCGCAGCGCGCGGGCGCCGCCGCTTCACGCTGCGGTGCCTCTTCGCCTGGAACCAGGCCGGCCGAGCTCCGCCACCAGGTGCCGCACCATGGCCTCCGCCGCCGGCGACAGCGAGCGCCCGATGCGGCTCACGATGCCGATGCGGCGGATCGCCGCCGGCCGCTGCAGCGGCACGGCCACGAGCTCCTGCGAGCCCACCAGGCCCAGTGCCAGGCGCGGGAGCGCCGTGATGCCCAGACCTTCCGCCACCATCGCGCCGGCCGCCGCGACGCTCGGGTAGTCGAAGGTCCGCGCGACCTCGATGTATTCGCGCAGCAGCACCGCGTCGACGATCGGGCCGATGCTGCCCTGGGCGGAGCTGCCGATGAAGGCGCGGCCGGAGAACACCGTCCAGGGCACGGACTTGCGCCGCGCCAGCGGGTCGTCGCCGCGGCACACGAGCACGAAGGGATCGTCCAGCAGATGCGTGTAGCGCAGCCGCGCGTCCTTCGGCGGTTCCACGGTGATCGCGAAGTCGACCAGCCCCTGCTCCACCAGCTTCAGCAGCGGCGCGGCCGGCGCCTCCTCCAGCGTGAAACCCACGCCCGGCAGTTCGCGCTGCAGCCGCGCCACGGTGCGCGGCAGGATCGCGACGCCCACCGAGGGCAGCGACGCCACGGTGACGTGCCCGCGCCGGCCATCGACGAACTGCGAGAGCTCGCTGAAGGCGCTGTCGAACTCCTGCAGGATGCGCCGCGCGATCGGCAGCAGCTCCTCGCCGGCCGGCGTGAGCGCCACGCGGCGCGTGTCGCGGTCGAACAGGCGCGCGCCCAGCGTGCCCTCGGCGATGCGGATGGTGCGGCTCAGCGCCGGTTGCGAGACGAACAGCGCCTGGGCCGCGGCGCGGAAGCTGCCGCTGGTTGCCACCTTCTCGAAGGCTTCCAGCTGCTGCAGGGTGAGCTTGATGCGCATGGGGCTGATCAGGAAAGCGGATCACACATATACCTTCATTGTCCTTGTTCTATCGCCGGGGCCTGCCTAGACTGCCCCTTCCATCTGCAGGAGGAAGCATCCGCGTGCTCAAGGTTCTCGAAGGCATTCGCGTCCTGGAACTCGGCCAGGTCCTGGCCGGTCCGTTCGCCGGCTCGATCTTCGCCGGCCTCGGCGCGGAAGTGATCAAGGTGGAGCGCACCGAAGGCGGCGACGACGCCCGCCGCATGGGCGCCGCCTTCCACGCGGGCGACTCGCTGATCTTCCAGGTGTTCAACGCCGGCAAGCAGTCGGTCGCGCTGGACCTCAAGACCGAAGCGGGCCGCGCCGGGCTGGAACGGCTCCTGGCCCGGGCGGACATCCTCGTGCACAACCTGCGTCCCGGCGTCACCCGCGACCTCGGCATCGACGCCGCGTCGGCCTGTGCGCGCCACCCCGCCCTGATCTACTGCGAGATCTCCGCCTTCGGCGCGCGCGGACCCATGGCCATGCGTCCCGGCTACGAGCCGCTGATCCAGGCCTTCAGCGGGCTATCGAGCACCAATGGCGGCCCCGACGATCCGCCCATGCGCTCGGCGACGTCCCTCTGCGACCAGGGCTCCGGCATGTGGCTGGTGATCGGCGCGCTGTCGCTGCTGGCCCAGCGGGCCCGCACGGGCCGCGGCGGCGTGGTGGCCACCTCGCTGCTGGAGACTGCGCTGACCTGGAACGCGCAGAAGGCCGACGCGTGGCGCAACGAGGGCAGGCTGCCGCAGCGCCATCGCTCCGGCCACCCGGGCTTCGTGCCCTACGAGGCCTTCGACACAGCCGACGGGCCGCTGCTCGTGTGCTGCGGCAACGACCGCCTGTTCGCCAAACTGGCCGCCGAACTCGGCCGGCCGGGCTGGATGGAGGATGCGCGCTACGCGACCAACCGCGCGCGGCTGCAGAACAAGGACGCCCTGGTCGCCGAGCTCACGGCGCTGCTGCGGCAGCAGCCGCGCACGCACTGGATCGAGCGCTTCGCCGAGGCCGGCGTGCCCTGCGCGCCCGTGCATTCCTTGCCCGAAGCACTCGCGCATCCGCAGGTCGAGGCATTGGACATGCTGCAGCCGATGGCGGACGCCGACTTCGCGCTTACCGCGCTGCCGCTGTCCATCGACGGCGTGCGCGCCGGCTGGGACCGCGCCGCCCCCGCCCTGGGACGCGACAACGCCGCGCACGGCGTGCAGGAGGCCTCGCGATGAGCCGCAGCATCCGCATCGGGGGCGCCAGCGGCGCCTGGGGCGACAGCCCGATGGCCGTGCCGCAGCTGCTGGGCGCCGGCGTGCAGTACCTCATGATGGACTTCCTGGCGGAAGTGACCATGTCGCTGCTGGCGCGCGCGCGCATGAAGGACCCGGCCGCGGGCTTCCCGCCGGACGTGATCGGCTACCTGCAGCCGCACCTGGAGACGCTGGCGCGCGGCAAGGTGAAGGTCGTCACCAACGGCGGCGGGGTGAATCCGCTCGCGTGCAAGCAGGCGCTGGAAGCCGCCTGCGCGGAACGCGGCGTGCCGCTGCGCATCGCGGCGGTCGACGGCGACGACGTCCTGCCGCTGCTGGAGGAATTGCGCAGCGAAGGCGTGCGCGAATGGGTCAGCGGCGAGCCGCTGCCGCGCCGCCTCCTCACGGCCAACGCCTACCTCGGCGCGCTGCCGATCGCCGCGGCGCTGGACGCCGGCGCGGACATCGTCATCACCGGCCGCTGCGCCGACAGCGCCCTGGCGCTCGGCATCCTCATGCACGAATTCCGCTGGGCCGAAGGCGACCACGACCGTCTCGCGGCGGGCAGCCTCGTGGGCCACCTGCTCGAGTGCGGTCCGCAGGCCACCGGCGGCCTCTTCACCGACTGGGAGCAGGTCCCCGGCTGGGAGAACATCGGCTATCCCATCGCCGAGTGCGAAGCCGACGGCAGCTTCGCCATCACCAAGCCGGAAGCAACGGGCGGGCTCGTGACGCCGCGAACGGTGGGCGAGCAGGTGCTCTATGAAATCGGCGATCCCGCGGCCTACGTGCTGCCTGACGTCGTCGCCGACTTCTCGCAGCTGCGGCTGGAACAGGACGGCCCGGATCGCGTCCGGATCACCGGCGCGCGCGGCCGGTCCCCGACCACGCAATACAAGGTGTCCGCGACGTGGCAGGACGGCTGGCGCGCGACTTCGCTGGTCTGCATCATCGGCACGGATGCCGCCCGCAAGGCGGAGCGCACGGCCGAAGCGCTGCTGGCCCGCTCGCGCGCCTTGCTGCAGGAGCGCGGCTTCCCGGATTTCACGGCGACGCACGTCGAGGTGCTGGGCGCCGAGGCGAGCTACGGCGCCCAATCGCAGGCGCGCGCCAGCCGCGAAGTCGTGCTGCGCCTGGTGGCGGAGCACCCCGATCCCAAGGCCCTGGACCTGCTGGCGCGCGAAGTCGGCTCGTCCGGCCTGAGCTTCGCCCAGGGCACGGCGGCCTTCATCGGCGGGCGGCCCAAGCCCTCGCCGATCGTGCGGCTCTACACCTTCCTCGTCGACAAGACGCGCCTGCCCGCGCCGCGCGTGCACCTGGACGCGGACCCGGCCTTCGCCGTGGCCGTGCCGGCGGGGACACCCTGGCGTGCTGGTGCGGTGGCACAGGTGCCGGATCCGCAACCCGAAGCGCGCGCCGAAGGCGAACTGGTGGAAGTGCCGCTGCTGGCCGTCGCGCATGCGCGCTCGGGCGACAAGGGCGACTTCTCCAACGTGGCGATCTTCTGCCGCGAGCCGCGCTTCCACGCGCACCTGAAGCGCGAGCTCACCTGCGAGCGCATCGCGGAACACTTCGCCGGAACCGTGCAGGGGCCCGTGCAGCGCTTCGAGGCGCCGGGGCTGGCCGCGTTCAACTTCCTCATGCACGCCGCGCTCGGCGGCGGCGGCATGGCTTCGCGCCGCATCGACCCGCTCGGCAAGGCGCACGGGCAGCGCGCGCTCGAAATGCGCGTGCGCGTGCCGACCGACTGGGTCGCCGCCGGCGCCCCTTCCAGACAACACGGAGACGAAAGACGATGAGACGAGCATTCCTGCGGGGCGTGGCCCTCGCGTTCGGCCTGGCCGCGGCGCTGTCGGTGCAGGCCCAGGGCGGCTACCCCGACAAGCCGGTGCGGCTGGTCGTGCCCTTCCCGCCCGGGTCCGGCACCGACATCGGCGCGCGCATGCTCGCGCAGCAGCTGCAGGTCACGCTGGGCCAGTCCTTCATCGTGGAGAACAAGCCGGGCGCCGGCGGCTCCATCGGCGCCATGGACGTGGTGCGCTCGGCGCCCGATGGCTACAACCTGCTGTTCGCGTCGAATTCGCCGGCCGCGTCCAACGTCGCGCTGATGAAGAACCTGCCCTACGACCCGGTCAAGGATCTCACGCCCATCGCGGGCGTCGGCGACACCGTGCTGGTGCTGATGGTGCGCGCGGAGCATCCGGCGAAGAACCTCCAGGAATTCGTCGCGTACCTGAAGCAGCGTCCGGGCAAGGTCTCGGCCGGCTACGGCTCCTCCAGTTCGCAGACCAGCATCGCGCTGCTGAACAAGCTGGCGAAGGTCGACGTGCTGCCCGTGCCGTACAAGGGTATCCCGCTGGCCGTCACCGACACGATCGCCGGCATCGTCGACTTCACCTTCGTCGACATCCCGAACGCGCTCTCCCAGGCCAGGGGTGGCAAGATGCGCGCGCTGGGCGTCACGTCGTCGAAGCGCGCTGCGCTCGTGCCCGAGTGGCCCGCGCTCGGCGAGACCTTCCCGGGCTTCGACATCACCGCCTGGCTGGCCGTGTTCGGGCCCGCCCACATGCCGGCCGACCGCGTCGCCAGGCTCAACGCCGCAATCAACGAGGTGCTGCAGAAGCCGGAGATGCGCGAGAAGCTCGCCGCCACCGGCATGCAGCCGATGGTGATGAAGCCCGAGGAGCTCAAGGGCTTCCAGGCGGCCGAGATCAGGAAGTGGGTGCAGCTGGCCCGCGACGCGAACATCCAGCCGCAGTGAGGCGCGGCCGCGCCGCGCCGGGGTTCAGCCCTGCGCGGCGGCGGCCAGCACCTGCGGCGCCAGCTCGCTCTGCGCGTTCAGCGAATTGCTGATCAGGCACAGCGACTTCGCCTTCTTCAGCACGGTCAGCGCCAGCGTCTCGCTCGCGCCGGCCGCCAGTCGCAGCCGCGGCGAAATCGTCAGGTGCGTGAAGCGCGTGACCTCGTCCACGCGGTCCAGCACGCCGTGGACTTCCACCTGCAGGTCCTGCCATTCGAGATTCGACGCGCGCGCCACGCGGCGGAAGGTGAGCGTGAAGCAGTCCGCCACGGCCGACAGCAGCAGGCTCTCGGGCGACCAGTAGCCTTCCGGGCCGTCGAACTCCGGCGGCGGCAGCGTTTCGATGGTCGTGAGGCCCTGGGCGCCGACGCGTACCGGCCCCTCCGGCTTGGCTTCGGCACGCGTGCGGTAGTGGTGGGGAAAGGCCTGCGGCATGGCTTGCGTCCTTCAGTCGGCTTGGGGTTGCGGGAGGTGCCCCGCGTCGCGCCGCGCGAGCACCACGAACAGTTGCGCCATCCAGGCGAAGGCGAGCGCGAACGCGATGACCACCAGCGCCTGACCGAGCCAGAGCTGGTCATCCAGCAGGTAGGCGTTGCACAGGCGCAGCGGCGAGTCCTGGTACAGCTGGCCGGCCACGCCCATCATGGGCAGCACGTTGAACAGGAAGAAGCCCTGCACCACCAGCCCGGCGCGCTGCCAGGAGCCGCGCAGCGCCGCGCCGGCCGCGACGAGGGCCAGCCACTTCGCCGTCTCGATCCAGGGATCCACCAGCGCGAGATCCAGCAGGCGAGGGATCATCGCCAGCGCCAGCACCAAGGCGACCAGCACGAGGCCGCTGATGCCGTAGGCGTTCCAGCGCTGCACGCGCGCGGACAAGGCGGACGGGACGTGGCCCGCGAGCAGGAAGCCGCCCAGCATCAGCAGCGGGAACTGCGCCAGCATGTGCAGGCTCATGCTCGCTTCCAGCAGCGCACGCAGCGGCGGCAGCGCCAGCACGAGCGGCAAGGCCAGGCCGGCGATGAGAGAGAGCCGCCGCCTCACGATTGGCCTCCCGCGGCGATGTGGCGGGCGTAGTCCAGCGCGAGCTGCTGCTCCGCGAGATCGAACACGCGCACGAGCCGGCCCTGGGGATCCACGACGAGGAGTGCACCGTTGTGCTCGTAGTCGCCCAAGTCGTTGGGCACCACCACGACCTGGAAGGCCGAGAGCAGCTTGCGCGTGTCCTGCACGTCGGGCAGGCGCACGAAGCGCCAGTGTTTCGGATCGGCCTCCATGCGCCTGGCATACGCGGCCAGCGCCTGCGGCGTGTCGCGCTGCGGATCGAAGCTGATCGCCAGCAGCTTCACCCGCGCGGCATCCTCGCCCTTGGCCGCCTGCAGCGTGGCCTGCATCTGCTGGAAGATCGTGCCCTGCACCAGGCAGACCGTCTGGCAGTTGCTGTAGAAGAACTCGACGATGCTGACGTCGCCGTTGGCGAGCAGGCTCTGCAGGTCGCGCTCGGCGACCTGGGGACCTTCGACCGCGAAGGCCGGCGCCGGCACGGGCGCGAGCGCCACCTCCAGCCGCCGCGCGCCCTCGGCCGTCCACACCTGGAAGTCGTGCGTGAGCCATGCCCCGCTGGCGTACGCGGCGCCCAGCAGGGCGGCGCAGAGGACGGTGGTGCGCAGCATCGGGCGTCCCTCAGGGCGAGCCGGCCAGGGTCTTCAGCTCGGCGCCGCCGTCGAAGGGCTTGTCGCGCGGACGCGCCTTGCGCTCCTCGGCGAACAGCGAGGCCTCCAGCGCCTCCGCCTTGTTGGACCAGCTCGAACGCACGTAGCTGGCGACGGCCGCCAGTTCGGCGTCGCCCAGCTGGCCGAAGGCCGGCATCGAGCCCTGGTAGGACTGGCCCTTCACCTCGATCTTGCCGTTGATGCCGTGCAGGAGGATGTTCGCCAGCACGCGCGGTTCGCCGGTGACCCATTCCGATCCGTCCAGCGGCGGGAACACGCCGGGCAGGCCGGCGCCGTTGGCCTGGTGGCAGGCCACGCAGTTGCCGGTGAAGACCTGCTTGCCGTCCGCCACCGCACCGGCGGGCGGGCCGGCCAGGTCGGCCACCGTGCGCTGGTCGCCGAGCGCCGAGGCGCCGAAGGGCTCGGAGAACAGGATGTAGACGGCGCCCGCGATCACCATGGCGAGCGTCACGCCGGCGACCACCAGCGGGATCGGGCGGCTGCGTTCGGTGGGATCGACTTCCTCGCGCAGCTGCGCGGGGCTGGGCGCCGACGCGGCCTGGCGCCCCACGGGAAGTTCTTCGCTCATGGCTTGGGCGGTGCGGGCAGCACCGGGTACGTGTGGTTCAGCGACTGCAGGTACTTCACGAGGTCCAGCGCTTCCGGCGTGGGCACGACCACCTGGTCCACCATCGGGCCGTAGCCCGGGGGCAGCTTCAGCGGCTCCTCGCCTTCACGCTCGGCCTCCTTCGCGTCCTTCACCCGGAACAGGTAGGGGTAGGACGGCATGATCGAGTCCTTCACGTAGGCGCGCGGCTGGTACAGGTGGCCCAGGTTCCAGTCCTTGCTGGGCTGGCGCGCGCCGATGTTGAACAGGTCCGGCCCCGTGCGCATGCTCCCCAGCAGGTGCGGCTTGTCGTAGTAGTAGTCGCCCGGCACCGAGGCGCGGCCCCAGCCGCGCTGCAGGTCGGGGCCCAGGGAGCGGTCGCGCGGCTGCTGGCTGTGGCAGTACACGCAGCCGTTGGCGATGTAGACCTCGCGCCCGCGCAGCTGCGCGTCGGTGTAGGGCTTCAGTTGCGCCGGCGGCTGGATGTCGCGCACCTGCACGTAGGGCAGCACCACCAGGGCCGCCGTGGCCACGCCGAGGGCGACCATCGCCCCCGAGGCCAGCTTGACTTCATTTTCCATATGCGGGTTCCAGGTCGGCGCGGGCGCCGCCGAACAGCGCGGCGCCGGTGCGCATCGGGCCGAAGCGCAGCGCCATCGCGAGGAAGTGGCCCACGAACACGATGTGGCTGGCGACCATCAGCGTGCCGCCGATCGAGCGCCACTTGAGGTAGGGGATCGTGAGCGTCACCGATTCCATGAAGGCGCGCGCCGGGTCCAGCATGGCCAGCCCCTGCAGCCAGCCGCCGATGGTGAGCGCCACGAAGTAGATGGCTATGCCCACGGCGGCCAGCCAGAAGTGCACCGTGATCAGCTTCGGGTACGGCCACTCCCAGTTCAGCACGCGCGGCATCATGAAGTAGATGGCGCCGAACAGCACCATGCTGACGAAGCCGTAGGCGCCCAGGTGCGCGTGGCCCACCGTGTAGTGCGTGAAGTGCGCGACCTGGTTGACGCTGCGCAGCGCCTCCATCGAGCCCTGCAGCGACGAGGCCAGGTACATCAGGCCGCCGAACATCATGAAGCGCAGCGTCGGCGAGTGGCGCGCCAGGTGCATGCGGCCCCACAGCGTGCCGCCCATGTTGATCGTGAAGGCGATCACCGGGATCACCATCATCATGCTCTGCACGATGGACAGCGTGATCAGCCAGCCCGGCACCGGTCCGCCGATCAGGTGGTGGCCGCCGACCTGGCCGTAGAAGAAGGCGAGCGTCCAGAAGCCCAGGATCGACAGGTTGTAGGAGCTCACCGGCCGGCCGATGATCTTCGGCAGGAAGTAGTAGATGGCGCCCACGCTCACCGGCGTGAACCACAGGCCCAGCACGTTGTGGCCGTACCACCAGTTCATGGTGGCCTGCTGCACGCCGGTGTGCACGCCCGGCATCTTGGCCACGACGAACAGCAGCGTGATCCACAGCAGGCCGGCCACCGAGTACCAGACCGTCACGTACAGGTGCTCGGTCTTGCGGTTCACCAGCGTGAACAGCACCGGCAGGATGATGAGGGCGAAGCCGGCGGCGATGAAGATGCCGATCTGCCACGGGATCTCGAGGTACTCCATGCCGGCGGTCCATCCCGCGGCGATCGCGCCGATGCCGGCGGCGATGCCGGTGTTGATCAGCGCGCCGCCCAGCATCGTCCAGATCGCGCCCTGCAGCCGCGTGCGCAGCAGGCGCGGCAGCAGCCACAGGATCATGCCCAGCGCCGCGTTCGTGATCCAGCCATAGAGCACGGCCTGCAAGTGCACGGTGCGCAGGCGCCCGAAGGTCATCCAGGCCTGCTCGGTGAGCAGGTCCGGCATGTGCAGCTTGAGCGAGGAGGTCAGGCCCGCGATGGACCCGAGCAGCAGCCAGAAGCAGGCGAAGGCCGCGAACATGAAGACGGGGAAGGCGCTGGAGCGGTCGGCCGCCACGCGCGCCTGCAGGTCGCCGGCGTCGGCGGCGTGGGCGGGCGCGGGCTGCGCCGCGTCCTGCAGCGCCTGCTCCTCGCCGCTGGCGAGCGCCGGGTCGTCCACGCGCCCGACTTCGCCGCGCGCGAAGATCACCGAGGCGGCGGTCGGGTTCTCCACCAGCAGGCCCTTGCGCAGCGACCAGATGAAGAAGAAGAGGCCGATGATGGACAGCAGGAAGGCGCCCAGCAGGCTCAGGATGGCGCTGTCCATCACGCGTGTCCTTCCATGAGGTCGACGCCGCGGGCCATCTGGTAGCCGTACCAGAGGCTCTGGGCGACGCGGTGCGCCAGGTCGTTGGCGCGTTCTTCCATGGCGGGGTTGCCGAGGCCCGCGGTGGTCTGCCGGAACAGCATCAGCCAGCGGCCGAACAGGTCGGCGCTGAGGCCGGGGAGCGCCGCGTGCTTGGGCATGGGCGTGCCGCGGAAGCGCGCGGTGCCGCGCAGCGCGCCGGACCAGAAGTCCACCATCGTGGCCAGGTGGGGCGTCCAGTCGCGGATGTGGGTGTCGAAGATGGGGCCGAGGAGGGGATCCTCGCGGACCAGGGCGTAGAAGCCGTGGACCAGGCTGTGCACCTCTTCCTCGGTGCAGAGATCGGGGCTTGGCATGGCCCCGATTATAAGATTCACATAATGTGCATCTATTGATCTGGCGCAAAGCGCACTGCTGCGTGGGGGTGCTAGGAAGCGCGCCGCGCCATGCGCCGGTTGGCCGCGATGCCGGCCACCACCAGCAGCACCACCAGCCCCTGCGAGGCGAGCCCCTGCACGCTCGGATGCACGCCCAGGAGCGGCAGCGAGACGAAGTGCGTGGGGGTGAAGTGCAGCACGCCCGCTTCCTGCAGCGCCGCGACGCCGTGGCCCACGAAGACCACCGCCATCAGCACCAGCAGCGCCGAGGTCGCGGTGAAGAAGGGCCCGATCGGCAGGCGCACGCTGTACTTCAGGATCGCCCAGGCGATCGCCGCCAGCGCCACCGCCGCCGCCGCGATGCCGGCGAGCACGGCGCCCTGCCCCTCCGGGCCGGCCTGCGCCCACAGCGTCTGGTAGAACAGGACGATCTCGAACAGCTCGCGGTACACGGCCAGGAAGGAGATGCCGGCCATGGCCCACAGCGTGCGCTTGCCGAGCGCCGCCGTCACCTGCTCGCGGATGAAGGCCTGCCAGGCCTGCGCGTACGAGCGCTTGTGCAGCCAGAAGCCCACGTACAGCAGCATCGCGGAGGCGAGCAGCGCCGAAACGCCCTCGGTCAGCTCGCGGTTGGCGCCGGTGATCTCCAGCAGGTAGCTCGCGACGAACCAGGTGGCGAGGCCCAGCGCCACGGCGGCGATCCAGCCGACGTGGATGTAGGGCAGCGCGTCGCGCCGCCCGGTCTTGACCACGAACGCGACGATCGCCGCCAGCACCAGGATCGCCTCCAGGCCTTCGCGCAGCAGGATCAGCAGCGAGCTCACGAAGGCGGCCTGCAGCGACATCGCGTCGCCGGTCAGGGCTTCGGAAGCGCGATCGAGCAGCGCTTCGATGCGGCTCGCCCGGTCGGCGATCGCGCTCGCGTCCTCGCGCGCGTCGATCCCCGAGCGCAGCGCCATCATCTCGCGCTCCGTTTCCGTGCGCAGCTCCGGCGCGACGTTGTCCAGGCTGGCTTCGACCAGTTCGAAGCCTTCCAGGTAGGAAGTGATCGCCAGCTGGCGCGCGGCGGCCGCGTCGCCGCGCTGGTAGGCGGCCACGGCCTCGCGCAGCTTCGCGCGCGTGAGGTCCAGCGGCGCCGGCCGGGCGGCGTCCAGCACCTCCGGGTGCGCCGTGAGGTAGGTGCGCACGTCGGCGAGCTCCGCGCCGCCCTGCTGCGCGACGGCGTTGGGCGCCTGGGTCACGAGCGCCCGCAGCGTGCCGAGCTCCTGCTTGCCGCGGCCTTCCTTCCAGAGCGCCTCGCCGCGGCGGATGCTCTCCGCGTCGGCGCGCAGTCCGGCGGCCAGGAACGCGAGGCCCCAGCGCTGGTCTTCCGACAGCTCGCTGAAGGCCCGCATGGGCGTGCCGCCCACGCCCAGCGTGATGGTGTTGTACAGGCCGTAGACGCTGCGCTGGTCCATGCGCGCGGCGTGGTGGAAGTTGCTGGGCGTCGGGTCCATGCCCCTGGCCGCCGGCCCGTCGCCGTGGCCGCTGGCGCCGTGGCAGGCCGCGCACTGCGCCTGGAACAGCGTGCGCGCCTGGGCGAGATCGGGCGCCTGCTTGGGCGCGGTGGCGAGCTTGTACACGCGCACCACGTCGGCCGCCACGCCGCGCGCGAGCCGCGCCACCTCGTCGCCCGGCGCCTTGGCGTCGATGCGCGCGAGCAGCTCGCGCGCCTTCGCCAGCACCGCCGCCTGCTCGGGCGCCGCGGGCAGCTGCCCGATCAGCGCCACGGACTGGCTGGCGAACTCGCGCTGCTCCTGGTACTCCGGCTCGTCGAGCACCTTGCCGTCGCGCACGAACTCCGGATAGTCCACGCTGACGTAGTCGAGCATGTGGATCACGGTCTGCGCCCGGTCCTGCGCCGTCTGCGCGGCGGCGGGCAGGCAGGCGGCGCACAGGAGAAACAGCAGGACGCGGAGGCAGGAGAGGGCGGAGGCGGACTTCATGGTGGGTCGCAAGCGGGAGCGTTCAGGGACTACAGGTCGATGCGGGCGCCGACGCGCAGGGTGCGCGGCGCGCCGGTGCCGAGCAGGCCGTTGCCGGCGGTGGCCCAGTAATCGCGGTCGGTCGCGTTGTCCAGGTTCGCCTGGAAGATCACGTCGTGCCCGCTGATGCGGGTGCGGTAACGGGCGCCGAGCGACAGCGTTGTGTAGCTGCCCACGTAGGCCTGGTTCAGGTTGTTGACCGCGCGTTCGCCGACGTGGAACAGGCCCGCGTTGAGCGACAGGCCTGCGACCTGCGGCAGCCGGTACTCGCCGAACAGGCTGAAGGTGCGCTTCGGCGTGTTCTCCGGGGTCTTGCCCAGTTCGCCCGCGTTGGCCGCGCCGACCTGCACGATTTCCGCGTCGAGCAGCAGCGCCGAGGCGACGACCGACAGGCGCGGCGTGACCTCGCCGCTGGCCGACAGCTCCAGGCCGCGGTAGCGGCTCTTGCCGCCCAGCACGAAGCGGTTGGCCGCGTCGATCGTGGTCTGGGGCCGGTCGATCTGGAACAGGGCCGCCTGCGCGAAGATGTTCCTCCAGGCGCGGGTCTTGATCCCCAGCTCCTTCTGCTTGTTCACCGCGGGCGGCAGGATCTCGCCCGAGTTGGCGCGGCTGGCCGGCGCGGTGCCGGTTTCCTCCAGGCCCTCGAGGTAGCTCGCGTAGATCGACGTGTCCGGCGAGGCCTTGTACAGCAGCGACAGGTTGGGCGAGACGTCGTCGGTGCTGTAGCGCGAGTTGACGTTCTCGTTGCTGTAGTCGGACGCGCGCAGGCCCGCCAGGAGCTGCCAGCGTTCGCCGAAGGAGATGCGATCGAAGGCGTACAGGCCCTTGTCGCGGATCGTGGAGTTGGTGCCGGGGCGCGTCAGCGCCGGGTTCATCTCGGGGATCGGCCGCGGGTCGTACAGGTTCTGCGGCACCAGCGCGTTCGGGGCGGAGTCGCCCGAGAAGGCGTTGCGCCGGTTGTAGGTGTAGCCCAGGGTCAGTTCCTGCTGGACGAAGCCGCTGCCGAACAGGCCCAGGAGCTCCACGCGGTGGTTGGTGTTCGTGTAGCGCTGGCCGTCGGCGAAGAAGATCTCCAGCTGGCCTTCGCCCGTCGTGAGGTCGTAGTCGCGGAACTGCGAGAAGCGGCGGTCGCGCACCGTCTCCGCCCGGCCCGTCTCCACGGTCAGCGACCAGGTGTCGCCCAGTGCCAGGTCACCGCGCAGCAGGGCGTTGGTCGCGTGGGCGTCGTAGTGCTGCCACTCGCCGGCGAGGTTGGTCTTGTTGTCGGGGATGGCGGGCAACGGGATGCGGCCGCCGACGGCATCCAGCAGCCGGATCGCCGCCTGCTCGCTCACGTCCTTGCGGTAGTGCTCCAGGTCCGCCTTGAGGTTGAAGCCAGGCATGACGCGCCAGTCGTAGGCCGCGGACAGCAGGCTGCGGTCGCCGCTGTAGTTGTCGATGCCGATGTCCTGCTTGCCGGCCACGGCGTTCAGGCGCAGGCCCATGTCGCCGCCGGCGAAGCGCCGGCCGATGTCGACGTGCGCGTCGGCGCCGCCGTGCTGGTTGACCGAGGTCTCGAAGCTGGTGACCGGCGTGTCGCCCGCGCGCTTGGTCACGAAGTTGACGACGCCGCTGGGCGGCACCAGGCCGTAGTAGAGCGACGACGAGCCCTTGAGCACTTCCACCCGCTCCTTGTTCTCCAGCGGGATGTCGATCAGGTTGATGATCGGCAGCGAACCGTTGAGGCGATAGTTGCCCCGGTTCTCCACCAGGATGCCGCGGATGGAGATGTTGTCGTAGGTCGAGCCGCTCAGCTGCGAGCGCGTGACCCCGGCCGTGTTGCGCAGGGCGTCATAGAGCGTGCGCGCGCCCTGGGCGTCGAGCACTTCGCGCGTGACCACGTTGTTGGTCAGGGGCACGTCGATCGGGTCGACATCGCGGAAGGCGCCCACCTGGACCTTGCTGGAAGTGAAGCTGCCCTGCTGCCCGGTGACCCGGACTTCGGGCAGCGTGACGGTGGCGGTCTGGGCCTGCACGGCCGGCCAGACCAGGGCGCAAGCGGCGAGGGCGATCGGGGCGCGGGGGAAGCGAGGGAGTTTCTTCATTCGTTAGAATCGGAATGCCAATGCGAATTATTCTTGTTTGGAGTGTAACGTACCGATGAGGCCGGCCCTGCGCGCGACATGGGTACAGGTCCATCGCTGGCTCGCCCTCACCCTAGGCAGCCTGCTCGTGTTCACCGCCTTGCTGGGCGCGCTGCTCACGGTCGCGCGGCCGCTGGACGAGGCGCTCCATCCCGGCCTGTTCGCCCAGCCCGCCGAAGTGCAGGCCATCGCTTCGCCCCTGGAACATGCGCGGCAGCGGCTGCGCCACGAGTTCGGGCCCGAGGCCGGATTCACCTTCCGGCCGCCGCGCGCGCCGGGCGACACGCTGTGGGTCTTCGTGCGCGGGCCGTGGGACGGCACGGTCTACTTCGATGCCGCCGGCCGCGAGACGGGCCGGCGCGGCGAGACCGAAGGCTGGTTCAACGTCCTGTTCGAGCTGCACAGCGCGCTCCTGCTCGGCGACGTCGGCAAGGCCGTGCTCGCCAGCGCCGCCGCGAGCTACGTGGTGATGCTCGCGACCGGGCTCGCGCTCTGGTGGCCGCGCCGCTGGCCGCCGTCGTTCCGTGTCGAACGCCGCGCGGGGGCGCTGCGCACCTGGCTCGACCTGCACAAGGTGGTGGGCTCGCTGCTGGGCCTGCTGCTGCTCGTCCCGGTGGCCAGCGGCGCCTACATGGCGTGGACGCCGCTGCGCGCCTTCGTCACCGCGGCGGCCGGCGAGCGGGCAGTGAAGCCGCCGAGCCTCTCAGCCGTGGCGCCGGCCACCGATCCGGCCAACCTGGATCGCATCGTCGCAACGGCGCACGCGCGCTTCCCGGATGCGATGGTGGGTTACGTGCAGGTGCCGGCGAGCGTGAAGCAAGCCATTCGCGTGCGCCTGAAGACGCCCGGCGAGCCGCATCCCAACGGGCTGTCCTCGGTGTGGCTGCACCCGGCCAGCGGCGAGGTGCTGAAGGTGGCGCGCTGGGACGCGCTCGATGCGGGCAACCGGCTGGTGAACATCGTGTACCCGCTGCACATCGGCGTGCTCGGGGGCACGCCGCACACCATCGTCGCCGGCCTCTCGGGGCTCGCGCTGGCGACGCTGGGCGCGAGCGGCATCGTGCTGTGGTGGCGGCGCCGGTCCGCGCGGGCGGCCGCGCTCGCGCGCACGGCCAGCGGCGCGAGCG
This sequence comes from Ramlibacter sp. bp-362, assembly GCF_054956735.1. Classification (NCBI taxonomy): domain Bacteria; kingdom Pseudomonadati; phylum Pseudomonadota; class Betaproteobacteria; order Burkholderiales; family Comamonadaceae; genus Ramlibacter; species Ramlibacter sp. bp-362. The sequence goes on from NZ_JBUDXE010000013.1 coordinate 27,594, forward strand.
CGTAAGCTGGCGGGCCCCATCGAAGAAGAAGGATTCCATGACCGACCTCAGCGCCTTCCCCATCACCCGCAAGTGGCCCGCGCGCCAGCCCGACCGCATCCAGCTCTATTCGCTGCCCACGCCCAACGGCGTGAAGGCGTCGATCATGCTGGAGGAGACGGGCCTGCCCTACGAGGTGCACCGCGTGGGCTTCGAGAACAACGACCAGAACTCGCCCGAGTTCCTGTCGCTGAACCCGAACAACAAGATCCCGGCGATCCTCGACCCCAACGGGCCCGGCGGCCAGCCGATGGCCCTGTTCGAATCGGGCGCGATCCTCGTGTACCTGGCCGACAAGAGCGGCAAGCTGCTGGCGAAGGAGGGCGCGCGCCGCTACGAGGCGCTGCAGTGGCTGATGTTCCAGATGGGCGGCATCGGGCCCATGTTCGGGCAGGTCGGCTTCTTCCACAAGTTCGCCGGCAAGGACTGGGAAGACAAGCGCCCGCGCGACCGCTACGTCAACGAAGCGAAGCGCCTTCTGGGCGTGCTCGACGGGCACCTGAAGGGCCGGCAGTGGATGGTGGGCGACGAGTACGGCATCGCCGACATCGCAATCTTCCCGTGGGTGCGCAACCTGGCGGACTTCTACGGCGCGGGCGAGCTGGTCGGCTTCGACAGCTTCAAGGAAGTGCAGCGCGTGCTCGCGACATTCGTGGCGCGGCCGGCAGTCGTGCGCGGACTGGAGATCCCGAAGAGGGAAGGGTGAACCCGCGCCCCGGAGCGCGTTGGCCTGCAAGTTTTGGTCGCAGTTGGCCGTAGGACCGCCTCGCGGCCCTACCTAGCATGCCAGGCATCAGGCGCCGCATGCGCCAATGGAGACGACGAGATGATTTGCAGGAGACGCCTCCTCGCGCTGATGCCGGCGCTCTTGGCCGCGACGCCGCTGGCGATGGCCGACACCTTTCCCAGCCAGACCGTACGCTTCATCGTGCCGTTCCCGCCCGGCGGGTCGGCGGATGCGCTCTCGCGCATGCTGGCGCAGCGCCTCCAGGCGGCCTGGGGACAGCCCGTGGTGGTGGAGAACAAGCCCGGTGGCGGCACGGTCATCGGAACCGACGTCGTCGCCAAGGCGGCACCGGACGGCCACACGCTGGGACTCGTGATCCCATCGTTCGCCGTCAACCCGAGCATCCTGCCGCAACTGCCGTACGACACCCGCAAGGACCTCGCCGGCGTCACCCAGCTCAGCACGCTTCCGATCGGCCTGTTCGCTTCGCCCGACTTGCCCGTCGGCAACGTGCCCGAGCTCATCGCGTACGCCAAGCAGCATCCGAAGAAGCTGAGCTATGGCTCGGTGGGCGTGGGTTCCACGTCCCACCTCGCCGGCCTCATGCTGAACCAGATGGCAGGCATCGACCTGGTGCACGTGCCTTACAAGGGCAGCGCGCCGGCACAGACGGACCTGATCGGGGGCCGTCTCACGCTGCTGTTCGACTCCTTCATCTCGCAGCTGCCGATGGTCCAGGCGGGCCGCGTGAAGCTGCTCGCCCCGGCGGGCAACCAGCGTCTGCCCGGCTTCCCGAATGTCGCCCCGCTCGGCGATGCCGTGAAGGGCTTCAACGTGGAGAGCTATTTCGGCGTGATCGCGCCGCGCGCCACGCCGGCTCCCGTGCTCACGCGCATCCAGCGGGACATCAAGAAGGCCATGGAGGATCCGGCGGTCGCCTCCTGGATGACGACCCAGGGCATGACCCCGATCGCTTCCACGCCCGTGGAATTTGACACCTTCATCGAAGGCGACATGAAGAAGTGGGCCGCGCTCGTGAAGTCGCTCGGCGGCAAGCTCCAGTGATCTAGCGCAGCGCGCCGGACAACACGTCGTCCAGGCGCGCGATGGCCGCTGCAAGCCTGTCTCTTGCAGCGGCCGCATAGCCCACCACCAGCAAGGCTTCGCCCGGAGCGCGGCGCACGATCCGGGCGCCGAGCCGCGCGTGTGCGAGCGCCTCCGCGGCGGCTTCGGGCCGGCGCCATCCCGCCAGCGAGGCGACCAGGTACGACCCTGCGCCTTCGAACCGCAACGAGCGCGTGAGCGAGCCCTTGCGCAATGCTGCCAGGGCCAGCTTGCGCCGTTCGGCATGAGCTCGCCGCAGGCGGTTCGCATGGCGCCCGATGTAGCCTTGGATGATGAAGTCGCAGAGCGTCCGCTGCAGGGGAAAGGGGACCCGCAAGGGCTGGGCGACGCTCGCCTCCGCGAAGCGGTCCACCATCTGGTGCGGCACGACGACGAAGCTGCAGCCCACCTCCGGGAACAGGCTGCGCTCGAACGACCCGAGATAGATCGAGCGGTCGCCGGCCCGGCTGCGCGGCAGCACGGCGTGCTGCGGACCGTCCAGGTAAAGGTCCATGTCGCGGTCGTCCTCCACGAGCCACGCATCGTGTTCGCGCGCCCATTCGGCGAGCTTGTCGCGAGCGCCATCGTCCCAGGGTTCGCCTGAGAAGGCGAAGTCTCCCGCGCAACAGACGGCCAGGCCGGCCGGGGGTGGCGTGCAAATGCTCCGGTTCTCAAACGAGAGCGGGAGGATGCGCCGCCCCAGGGCCTCCAGGCCCCGACGGGCGCCCGCCCAGAGCGCGCGTTCATCGGCCAGGACCTCGCGGCGATGTCCCTGTGCCAGCCCGATCAGCATCAGGGCGCCCGCGCTTCCCGCCGTCACGAACACCTGTTCGGCGTCGCAGGAGAGGCCCCTGACCAGCCGGACCCGGTTCGCGATGGCCTCGCGCAAGCGGGGGTGGCCCGCCGGATCGTGCGGCACCATGTCTTCCGGCAGCAGCGTCTTCGCATGACGCGTGGCGAGACGGCACCACGCCTTGCGCGGGAACAGGTCGATGGCTGCTCCATCGGGATCGAGCGGCTGCAGTTCGCGTGCCTCCTCCGCGACGCGGCTGCGCTCGGCGGGCGCGTTGCGCCGGCCGCCGCTGGTCACCAGGGTGCCCCGGGCGGTGCGACCCAGCACCAGCCCATCGCCGGCCAGCAGGTTGTAGGCCAGGTCGACGGTGGTGCGCGAGAGGCCCAGCTGCGTGGCCAGGCTGCGCGAGGAAGGCAGGCGCGCGCCGTCCGGGAACGTGCCCGCCAGGATGGCTTCCTTGATGGTGAGGTAAATCTGTCGATAGACGGGCTCGCCACGGGCGCGATCGAGGCGTCCCCGGCTCAGCACGAATGCGCCGGTGGCGGGCGGCTTGGCTTGCTCGTCTTGGCCTCTCTTGGCCCTGGCAGCGTCCACGTGTGACCCCTACAGTTGCACGGAAAATCTTACTGCGCCCACCATGATCACCATCGACGAACTGGTCGCCCGCATCCCCGATGGCACGCACCTCGCCATCCCCGCGGATTTCAACGCGTTCTTCTCCGGCGCGGCGATGGAGGTGACCCGGCGCCTCGTGCGCGCCGGCCGCCGCCACCTCCGGCTGCTGGTCGTGCCCTCGAATGGCATGCAGGCCGACATCCTTATCGGGGCGGGGTGCGTGAGCGAACTCGAGTGCGGCGCGATGCTGATGCCGGAGCTGGGCACGCCGCCTCGCTTCTCGGCGGCAATGCGGGCGGGGCGCCTGAAGGTCGACGACTCCACCTGTCCCGTGATCTTCCACGGGCTCGCCGCCGCCGAAAAGGGCATCCCGTTCACGCCCATCGCCGGCGTCATCGGCTCGGGCGTGGTGGAGCGGCGCAGCGACTGGAAGGTCGTTGCGGACCCGTTCGATCCCGACCACGACGTGCTGCTGGTTCCGGCCATCCGGCCCGAAATCGCCCTGTTCCACGCGCCGCTGGCGGATCGTCATGGAAACGTCTGGGTCGGACGGCGCCGCGAAGTCGCCCAGCTGGCGCACGCGGCGCAGCGAACCCTCGTGACGGTGGAGCGCATCTTCGAAGGGGACCTCATGAACACCCCGCTGTACGAGGACGGAGCGCTGTCGAATGTCTACGTCGAGGCGGTCGCCCATTGCCCGGGCGGCGCATGGCCGCTCGATGCGGGCCGCGAAGCGCCGGGCGATCCGGCCCAAATGCGGGCGTATTTCGAGGCGGCGCGCACCGAGAGCGGGTTCGCTCGCTACCTGGAGGAAGTCTTCATGGCGGGAGCGCGCCAATGAGCGGCTCGGTCCAACCCGACGTGTTCTTCCTCCCGGCCGTGATCGGCCGTGAGCTCGCGGGCTGCAAACACGTGGCCGTCGGTTCCGACGGCGCGCTGCACGCCGCCGGCGCCTTGCTCGCCCAGCGCATGCACGGTGAGCCGCGCGTGACCATCCTGGGCAGCCGCCAGCAGCTGTTCTTTTCCGATGGCGGACGCGAACTGTTCGAAGCCGCCGCCCAGGGCCGGATCGACGGCTTCCTGCTGGGCGGCGGCCAGATCGACGGCCAAGGGAACCTCAACTTCATGGGGCGCGGGGCCTACCCGGAGCTGTCTGTCCGGTGGCCGGGCAACTTCGGCTCTCCCTACCTCTATTCGGTCGTGCGTCGCGTCGTGCTCGTGCGCGAGGAACATTCGCAGCGCGTCATGGTGCCCCGCGTGGACTACGTCAGCGCCGCCGGCACCAGCCCGGCGCGGGTCGCCCGCTCGGGCGGACCTTCGGCGCTGATCACCAGCCGTTGCGTGTTCCGCTACATCCGAGACGCGGAATGCTTCCGCCTGCAAAGCCTGCACGGGGGCAACACGCTGGCGGACATCCGCAGCGAAACGGGCTTCGCCTTCCAGTTCGACGGAATCGAGCCGCCGCAGACGCCTCCCGCGACACCGGAGGAGCGCGCGCTGCTCCGAGGTCCCGTCGCCGATGCGCTCGAGCCCACGTACCCCGCGTTTGCCGCCAGGCTGCGCGCGGCGGAAGCGCAGACATGAGGGGTTCCGCGTCGCTCACACCGAGTTGGGCGCCGACGCCCGAGCACATCGCCGGCGCCAACGTGACCGCGTTCGCGCGCATGCTGGAGCGGCGCCACCAGGTTTCGCTGCCGGACTACGCCAGCCTCCACCACTTTTCGCTGGCCCGCATGGGTGAGTTCTGGGAGGGGCTCTGGGACTTCGCCGGCGTGATCGGCGAACGGGGCGACGGTCCGGCGTTGGATGAGCGGGGGCCGATGCGGCAGGCGCGCTGGTTTCCTGGCGCGCGCCTGAACTTCGCCGAAAACCTGCTTCGCCGCAGCGGTGACGTGACCGCGGTTGCCTTCTGCAATGAAGCGGGGGCCGCCGTGCGCCTGAGCGCCGATGCGCTCCGGGCGGAGGCAGCGCGCATGGCACGCGCGCTGCGGCGGATGGGCGTGCAGGCGGGCGATCGTGTCGCCGCCTTCATGCCCAACACGCCGGAGTCGGTGATCGGCATGCTCGGCTGCGCGTCGATAGGCGCGGTGTGGACGATCTGCTCCACCGAGCTCGGGGTGGACGCCGCCATCGACCGCTTCTCGCAGATCGAGCCCGTGCTCCTGGTCACGTCCAGCGGCGCCTGCCACGGTGGTCGCATTCACGACGCCCGGGCGAAGGGCGTGAAGATCGCCGCCGCTCTGCCGACGCTGCGCCACGTGCTCGCGGTCGATTACGTGGCGGAAGGGGACGAGCCCCCAGAATGGCGGGCGTTCTCGCGGTGGCGCGAGGTGCTCGACCGTGAAGACTGCGCGCCCTTCCCGTTCGAGCGCTTCGCGTTCGCGCATCCCCTGTACATCCTGTACACGTCCGGCACCACGGGGCGTCCGAAATGCATCGTCCACGGCGCGGGCGGCACGTTGATGAAGCATTTCGCCGATCACCTGCTGCAGTTCGACGTCAAGCCGGGCGATGCGATCTTCCGCGTGACGGGCTCCGGGTGGATGCTCTGGAACTCGCTGATGTCCGGGCTGGCCTGCGAAGCCGCCATCGTCCTGTACGACGGTTCGCCGCTGCATCCGGCCTCCGCCATCCTCGACATCACGGCGCGCGAACGCGTGACCCTGCTCGGACTGGCGCCACCGGTGATTGAACACTGGGCGCGCAGCGGCTTGCACCCCGCGACCACGCACGACCTCGCCGCGCTGCGCAGCATTTCCGCAGGCGGTGCGCCCCTGTCGGCCGATACGGCCAGGTATGTCCACTCGCGCGTGAAGCCCGACGTGCACCTGGCCTCGCCTTCCGGCGGTACGGACATCATCTCGTTCTTCGTCGGCGGCCATCCCACCGGCCCCTGCTTCCCGGGCCAGATCCAGGCGCCGGCGCTCGGGATGGCAGTCGACGTGTTCGACGATGACGGGCGGCCCTTGCGTGGGCGACCCGGCGAGCTCGTGTGCACGCGCCCGTTTCCGTCGATGCCGCTCGGCTTCTGGGGGGACGACGACGGCACGCGCATGCATGCGGCCTATTTCGACGTGTTCCCCGGCGTCTGGCGTCATGGCGACTGGGCCGAGGTCACGCCGCAGGGCGGTTTCATCATCCACGGCCGCTCCGATGCGACGCTCAAGTCCAACGGCATCCGCATCGGAACCGCGGAGATCTACTCGCAGCTGGTCGGCTTCCCCGGCATCCTCGACTGCGCAGCCGTCGACCAGCGCCGCGGCACCGCGTCGCGGATCGTATTGTTCGTCGTGCTCGCGCCGGGCGTGGCGTTCGACGAAGCGCTGCAGAGCCGTGTCCGCAAAGCCATCGCGCAGGGCGCATCGCCGCGGCACGTGCCGGAAGCCATTTTTCCGGTCGCCGAGTTGCCGCGCACGAGCAGCGGCAAGTGTTCCGAGGCCGCCATCCGCGCCGCCATCCACGGCGAGCCCGTGCGCAACGTCGCCGCGCTCGTCAACCCGCACGCGCTTGCCGCCTTCCAGGCCTTCGGGGCCGCGGCAGCCGAAACCGCGCCCCTGGCGCCTTGACGCAGGAGACTCCATGTTCGCCACCACCGCCACGCCCTCTTCCGCCCGCCAGGGCACGCGCGCGATCGAACGGCTCTGGTACACGCGCTGCCCGGTTCCCACAGCAACCGGCCTGGCCATCCAGGAAGGCCTGTTCGACCGCGAATTCGCGCCGGACGGCATCTCCGTCCTGTCGCTGCGCGCATCCACCAGCCGGGACGTGCGCGAGTCGCACTTCGACCACAGGCAGCCCGACTCGTTCCGCCACGGGGGCAGTACCCCACCGATCTGGAACTACTCTCAGCGCCAGGACACGAAGCTGATCGGCCTCACCTGGGTCGACGAGTACCAGGCGATCATTGCCCGGCCCGAGACCGGCATCGTGCAGCCGAAGGACCTCAGGGGACGCCGGATCGGCATTCCGCGCCGCGTGAACGACAAGATTGATTTCTTCCGCGCAATGTCGCTGCGCGGCGCCCACGCCGCGCTCGCTCTGGGCGGCGTCGATCCGGGCGAGGTCGAATTCGTCGACCTGCCGATCACCGAAACCTACATGGGGGACACGGAGGAATCGAGCAGCGGCCAGTTGTGGAGCGGCGGGCATCGCGCCCGACGCCAGCAGGTGGAGCCGTTCGCGATCATCCGGGGCACGGTCGAGGCGATCTACGTGAGCGGCGCCGCCGGCCTGTGGATGCGCGAGTTCCTGGGCGCACGCGACGTCGCGAGCCTCGGGGACCACCCGGATCCGCAAGTCCGTGGCAGCAACCAGCAGCCGGCCACGTTGACCGTGAGCGCGCAACTGCTGCGGGAACGGCCAGACCTCGTCGACCGCTACATGGCGCAGGTCGTGAAGGCCGCCGAATGGAGCAAGTCCAACCGGGTGCCGACGGTGCAGTCCTTCGCGAACGAGGTAGGAACATCCTACGAATGGGCCGACGCCGCCTACGGGCCGAAGTCGCACCTGCTGCTGACGCCTTCGCTCGACGATGCCATGGTGCGCGGGCTCGAGTCGCACAAGAAATTCCTGCTGGACCACGGTTTCGTCGAGGCGGACTTCGATGTCGAAGCCTGGATCGATCGCGGCCCGCTGCAACGCTGCCTGGAGGCGATGCAATGAGCGCAGTGGCCTCCCATTCGGTCATTCCCGAATTCGCGGGGTCCATGGCTTGGCGTGCCGGCGAACTGCGTGACGAAGAGTGGCGCAAGGACCTGCCCGCGGAAGTGCTGCGGGAACTGCGCGCCGCCGTGGCGCAGGCGGGGGCGGACGTCGCCCGTCCCGGCGAGTTGCGGGTGCAGGACTTTGCCCTCGAAAGCGCGCGCGGCTTCATGGCCGAAATCAGGCGGCAACTCCAGCAGGGGCGTGGCTTCGTCCTCCTCCAGGGCCTGCCCGTCCGGGAGTGGGGAAAGGAGGCGAGCACGGCGGCGTACTGGCTGCTGTCCAGCCTGCTCGCCCGCCCCGTGGCCCAGAAGCTGGATGGAACTTTGGTGTACGACGTCCAGGACACGGGCCGGGAGGCGCTGCCAGGGTCGGGCGTGCGGCCGGACAAGACGAACATCGAGCAGTACTTCCACAACGACAACGCGTACAGCGTGTGCCCGCCCGAATACGTCGGCCTGCTGTGCCTGCAGCCTGCCGTGGAAGGTGGCCGCAGCGGCGTCGCCAGCATCCGCACGGTGCACAACGAGCTGAGGCGCCGCCACCCGGAGGCGCTCGCGCGCCTCTACCAGCCCTTCCTGTTCGACCGCCAGAAGGAGCACGCCCCCACCGAACCCGGTGTGCTCAGCGCGCCCATCTTCGCGGTGTTCGACGGGGACCTGAAGATGCGGATGGGCCTGTATCCCTTGCTGAATGCGTACAAGCTTCCCGGCAATGCGCTGGACGAGGCGGGAGCGCGTGCCATCGGGCTGCTCAAGGATGTGCTGGCGGATCCGGGGCTGTGCCACCACTTCACCATGGCGGCGGGCGACATGCAGTTCGTGAACAACCTGGGCACGTGCCACCGCCGCACCGCATTCGTGGACCACCCGGTGGACAAGCGCCACCTGGTGCGCCTGTGGTTGCGGGACGCGGGAGGCCCCGGCTACGACGGCTGAAAGGTGCCGAGGGAAAACTGGCGCGGCTGGCGGGGATCGAACCCACGACCCTTGGCTTCGGAGGCCAATACTCTATCCACTGAGCTACAGCCGCATTCGTGCGAGCACGCATTATCGCCGAAGCGCGGCGGCGACGTCCGCGCGCGGCCGTGCCGCCAGGGACCGCGAGGGGCGCTCGCTATAATCTTCGGTTGATCTGATAACGCGAATCACCTGAGGACGCCATGAGCGACACGCTGGAAGAAGCCCACACGGGCCCGATCAAGACCCCCAAGCAACTGCTGATCGCGGTGTTGTTCGCCTTCCTGATTCCGGTCTTCGTGATCGTCTCTCTCGTGGCGTACGTCTCCACCGGCACCAAGCCGTCCGGTGTCAACCAGGTCGACAAGTACGTGCTGAGCGGCGTCACCGAGCAGGAGCTCGAGCGCGGCGTCGCCGAACGCATCCGCAAGGTCGGCACCGTCGAGATCCGCGACGCCAACCGGCCGCTCGCCACCGGGGAACAGGTCTTCAAGGCCCAGTGCACGACCTGCCACACGGCCGGCGTGGCCGGCGCGCCAAAGTTCGGCGATGCCGGCGCCTGGGCCGCGCGCATCAAGACGGGCTTCGACGCGCTGGTGCAGTCCGCGCTGCACGGCAAGGGCGCCATGCCCCCGCAGGCGGGCGGCGACTTCAACGACACCGAGGTGGCGCGTGCCGTCGCCTACATGGCCAACGCTGCCGGTGCGCACTTCACCGAGCCGGCCGCACCCGCGGCGGGCGCTGCCGCGACGACGGCCGCCGCTCCTGCTGCCGCCCCTGCCGCTGCTGCTCCGGCCGCGGCGCCCGCGCCTGCCGCAACCGCCGCCGCTCCGGCTCCGGCCCCGGCTGCCGCCCCGGCACCCGCCGCCCCGCAGACCGCCGCCGCCGGCGGCGCGGGCGAGGCCCTCTACAAGCAGACCTGCGCCGTCTGCCACGGCACCGGCGTCGCCGGCGCGCCGAAGTACGGCGACAAGGCCGCGTGGGCGCCGCGCCTGGCCGCGGGCATGCAGGAGGTCTACAACATCGCGCTGCACGGCAAGGGCGCCATGCCGCCCAAGGGTGGCAGCAACGCGTCCGACGCCGACGTCAAGGCTGCTGTCGACTACATGGTCAGTGCCGTGAAATAAAAGGGCAGGACGCCCCGGAGAAAACCGGCCCGCGCGGCCGGTTTTTTCATGGTGCCGGCGTCGGTGCTTGCCCGGCCGCCGGGCTGCGCACGAAGCCGAAGCGCGCGGGCAGCTCGTCGGCGCGCACTTCTTCCGGCCGCCAGCGACCCGCCTCCACGGCCTCGGAGGCCTGCACGATGTCCTGCGTGTGCACCAGGCCGAGGCCGCGCTCGGTCGCGAGGTAGAGCCGCCCGCTCTCGTCGACCAGGCAGGACTGCACCTGCGCCGCCACGCCCGTGTGGCTCGTGATGCCGCCGTCGGCGGACAGGCGCCAGATCCAGGGCGTGGCCTGCAGTTCCACGTACACGCGCTGCGGGCCGTTCTGGAAGAACCATTGGCCCTGCGCATCGCATTCGTAGTTGCGGTGGATGAACTCGACCAGCTTCTCGTGCCGCAGCAGCGAGCCCTTGGCCTGCGGGAAGGGGCCGGCGGCCTGCACGCGGTCGTCGCGCATGTACCAGTTGCCGCGTTCGTCCAGCCCCAGCCAGCCGTAGCAGTGCGGCACGTTGGGCCACTTGGCGATCGCCTGGCGAACGATGTCGTCCATCGGGACATTATGGGCCGCGGCCCTCAGCGCAGGAAGGCGTCGTAACCGGTCTTCAGGATCAGGGCGCTCACCACCAGGATGAACACGACGCGCACGAACGAGGCGCCATGCTTGAGCGCGAGGTGCGTGCCCATCAGGCTGCCCGCCACATTCGCCACGGCGAGCGCCAGCGCGTAGTGCCACCACACGTGGCCCTTGAGCGCGAAGAGGATCAGCGCCGCCAGGTTGGTCGCCGTGTTGAGCAGCTTGGCGGCCGCGGACGCGTGCAGGAAGTCGTAGCCCAGCACCCGCACGAACAGGAAGACGAAGAAGCTGCCCGTGCCGGGGCCGAAGAAGCCGTCGTAGAAGCCGAGCACCAGGCCGATCGCACAGGCCGCGAAGGTCTGCGCGCGGCCCGCGAGGCTGGGCGCGTGCTCGTGGCCCAGGTTCTTCCTTGCCAGCGTGTACAGCAGCACGCCCAGCAGCACGATGGGCAGCAGCTTGCGCAGGAACTCCGAGGGCAGCACGGTGACGGCCCACGCGCCCGCGAAGCCGCCGATGAAGCCCGCCGCGGCGGCCGGCAGCAGCGCGCGCCAGTCCATCTCGACCCGGCGCGCGTACTGGCGCGCGGCGAACGCGGTGCCCCACACCGAGGCGCTCTTGTTGATCCCGAAGAGGGTGGCGGGATGCGTGGTGGGAAAGACGGCGAAGAGGGCGGGGACCAGGACCAGCCCGCCGCCGCCCACGATGGCATCGACGAACCCGGCCAGCACCGAGGCCAGCGATACCAGCAGCAAATCCATCGCGGCGATTGTGTCATCCGCGCCGGTGCGTTCCCTGGCTACCACTCGCGCGTGAGAAAAAGCGGGATCTCGCGGGCTTCACCTGGCGGAAATACGGGGCCTGCCGGGGCGGCGAACAAGGGGCGGCACCAAAGAAAAAGCGCCGCATCGGCGGCGCTCCAGTGCGGACCCGTGACGGGCCGCGACGGTGTTCGTGTTCTTTCGGGGTTTGTCTCCTCGGTCCCTCGTCCTGCCGGGCCCCGGGGGGCGCGGCGCGAGTGGACGCACTGTAACTGCGGGCAAGGGCCCGCCGCATGCGGACTTTCCCTGCCGTTTCCCCGCCGGCCCGGGGGTGGCCCGCAGGGACGCATGCGGGCCGTGCGTTAGACTTGCGGGCTCCAAATGTAGTAGCAGAGGTGGGGTGAACAAGGCAGCTCCTGCAGCGGCAGCTTCGTGCGCAGGCGGCCATCCGGAAGGCGCGGGGACGTAGCCATGGAGGCCGCGCGTTCGCATCTGGCCGTGACGCTTTCCGTGTGGAAGGCGCTGTTCCTGCGGGAGTCGCTGGCGCGCTTGTTCTTCGCGCGTGCGGCCTGGTTCTGGCTGGTCGCGGAGCCCGCTTTCCACGCAGCCTACCTCGTCTTCATCTTCACGGTGGTCCGGGTCCGCACCGTCGGCGGCATCGACACGGTCGTCTGGATCCTCGTCGGGCTGCTGGCCTTCTTCATGTTCCGGCGCACGGGCACGCAGGTGATGAATGCGCTGGGCGCCAACAAGGCGCTGTTCGCCTATCGCCAGGTGAAGCCCGTGGACACGACCTTGGTCAGGGGGGTGCTCGAGGGCTTCCTCATGGCCGTGATCGCCGCCGTCCAACTGGCGGCCGCGGCCCTGCTGGGCCACGACGTGGTGCCGGACGATCCACTGCTGGTGATCGAGGCGTTCTCCTCCCTGTGGCTGCTGGGCCTCGGCTTCGGCCTGACCGCGTCCGTCGTGACCGAACTGGTGCCCGAAGCGGGCCGCGTGATCAAGCTGGTCATGATGCCGCTGTACCTGGTTTCGGGAGTCATGTTCCCGCTGGCGTTGGTGCCCCCGCCCTATCGCGATTGGCTGATGCTCAATCCCATCGCGCACGGGCTCGAGGCGGCCCGGGCCGGGTTCGCCAGCCACTACCACATGATCCCCGGCGTCAGCCTGTCGTACCTGCACGGGTTCGCACTCACGACCGTGTTCGTCGGGCTGGCCCTTCATCGCCGCTTCGCGCTGCGCCTGGCGAGCCAATGATCTCCGTGCAGGACGTTCACAAGCGCTACCGGACGCCCCACGGCCCCGGGAAGTGGGTGCTGCGCGGCGTGAGCTTCGAGATTCCCGCGCGCCTGAACGTCGGCCTCATCGGCGCCAACGGAGCCGGAAAATCGACGCTGCTGCGCATCATCGCCGGCGTGGACGAGCCGACGCGCGGGAAGGTCACGCGCGACTGCAGTGTCTCCTGGCCCATGGGTTTCGGGGGCGGCCTGCAGGGTTCGCTCACCGGCCGCCAGAACGCCAAGTTCGTCTGCCGCGTGCACGGCCACGACCACGACATCGCGGAGAAGGTCGCCTTCGTCCAGGAGTTCTCCGAACTGGGCGACGCGTTCGACGAACCGATCAAGACCTATTCCTCCGGCATGCGGTCGCGGCTTCAGTTCGCCCTCTCGCTGGCGTTCGAGTTCGACGTGTACATCGCCGACGAGGTCACCGCCGCGGGGGATGCGGCCTTCCGGAAGAAGGCCGCCGCCGCCTTTCGCGGCCTCGCGGACCGGTCGGGCCTCATCATGGTCTCGCACGGCGAGGGCACGCTGCGCCAGTTCTGCCAGGCCGGGGTCTGGATCCATGACGGCCAGGCCCACTGGTTCGACCAGATCGACGACGCCCTGAAAGCTTACAAGGACAGCCTGTCCTCATGATCGACACCATCAAGAAATCCACCTTCGCCCGCTGGAGCGCCCGGGCCTTCGACTGGCTGCACAGCGAGATGGCGCCGGCCCTGCTGCGCCGGCGGATCATCGGCGCGGCCGTGATCGCCTCGCTGCTCGCGGCCGTGTACTGGCTGGCGATCGCGTCGGACCGGTATGTGTCGCATGCCCACGTGCTCATCGAGCGCACGGACCTGAGCGGCGGGCAGACGATGGACTTTTCCAGCCTGCTCGCCGGTGCCGCCAACGGCAACCGGGCCGACCAGCTCCTGCTGCGCGACCACCTGCTGTCCGTGGACATGCTGCGCAAGCTCGACGCGGCGCTGAAGCTGCGCGAGCACTACGCCGACGGTTCGCGCGATCCGCTTTCGCGCCTGTGGTCGAAGGATGGCGCGATCGAGACCTTCCACGACTACTACCTGTCGCGGGTCAGCGTGGAGTACGACGACTATTCCGGCGTGCTGATGATCGAGGCGCAGGCGTTCGACCCGCGCATGGCCCACGCGATCACGACGATGCTGGTGCAGGAAGGCGAGCGCTTCATGAACCAGAAGGCGCACAACCTGGCACGGGCGCAGGTCTCGTTCCTGGAGCAGCAGGTGCTCGCGATGAACACGCGGGCCCTGGCGGCGCGGCGCGCCGTCCTCGAGTACCAGAACCGCAAGGGCCTGGTCTCGCCGCAGGCCACGGCCGAGGCCATCGCCGCGATCGTCGCCCGGCTGGAGGCGCAGCGGATCGACCTGCAGACGCAGCGCGCCTCGCTCCAGGCCTACCTCGTAGCCGATCATCCCAACATCGTGATGCTGAACCAGCAGATCGGGGCGATCGAGAAGCAGCTGGCCCGCGAGCGCGCACGCCTCGCGGCGCCCACCGGAGCCTCGCTGAATCGGACGGTGGAGGAGTTCCAGCGGCTGGAAGCGGATGCGGCTTTCGCGGACGACGTGTACAAGACCGCCCTCGTCGCCCTCGAGCGCGGCCGCGTCGAAGCCATCCGCACCATCAAGAAGATGTCCGTGATGGAGGCGCCGACCATGCCCGAGTACCCGGTGCAGCCCCGGCGGCTCTACAACACGCTGATCTCCGTTCTGATCGCGATGCTGGTGGCGGGCGTGGCGCACCTGCTGATGGCGATCATCCGTGACCACGCGGACTGAGGGACACCAACAACCATGATCAAGAAACTGCTCTCCCTCCTTGCCTTGTCGCTGCTGGTGGCCGGCAGCGCCGGGGCCCAGAGCGTCGATGCGCTGCGATCGAGCACCGCGCCGACGCCCGCGCTGCAGCCGCAGACCGCCGCTTCGGCGGCCGCCGCCGCGGCGGCGACGGCACCGCCGTTCCGCCCGGCGGGGCTCCAGCAGCCGGGCGTGCCGGCGACTCCCACCATTCCGCCCGCGTCCACCGTCGATCCGCGGACGGGAGCGCCTGCGCAGGTCATCGACTACAGCGCCAACCTGCGCAGCGACGTGTTCGGCGCCAACCTGTTCTCCGGCGCCTTCGCGCGGGAGGGCGCGGCGCGCTTCAACCCGGACTACGTCATCGCCGTGGGCGACCGCATCCAGGTGCGCCTGTGGGGCGCGTTCGAGTTCGACCAGCCGCTGGAAGTGGACCCGCGCGGGAACATCTTCATCCCCCACGCCGGCCCGGTGCCGGTGCTGGGGGTGCGCAACCAGGACCTGCAGAAGCTGGTGGAAGCGGCCGTCGCCCGCACCTTCCGCAACAACGTCTACAGCTACGCCAGCCTCGCGGCGGCGCAGCCCGTGCGCGTGTTCGTCGGCGGCTTCGTGAACCGGCCGGGCCTGTACAGCGGGACCAGCATGGACAGCCTGCTGCACTACCTCGACGAGGCCGGGGGCATCGATCCCGACCGCGGCTCCTTCCTGGACGTGCAGGTCAAGCGGGGTTCCCAGGTGCGGACGCAGGTGAACCTGTACGACTTCCTGCTGCGGGGCACCATGCCCCTGATCCAGTTCGCCGACGGCGACGTGATCTTCGTGGCCCCTCGCCACAGCACGGTGCGGGTCAGCGGCCTGGCCGCCAACGCCAAGCGCTTCGAGTTCGACGGCGTGGGCCGTTCCGTCGCGGACATCGTGAACCTGGCCAAGCCCGACCCCTCGGCGACGCACGTGCGCGTGATCCGCAACACCGGGCCGGTGAAGAACATCGAGTACTACGCCCTCGGCGACGCCAGCCGGGTGCCGCTGCAGAACGGCGACGAGCTCGAATTCACCGCGGACAAGAAGCCGGGGAGCATCACCGTGCGCGTGGAAGGCGAGCACCTGAGCCCGCAGGAATACGTGCTGCCCTACGGAACACGCCTGGGCGAGCTGTTGCAGCACATCCGGTATTCCGACCGCTCCGACCGCGAAAGCCTGCAGCTGTTCCGCCAGAGCGTGAAGGAGCGGCAGAAGCAGATGCTGGCCACCTCGCTCAAGTCGCTGGAGACGGCGGCGCTCACCGCCCGTTCCGGCACCAGCGACGAGGCCCGCCTGCGCAAGGAGGAAGCGGACCTGATCCTGCAATGGGTGGAGCGCGCCCGGTCCATCGAGCCTTCGGGCCAGGTGGTGATCTCGCAGGCCGAGACGCAAGGGGACCTGCTGCTGGAAAGCGGCGACGTCCTGCGCGTGCCCACGCGCGACGGGCTGGTCCTGGTGTCGGGCGAGGTCCTGTTTCCCAATGCGGTGGCGTACGACCGCCGCCTCGGGCTGGAAGATTACGTAAAGCGGGCAGGTGGTTACACCCAGAACGCCGACTCTGCCCGTATCGTTGTCGCCCGGCGCGATGGCAGTTTCGTGCAACCCGCGGAAGGGGGTTTCATGCAGACCGCCGACGCCGGCAACCTGCAGGTTCGCCCCGGCGACGAAATCCTGGTGCTCCCCAAGATCGACGTGAAGTCCCGCCAGATCTGGAAGGACATGACGCAGATCCTGTATCAGATCGCCGTGAGCGCCAAGGTCGTGCTGGGTCTCTGACCCAGCGAGGAAGGGAAGTGCTGCCATATGCCCGCCGCGGCGAGCCCCCGTTTGGGGGATGTGCGTGAAGCGATATCATTCGCACACTCACGGACAATCAGTCTTGATGCAATAAATACAGCTGCTTGCATGGATCGTGCGGCCGGGCCGATGCGCCTGCCCGCGAGGCAATCCATTGTGTTTCGCCCCGATGGCGCGCGCAGTCGCGCGGGTGCTCTGTCGTGCTCGTGCCTCCCGGCGCGCCGTTCGAGGCCTCCTGGAAGGCGAGGTGATCGAATCGTGGTGCGATGGTCTTGCGGACGCCCCGTATGAGGGGATTTCGGCCGCGCTCGGACGAGGGCATTCCGGATTCCCTGGTCGCGCGCCTGCTGCGGCGAGTCGCCGGCGGGCCCGCGGACGGGCTCAGCGTCGCCCTGGTGGCCGACGAACTCACGCACGCGTGCCTCACCGCGCAGACGCGGGTCCGCAGCCTGTGCCCGCTGACGTACAAGCTCCAGTTGAAGCTCCACCGCCCGGACCTGCTGCTGGTGGAATCGGCATGGAATGCCGGCAGGGGCGCCTGGAAGTACAAGATCGCGCGCTACCCCGATCATCCCCGGCGCACCAACGCGGCCCTTCGCGACCTCGTCAGCCATGCGCGGGACCTCGGCATCCCGACCGTCTTCTGGAACAAGGAGGACTCGGTCCACTTCGACCGCTTCATCGACAGCGCGAAGCTGTTCGACCATGTGTTCACGGTCGATTCCAACTGCATTCCCCGCTACAAGGCCGTGATGGGGCCGGAAGCCTCCGTCCACACGCTGATGTTCCCGGTGCAGCCCGCCACCCATCATTTCACCGGCTTCGACTTCAAGCACCGGTGCGCCTCGTTCGTGGGCAGCTACAGCCATCACATCCACGCGCGGAGGCGCCAGTGGCAGGACATGGCCTTCGAGGCCGCCAGCGGCACCGGCCTGGGGCTGGCCGCCTATGACCGGAACTCGAACCGGAAGGCGGCGCACTACCGCTACCCCGCCCTGCCCGGGTTGACCGTGCAAGCCTCGGTCCCGCATGCGCAGACCGCCCAGCTGTACAAGGACTACGTCGTCTCGCTGAACGTGAATACGGTGGAGGACTCGCCGACCATGTATTCGCGGCGGCTGGTGGAGATCCTCGCCTGCGGCGGGATCGTCGCCACGTCCCCGGCGCTCTCCGTCGACACGATGTTCAAGGATTTCTGCCACGTCATCTCGACGCCGGAGGAGGCGCGGGAGTTGTTCGGGCGTCTCCGCCGCGACGGGCCCAGCGCCGACGACCTGGAGCGGGCACGCGCGGGGGCGGATTACGTGCTGCGTGACCACACCTGGGCCCGGCGATTGCAGCGGATTTCCTCGGTGGTCGGTTTGTGATCGAGGTCTGCGCCCCACGGGTCCCGATCTGGAACATCGGGCTTGCCCGAGCCGGCTGGCTGCCAGGCCTGCTCGGCCGCCGCCCGGCGATCGGAGTATTCCCCTGGAGGCATGGCGCCGACACCGTGTGGCTCGGCTGGGGCGCGAAGCCGAGCGCGTACCGCGCCAGCGCCTACGCGCGCATGGGCGGCAGCAAGGCCGTGCGGCTCGAGGACGGTTTCCTGCGGTCCTACGGTACCGGGGACGCATTTCCCCCGCTCGCCCTGGTCGTCGATGACGTCGGCATCTACTACGACTCGACACGCCCGAGCGCCCTGGAGAATCTCCTCAATTCAGAGGAGGACCTCCTGGGCCCCGTGGCGGAGGACGCCCGTCGTGCCAAGGGACTGCTTCTTGGCCACCGCCTGAGCAAGTACAACCACGCTCCCGATTGGGTGCCGCCGCCCGCCTTTTCCCCGTCGGCGCAACCCGGATGTCCGAGGAACGTGCTGGTCGTGGACCAGACCGCGGGTGACCTGAGCGTGTCCCTCGGCGGCGCGACGCGCGAGACCTTCGAGTCGATGCTTGCGGCGGCGAGGGCGGAAAATCCCGGCGCCACCATCTTCGTGAAGACCCATCCCGAAGTGACCTCGGGCAGGAAGCGGGGCTACCTGGCGAATGTGCCGGAGGACGCGGGCACCGTGGTCCTGCGCGACGCGATCAGCCCGCTCAGCCTGGTCGAACAGATGGACCGGGTGTATGTGGTCACGTCCACCATGGGCTTCGAAGCCTTGCTCGCCGGGAAGCCGGTGACCTGCTTCGGCCTGCCATGGTATGCGGGGTGGGGCGTCACCGATGACCGCCTTCCCTGTCCACGACGCATCCGGCGACGCTCCGTCGACGAATTGTTCGCCGCCGCCTATTTCCACTACACGCGCTACCTGGATCCGGTCGCGCATGCGCCGGGCAGCATTTTCGACGTGATCGACTGGCTGGTCCGGCAGAAGCAGATGGCGGCACGCCTTCGCGTGGCCGACCGGCCTGCGCGCGTCATCTGCGTCGGCTTGCGGCGCTGGAAGGCCGCGAACCTCCATCCCATGCTGTCGCTGGACAGGCATCAGGTGGAATTCGTGCCGACGGTGGCGGACGCGCGGGGCATCCAGCCACGCCCGGGCGACCACCTGGTGTTCTGGGGCGCGACCCCGCCGGCGGGGCTGCTCGATCTGGCGGACGCCTCCGGGGCGCGAGCCGTGCGGATGGAGGACGGATTCGTGCGGTCGGTGGGCCTCGGGTCCGACCTGATCCGGCCGATGTCGCTCGTGCTCGACGAGGCCGGCATCTATTTCGACCCCACCCGGCCATCCGGCCTGGAGCAGATCCTCCAGACCGCGCGGTTCGGCGACGCGGAACTGGCGGCCGCGGGCAGCGTTCGCGAGCTGATGGTCCGCCACGGGATCACGAAGTACAACATCGAGCCCCGGACGAGCGCACGGTGGGCGGCCCAGGGGCGGTCGATCGTGCTGGTGCCGGGCCAGGTGGAAGACGATGCGTCCATCCGCCTGGGCTGCGGCCAGGTCCGCACGAACCTGGGCCTGCTGCAGGCCGTCCGTGCATCGCGGCCGGACGCGTTCATCGTGTACAAGCCGCACCCCGACGTCAGCAGCGGGAACCGCGACGGGAAGCTCGCGTTGGCGGAGGCGCGCCGCTTCGCCGACCACGTG
Source organism: Ramlibacter sp. bp-362 (assembly GCF_054956735.1). Taxonomy (NCBI): domain Bacteria; kingdom Pseudomonadati; phylum Pseudomonadota; class Betaproteobacteria; order Burkholderiales; family Comamonadaceae; genus Ramlibacter; species Ramlibacter sp. bp-362. The sequence goes on from NZ_JBUDXE010000013.1 coordinate 47,012, forward strand.
GAGACCCGGTTGTCGGTGATCAGCTGCATCGACGCCTGCGACGAGGTCCACACGATGACGTCGCTCACCGGGTTCGATGCCTTGCTTCGGGGCAAGAAGGTCGTTACCTTCGGCCAGCCTTTCTACGCGGGATGGGGGCTGACCGAGGACCGGATGGCGGATGGTGTGGCGCTCGCGCGCCGCACCCGCAGGCTTTCCGTCGACGAATTGGTTGCGGGCGCATTGCTTCGCTATCCGCTGTATTGGGATTGGCAGCTCAAGGGTTATACAAGCTGCGAAGCCGTGATCCGGCGCATCATCGAGGCGCGGAATGCGCTGGAGGCGAGGGGCAGGCTGGAGAATTTGAGGGTTGGCTTCGTGCGGCGGCAGTCCAGGAAACTGCAGGTCCTGACGCACGCATGGCTGCGCAGAGGGTGAGAAGAAAATGATCAGTCGAGGACTTCAGGCGTATTCCGGCAAGAGGGTTCTGTTGCTCCAGGGCCCGGTGGGCCCCTTCTTCGCCCGTTTCGCGGCCGACCTCCGTGCGGCCGGCGCCGAGGTCTTCAAGGTGAACTTCAATGCCGGCGACTGGCTGTTCTTCCGGAAGGGGGCCCTGAACTACCGCGGCACCATGGCGGACTGGCCGCTGTGGTTGCGGGGCAGGCTCGAACGCCTTCGCATCGATACCGTCTTCCTGTTCGGCGATTGCCGGCCCGTGCACCAGGCCGCCCATGATGTCGCCACCCGGATGGGGCTGGAAATCGGCGTCTTCGAGGAAGGCTACGTGCGCCCCGACTACGTGACGCTCGAGCGCAGCGGCGTGAACGGGTATTCCAGCATGCCCCGCCAGCCGGAGGCGTACCGCTCGCAGCCGCCGGCGATCCCGGCGCGGCGCCTCGTCGGGAACGCGTACTGGGCGATGGTCTGGTACGGCTTCCTCTATTTCACCTTCGGTGCGATGGGCAGGCGCTTCTTCCCGCACTATGAGCACCATCGCCCCCTCATGATCCGGGAAGCGCTGCCCTGGATCCGGGCGGCCTGGCGGAAGCATTGGTACGCCTGGCGGGAACGCGGGATCCAGGAGCGGCTGACCACCGACTTCAGCCGGCGCTACTTCCTCGTCCCGCTCCAGGTCTTCAACGATGCCCAGCTCACCGTGCATGCCGACCTGGACGGCGTCGAGAGCTTCATCCAGCGCACGCTTTCCTCCTTCGCGCGCCACGCGGAGGCCGGCGTCATCCTGGTGTTCAAGCACCATCCCATGGACCGCGGATACCGGGACTACCGTCGCCTGATCCGCGACCTCGCCTCGCACCACGGCGTGGAGGACCGCGTGCTCTACATCCACGACCAGCACCTGCCCAGCCTGCTCGATCATGCCCAGGGCGTCGTGGTCGTGAACAGCACGGTGGGCCTGTCTGCGCTTCACCATGGTGCTCCCACGTTCGTCTGCGGCAAGGCCATGTACGACATGCCCGGACTCACCTACCAGGGCGAGCTGGACGAATTCTGGAAGGCGGCCCCGGACAGCAGGCCCGACCGTGAACTCTACGCACACTTCAGGGCGCGGCTGATCCAGCAGACGCAGATCAACGGCAGCTTCTACAGGCGATTGAAGGGTGCGGTGTCGCGCACGGGCCTGGCGTACGTTTCGACTTCCCACGATGCGAGCGTCCCGTTCCTGCAGCTGGATACCGCGCAGATCCCGCGGGTGCAACATTCCGAACCGGCGCCCGAATGGATGGAGGCACCTGTCGGCGTGGTGATCCGATCCGTCGAATCGCCCTCGCTTCCCAGCTGAGGCCGGCAGGCGCTAGCCCCGCCTCGCATCCCCCACGATCCACTCCGCCGCCTTCTCCGCCATCATCAGCACCGGCGCATTCGTGTTGCCGCTGGTGATCGTGGGCATGGCGCCGGCGTCCACCACGCGCAGGCCCGAGATGCCGCGCACGCGCATGCGCGAGTCGAGCACGGCGCGTGGGTCGTCGTCGCGGCCCATGGCGGTGGTGCCCACCGGGTGGAAGATCGTCGTGGCGATGTCGCCGGCCAGGCGGGCCAGGTCCTCGTCGGTCTGGTACTGCGGGCCCGGCTTCCACTCCTGCGGCTTGTATTTCGCCAGCGCCGGCTGGGCGGCGATGCGGCGCGTCACGCGCAGCGAGTCGGCCGCGACCTTGCGGTCCTCGGGCGTGCTCAGGTAATTGGTGGCGATGGCCGGCGCGTCCTCGAAGCGGTTGCTGCGGATGCGCACCCAGCCGCGGCTCGTCGGGTTGAGGTTGCAGACGCTGGCCGTGAAGGCGTTGAAGCCGTGCAGCGGCTCGCCGAAGGCGTCCAGGCTCAGGGGCTGCACGTGGTATTCGATGTTGGGCCAGGGCTGCTCGGGCCCGCTGCGCGTGAACGCGCCCAGCTGCGAAGGCGCCATGCTCATGGGGCCGCTGCGCTTGAGCGCGTACTCCATGCCGATCTTCAGCTTGCCCCACCAGCTGTTGGCCAGCGTGTTGAGGGTCGTGACGCCGTCGACCTTGTAGACGGCGCGGATCTGCAGGTGGTCCTGCAGGTTCTCTCCCACGCCCGGCAGGTCGTGCACGACGGGGATGCCGTGCTGCCGCAGCAGGTCCGCCGGGCCGACGCCCGAGAGCTGCAGCAATTGCGGCGAGCCGATGCTGCCGGCGCACAGCAGCACCTCGCGGGCGGCCTGGGCGCGGACCATCTCGGTCCCGGTCCACACCTCCGCGCCGGTGCAGCGGTGGGTGCCGTCGGGCAGCGTGTCGAACAGCAGCCGGCCCACGTGCGCGCCGGTCCACAGCTCGAAGTTGGGCCGGCCGTAGCAGGCCGGCCGCAGGAAGGCCTTGGCCGTGTTCCAGCGCCAGCCGTTCTTCTGGTTCACCTGGAAGTAGCCGACGCCCTCGTTGCTGCCGCGGTTGAAGTCCTCGGTGTGCGGGATGCCCGCTTCCTGCGCCGCCTGCGCGAACGCGTCCAGCACGTCCCAACGCAGGCGCTGGCGCTCCACGCGCCACTCGCCGCCCGCCCCGTGCAGTTCGTCGGCGCCCTTGTAGTGGTCCTCGTGCTTGCGGAAGTGGGGCAGGCAGTTCTCCCAGCGCCAGCTCGCGTCGCCGGTGCGCTCGGCCCAGCCGTCGTAGTCGCGGGCCTGGCCGCGCATGTAGATCATGCCGTTGATGCTGGAGCAGCCGCCCAGCGTCTTGCCGCGGGGATAGCGCAGCTTGCGGCCGTTCAGGCCTTCGTCGGGCTCGGTGTAGTACAGCCAGTCGGTGCGCTTGTTGCCGATGCAGTACAGGTAGCCGACGGGGATGTGGATCCAGTGGTAGTCGTCGCGCGGGCCGGCCTCGATCAGCAGCACGCGCTGCTTCGGGTCGGCGGAGAGGCGGTTGGCGAGCAGGCATCCCGCCGTGCCCGCGCCGATGATGATGTAGTCGAAACTCGTGTCGCTCAATGTCCCCTCCTCGCGGGCCCTCGCCGCGGCCCTCTCCCGCGAGCGGGAGAGGAGCGCTCCCACCTATTTCGCCGTCGGCATCACGAACTCCGCGCCCTTGGAGATGCTCTCCGGCCAGCGCTGCATGATCGACTTCTGCTTGGTGTAGAAGCGCACGCCTTCCTCGCCGTAGGCGTGCATGTCGCCGAACAGGCTCTTCTTCCAGCCGCCGAAGCCGTGCCACGCCATGGGCACCGGGATCGGCACGTTGATGCCGACCATGCCCACCTGCACGCGCCGCGCGAACTCGCGCGCCACGTTGCCGTCGCGCGTGAAGCAGGCGACGCCGTTGCCGTACTCGTGCGAGTTGATCAGCTCGGTGGCTTCCTTCAGGTCCTTCACCCGCACGCAGCCCAGCACCGGGCCGAAGATCTCTTCCTTGTAGATCTTCATGTCGGGCTTGACGCCGTCGAACAGCGTGCCGCCGATCCAGAAGCCGCCGTCGCAGCCGGCGCCGGCCTGGGCCGCCTGGAACTTGCGGCCGTCCACCACCAGCTTCGCGCCTTCGCTCTCGCCCTGGCCGATGTAGCCGGTGATGCGCTGGTGCGCCGCCCCGGTGACGATCGGACCCATCTCGGCGTCGAGCTCGGTGCCGTTCTTGACCTTCAGCGACTTGGTGCGCTCCGCGAGCATCGGGATGATCTTGTCCGCCGCTTCGCCCACCAGGATGCCGACGGAGACCGCCATGCAGCGCTCGCCGGCGGAGCCGAAGGCGGCGCCGATCAGCGCGTCGACGGCCTGGTTCATGTCGGCGTCGGGCATCACCACCATGTGGTTCTTCGCGCCGCCCAGGGCCTGCACGCGCTTGCCGTGCTTCGCGCCCGTCTCGTAGATCTTCTGCGCGATCGCGGTGGAGCCGACGAAGGACACGGCCTGCACGCCGGGGTGCTCGAGGATCGCGTCCACCGCCTCCTTGTCGCCCTGCACGACGTTGAACACGCCATCGGGCAGTCCGGCCTCCTTCAGCAGTTCGGCCATGCGGATGGAGGGCGTGGGGTCCAGCGGGCTGGGCTTGAGGACGAAGCAGTTGCCTGCGGCGATGGCCACCGGGTACATCCACATCGGCACCATCACCGGGAAGTTGAAGGGCGTGATGCCCGCCACCACGCCCAGCGGCTGGCGGATCGTCCAGTTGTCGATGCCGGTGGAGACCTGGTCGGTGAAGTCGCCCTTCAGCAGCTGCGGGATGCCGCAGGCGAATTCCACGACGTCCATGCCGCGCGTGACCTCGCCTTGCGCGTCGGTGAAGACCTTGCCGTGTTCGGCCGTGATCATGTGCGCCAGTTCATCGCGGTGCTGGTTCAGCAGCTCGAGGAACTTGAACATCACGCGGGCGCGGCGGATCGGCGGCGTGTCGGCCCAGGCCGGGAAGGCGGCGTGCGCCGAGGCGACGGCCTGGTCCACTTCCGCGGCCGTGGCCATGGCGACGCGGCCGCTCACCTGGCCGGTGGCGGGGTTGAAGACGTCGGCGCGGCGGCCGCCCTGGCCGGGGACGACCTTGCCGTGGATCCAGTGCTCGATGGAGGCCAGCGTGGCCGCGGGGCGGGACTTGTCGGGTGCGTTCATGGGGGTTCTTCCTGCGGTGGAGGCCCAGTCTAGGCCGGCCGCCGCCCTTTGGAAATACGCGGGCGCTGACCACATTGTTTGCCAAAATGAACAATCCCGCCATGAAAACCCCACCGACGCCTGCCTTCGCCGACCTGCACCTGCTCACCGTGCTGGGCGAAACGCGCAGCTACACGCAGGCCGCCCGCCGCCTGGGCATCTCCAAGGCCTCGGTGAGCAGCCGCATCGCGGAGCTGGAACGCAGCGCCGGCGTGCCGCTGGTGCGCCGCACGACGCGCTCGGTGGGGCTCACGCAGGCCGGCCAGCAGCTCGCAGACGAGACGCGCGCCTCCTTCGATCGCATCGCCCAGAGCTTCGCCGGCATCCGCGACCTGGCGGGGCATCCGCGCGGGCTGCTGCGCGTCACGGCGCCGGTGGCGCTGGGGCGGCAGTATGTCGCCCCGACCCTCGCGTCCTTCCTGCTGCAGTACCCGGAGATCCGGCTCGAGCTGGACTTGAACGACCGCTTCGTCAACCTGCCGCAGGAGGGCTTCGACCTCGCGATCCGCCACACGCAGGCCCCGCCGGAAACCCACGTGGCCTGGCAGCTGTGCCCGACGCGCTCCCTGCTGGTGGCGAGCGCCGCCTACCTGCGGCGGCGCGGGAAGCCCGCCCATCCCTCCGAGCTGGCCGGGCACGCCTGCCTGCTGTACCTGCGCGATGCGGCGGGGCAGAGCTGGTCCTTCGAGCACGGCACGGGCCGCAAGGCCGAACGCGTGGTCGTCGCCGTGGACGGGCCCCTGCGCGCCAACAACAGCGAGGTGCTGCGCGAGGCGGTGCTGGGCGGGCTGGGCATCGCGCTGCTGCCCGACTTCAGCGCCGCCGCGCAGGCGGGCGCGCGCCAGCTGGTGCCGGTGCTGCCGGACTGGCGGCCGCTCGGCTTCTTCGGCGACGGCATCTACGCGATCCGCCCCTGGTCGCCGCAGGTGCCGCGGGCGGTGCAATGCTTCGTCGACCACCTGCGCGGCGTGTTCGCCCGGGGCTTCGTCCCGGCCCGTTCTCCTACACGACCGCACCCAGGCTCTGCCGTACCATGAGCCCCGTTCCGCCATGACCGACGCCACGCCACGCTTCGAACAAGCGCCAGCGCCGCAAGGCGGGGCGGTCCGGCTGCTGGGCGAATGGACTTCGGCGCAGTTCGCCCAGCCGCGGCTGGCCTTCGAGCTGCGCCGCCGGCTGCCGCGCGGCGGCGACCGGCAGGCCTGGGACCTGCGCGAGGCGATCCAGCTGGACCACGTGGGCGCGCAGCTGCTGTGGGACCACTGGGGCCATCGCTGGCCGCAGCGGGTGGACCTGCTGCCGCCGCAGCGCGCCATCCTGGAGCGGGTCGCCGAGTTCACGGCGCGGCCGCCACCGGCGCCGCGCGGCGGGCTCTGGGCGATCTACCTCGGCTTCGGCGGCACGCTGCTGCGCGCGCTCGGGCACATCCGCGGCTTCGTGCGCCTGATCGGGCAGGTCACGCTGGACCTGGGCGAGCTGCTGCGCGCGCCGCACCGGGCGCCCTGGCGCGATTTCTCCGGCCACCTGTACCGCATCGGCGCCACCGCGCTGCCGATCACGGCGCTCGTGGGCGGGCTGATCGGCATCGTGCTCGCCTACCTCACGGCCCAGCAGCTGCGCCAGTTCGGCGCGGACGCGTACATCGTCGACATCCTCGGCATCGCGCTGGTGCGCGAGCTGGGCCCCATGCTGGGGGCGATCCTGATCGCCGGCCGCTCGGGCTCCGCGATCACGGCGCAGATCGGCGTGATGCGGGTGACCGACGAGCTCGATGCCATGCGCGTGATGGGCATCTCGCACACGTACCGGCTCGTGCTGCCGCGCGCCATGGCGCTGGCGATCGCCATGCCGCTGATCAGCGCCTGGACCACGGTGGCGGGCCTGGCGGGCGGCATGGTCGCGGCCGACCTGTCGCTGGGCATCAGCCCCATCTTCTTCCTCAAGGCGCTCCCGGCGGCGGTGAGCCTGCCCAACTTCGTCCTCGGCACGGTCAAGGCGGTCGTGTTCGGCATCCTGATCGCGCTGATCGGCTGCCACTTCGGCCTGCGCGTGCAGCCCAACACCGAGAGCCTGGGGCAGGGCACGACGGCGTCCGTGGTGACGGCGATCACGGTGGTGATCCTGGTCGACGCGCTGTTCGCCGTCCTCTTCAGCAGCGTGGGGATCTGATGGCCAGCCACGCACGCAAGCCGGAACCGGGCGAGCCGCCGATCGTGGAGATCCGCAAGCTCTGGTCGGTGTTCGACCTGCCGGACCGGCGCGCCGTGATCCACAAGGACCTGGACCTGACGGTGCAGCGCGGCGAGGTGCTGTCCATCGTCGGCGGATCGGGCTCTGGCAAGACCGTGCTGCTGCGGCAGATCCTCGGCCTGGAGCGGCCCGCGGCGGGCGAGGTGCGCATCATGGGCCGGCCGCTGCGCACGCTCTCGCGCCACGGCGCCTCCAGCCGCATCGGCATGCTGTTCCAGCACGGGGCGCTGTTCTCGGCCTTCAACGTGCTGGAGAACGTCGCCTTCCCGCTGCGCGAGCTGAAGACGCTGCCGCACCGCATGGTCGAGGAGGCGGCGATGGTCAAGCTGCAGATGGTGGGGCTGAAGCCTTCCGACGCGGAGAAGAAGCCGTCCGAGCTGTCCGGCGGGATGATCAAGCGCGCCGCGCTCGCCCGCGCGCTGATCATGGATCCGCCGCTCCTGCTGCTGGACGAGCCCACGGCCGGGCTGGACCCGGACAGCTCCGACGGATTCGTGCGCCTGCTGCGCTCGTTGCACCGCGACCTGGCGCTCACCGTCATCATGGTCACGCACGACCTCGATACGCTGTTCGAACTGTCCACGCGCATCGCGGTGCTGGCGGACCAGCGGGTGATCGTCGCGGCGCCGCCGCGCGAGGTGATCGCCTTCCCCCATCCCTTCATCGAGGACTTCTTCCTGGGCGAGCGCGGCCAGCGGGCGATGGAGCTGCTGCGCGAGTACCCGTTCGCGATCTGACATGAGGTAATCGAACCATGGAAAACAAGGCCCATGCCATGGCCGCCGGCATCTTCGTGGCGCTGCTCACCGCGCTGGTGCTCGGGCTGGCCGCCTGGCTGACGCGCGACACGAGCGGACCGCGCGACGTCTACGAGATCTCCACCAAGGAAACGGTGACCGGCCTGCAGGAGCAGGCGCCGGTGCGCTTCCGCGGCGTCGACGTCGGCAAGGTCAAGCGCATCGGCTTCGACCCCAAGGTGACCGGCAACGTGCTGGTGCGCCTGGAGGTCGACCACGACGCGCCGATGACGCAGGACACCTTCGCCACCCTCAGCTACCAGGGCGTCACGGGCCTCGCCTTCGTGCAGCTGGCCGACGAAGGCCGGCCGGCGCCGCGCCTCGTGCCGAACAATGACGACCCGCCGCGCATCCCGCTGCGTCCGGGCCTGCTGGCGCGCCTGGAGGAAAAGGGCGAGGTGATCCTGGAGCGGGTGGACGAAGTGGCCCGGCGCGTGAACACGGTGCTGGGCGACGCCAACCAGAAGCGCATCGCGACGGCGCTGGAGAACATCGGCCAGGCGGCGAGCAGCACGCAGCAGCTGGCCGCGCACATCGACACCACCGTGCGGCAACGCCTGGATCCGGCGCTGGCGCAGGCCACGATCACGCTGCGCGGCGCGCAGAAGACCGTGGAACAGGTCGGCGCCGCCGCGGCGCAGTTCGGCCAGACGGCGCAGCGCCTCAACGCCTCCGGCGGGCCGATGGACCGCCTGACCGAGGGCACGGACGCGCTCGCGCAGGCGGCGCAGCGCTTCAGCAACGGCACCCTGCCGCGCATCGACCGCGTGGCCGACGAAACCACGCGCACGATGCGCACCGTGAAGCGCACGGTGAACGACCTGAGCGAGAACCCGCAGATGCTGATCTACGGCGACGGCAAGCCGCAACCGGGACCGGGCGAACCGGGCTTCCACGCCCCGGGGGCGCAGCGGTGAGGCGCCGCGCGTTCGCGCTGCTGCTCGCCGCGGCCACGCTCGCCGGCTGCAAGTCGCTGCCGGACAAGCCGGTGCGCCAGACGCTGTACGACTTCGGCCCTCCGGCGGCCCCGGGCACGGCCGCGGCGCCCGGGCGCGCGGCGCTGGTGCTGCCGGAGGTGCAGGTCCACGGCATCCTGGAGACCACGGCGCTGCTGTACCGGCTCGGCTACGACGATCCGCACGAACTGCGCCCCTATGCCTATGCGCGCTGGAGCGCGCCGCCGGGGCAGCTGCTGCACCAGCGGCTGCAGGACGTGCTGGGGCGCGACCGCGCCGTGCTCGACACGGATGCGGCCGCGGCGCTCGCGCGCCGCGGCGGCAGTGCGCCGCCGGTGCTGCGGGTGGAGCTGGAGGAGTTCAGCCAGCTGTTCGACTCGGCGAAGGAGAGCCGGGGCGTGCTGCGCCTGCGCTGCACGCTGCTGGAAAGCACGGCCGGCGGCGAGCGGCTGGTGGCGCAGCGCAGCTTCACCGTGCAGCGTCCCGCGCCCAGCGCCGATGCGCCCGGCGGCGTGCGCGCGCTGGCGGCGGCGGTGGATGCCGCGGCGCAGGACATCGCGGGCTGGCTGCAGCAGCACTGATGGCGGCGCCGTCCCCGTCCCTCGAGCAGCAGGTCCGCGCGGCCGGCCTGGAGGTGGTCGGCCCCTGCGAGCGGCTGTCGCAGTGGCCGGGGCTCATGGAGCACAGCGTGCTGCTGCAGGACTTCGCGCCGGAGGAAGCCGACGTGCTGGGCAGCCTGATGCTGCAGGTGCGCGCGAAGCCGGGGCAGATGCTGATCACCGAGGGCGACACGAGCGACTGGATGATGCTGCTGCTGCGCGGCACGGTGGACGTGGGCAAGCGCATCGGCCCCGACGCCGAGCCGGAAATGCGCGGCGACAACACGCGCCTGGCGGTGCTGCTTCCCGGCACCGTGCTGGGCGAGATGTCGATGTTCGACGGCGAGCCGCGCTACGCCAGCTGCTGGGCGCTGAGCGAGGTGGAGGCGGCGGTGCTGGACCGCGCCGCTGTCGCCCGCCTGATCCACGCGCGGCCGGAGATCGGCGCCAAGCTGCTGGTGAAGCTCACGCAACTGCTGGCGCAGCGGTTGCGCAATACCAGTCAGCAGCTGGTGCGGGTGTTGCATCGGCAGGTGGGGTGAGTCGGGAGCGGTGGGGTTCGCCTTCGGCTCACCGCCACCCTACGAATGCATGCTCAAGGCCGCGCGGAGGGCGTCCACCCGCGCATTGCGCGGGCCTGCGCGGGTGATCAAAGCTACCGGCGCGGGCGGCATGGCGGGTGACACGCGCAACCGTACGACGCGGCCCTGCGCCACGGCCGGCTGCGCCGCCGGGGCCGGGACGGCGCCGAGGCCCAGCCCCTGCGCCACCAGTTCGACGTTGGTCACCGGGCTCGTCGACTCCACCACCGGCGCGGGCCCCACCGTGCCGGCGCGCAGGAAGCATTCGCCCATCACCCGGTGCAGCATCGAATTGCGCCCCGGCAGCACCCAGCGCTCGCGCGCGAGCTGCGCCCAGTCCACGCGTCGGCTGCGCGCCAACGCGTGGCCGCGGGGAGCGATCACCTCGAAGTCGGCGTCGAACAGCTTCTCGAAGGCGAGCTCCGCGCCCAGGTCCTCCGGCATCTGCGCCGGATGGCTGCTCACGAGCGCATCGACCTCGCCGGCGGCCAGCGCGCGCAGCAGCATGGGCACGCGCTCCTCCAGCAGCGAGACCTGCACCGGCGGCGTCGCCGTGGTCAGGCGCGCCAGCACCGGCGGCAGGTAGCCGTGCGCGACGAAAGGCGGCGCCCCCACCCGCAGCAGCAGCGCTGGCGCCGCGGCCGTCAGCTCCTGCTGCACCTGCCCCAGCTGGGCCAGCAGCAGGGCCGCGCCCTGGAGAGCGATGCGGCCGCGCGGCGTCGCCTTCAGGCCGCGCGCATTGCGCTCGAACAGCGGCACGCCGAAGGCGGACTCGATCTCGGCGAGCGCCTTGCTGAGCGCCGGCTGCGTCAGGTTCATGCCCTGCGCGGCGCCGCGCAGGCTGCCTTCGCGCTCCAGCGCCAGCAGCAGCTGCAGGTGGCGGAAGCGCAGGCGCGCTGCCAGGCGGCCGGCGGCGTCGGCGACGGCGCTGGAAGGAGGTGGCATGAGCGATCACCGGAAGTTTGCAATGCCTGAAAACATATCACTTCCTTGCAATCCCCACCCGGCCTATCCTGCGGCCTTCCCAGGAGACAAGCCATGCAGCGCCGACACTTCCTCGCTTCCACCCTTCCCCTTGCGCTGGCCGCGGCCGGCGTGCGGGCGGCCGAGCCCTTCCCGAGCCGGCCGGTGCGCGTGATCATTCCGTACGCCGCGGGCGGCGGGCCCGACGTGCTGGTCCGCCAGTTCGGGCCGCAGCTCGGCGAGGCGCTGGGCCAGGCCGTCGTGCTGGAGAACAAGGTGGGCGCCGCCGGCGTGCTGGCCGCGCAGTACGTCGCGCAGCAGGACCCGGACGGCTACACGCTGCTGATGGGATCGAACACGCACCTGATCCAGAAGCTGCTGCAGCCCGCCCTCAAGTTCGACCCGATCGGAGAGTTCCTGCCGGTCAGCAACATGGCGGCGTCGCCCACGGTGATGGTGGTGCGCGCCGACGGCCCCTACCGCACGGTGGAAGACGTGATCGCCGCCGCCAAGGCGGCCCCGGGCAAGATGAACTACTGCTCGGGCGGCATCGGCACCTCGGCCCACCTCGCGGGCGCGACGCTCGTCTCGCTGGCCGGCCTCAAGGCGACGCACATCCCGCTGAAGGGCTCCGTCGAGATCATGGCCTCGCTGCTGCGCGGCGACACTGACTTCGCCTTCCCGGTCACGGGCACCGGCCTGCCGCAGGTCAAGGGCGGCAAGCTGCGCGCGCTGGCGATCACCGGTGCGAAGCGGCTGGCCGACTACCCGGACGTGCCCACGCTCAAGGAGGTCCTGAAGAACGACCTGGCGGTGCAGGAGTCCTGGTTCGGCTTCTGGGCGCCGGCGCGCACGCCGGCCGACGTGGTCGGAAAGCTTCACGCCGCGATCGTCAAGGGCCTGGCGCAGCCCGGCGTGCGCGAGCGCTTCGAGGCCACCGGCAACTCGGTGGTGCCGAGCGAGAGCCCGCAGGCCTTCGCTGCCTTCGTCCGCAGCGAGAACAGGAAGTGGGCCGACATCATCAAGCTGGCCGGCGTGTCGGTGGCCTGAGGAGCGACATGCTGCAAGCCCTGAAAGGTGTGCGCGTCGTCGACATGTCGCACGTCATCGCCGGCCCGCTGGCGTCGTTCTACCTGGCCCAGCTCGGCGCCGAGGTGATCAAGATCGAATCGCCGGAGGGCGGCGACGTGCTGCGCGGCCCGCGCACGGCGCCCACGGACACGCCCGACGGCTTCGTCGCGCTCAACGCCGGCAAGCACTCGGTGGCGGTGGACGTGCGCACGCCGGAAGGCGCGCAGGCCGTGCGCGACCTGGCCCGCACGGCCGACGTGTTCATCGAGAACTTCCGCCCCGGCGTGGTCAAGCGTTTCGGGCTCGACGAGCCGGCGGTCCGCGCCGTCAACCCCGGCATCGTCTACTGCTCGATCTCCGGCTTCGGCCAGCACGGCGCGTGGTCCGGCCGCGGCGCCTACGACCACGTGGTGCAGGCGCTCACCGGCATGATGATGATGTCCGGCGACGACCCGCAGGGTCCGCCGGTGAAGGTCGGCTTCCCCGTGATCGACGTCGCCGTCGGCATGCTGGCGGCGATGGCGATCTCGGCGGCGCTGCACCAGCGCGCGCGCGACGGCCAGGGCCAGACCATCGACGCCTCGATGGTGCAGGCCTCGCTGATGCTGATGTACCCGAACGTGAGCGCCTTCATGAGCAGCGGCGTCGAGCCGCAGCGCATCGGCAACCGCGGCTACAGCGGCAGCCCCACGGCGGACACCTATCGCTGCAGGGACGGCTGGCTGTCCACGGCCGCGAACACGCCGGCGCAGTTTCGCAAGCTCGCCAAGGTGCTGGGGCTGGAGTCCTTGTGCGAGGATGGCCGCGCGCTGGACCTGGACGCCTTCAACTCCGACGGCGGCTTCGTGGTCGCGCGCGACATCCCCTACCTGCGCGCGCAGTTCGCCGAGGCCTTCGTGCAGCGCAGCGCGGCCGAGATGGAGGAGCGGCTGAACGCGGTCGGCGTGCCGGCGGCGCGGGTGCGCAAGCTCGGCGAATTCCTGCGCGAGGTGCAGGACGGCGAGAAGCTGCCCCTGCCGGAAATGCAGTTCGTGCAGGGCGAGCGCACGGTGCGCACGGCCGGCCTGGGTTTCCGCGCCGGCGCCCCCGTTCCAGTTGACCCGCGTCCCGGGGCAGAATCGCTGGGTGCCAGCACCCGCCGCCTGCTGGAAGAGGCGGCTGCCACGAGGAGAGCGCATGTTCCGAGCCCTGGTCCTTGAGAAGGAACCCGAATTCCGCGCCGCCGTCCGCGAGGTCGGCGACGATTTCCTGCCGGAGGGCGACGTCACCGTCGCGGTCGAGTACTCGACGCTGAACTACAAGGACGGCCTGGCGATCACCAACAAGTCGCCGGTCGTGCGCAGCTGGCCCATGGTGGCCGGCATCGACGGGTCCGGCACCGTGCTGGAAAGCAGTTCGCCCCAGTGGCAGAAGGGCGATCCCTTCGTGCTCAACGGCTTCGGCGTCGGCGAGACGCACAAGGGCTGCCTGGCCGGCAAGGCGCGGCTGAAATCCGGCTGGCTCGTGCGGCGGCCGGACGCGTTCACCGCGCGGCAGGCGATGGCGATCGGCACCGCCGGCTACACGGCGATGCTGTGCGTGCTGGCGCTGGAGCGCCACGGCCTGCGGGCCGGCGACGGCGAGGTGCTGGTGACGGGTGCGACCGGCGGGGTCGGCTCGGTGGCGGTGGCCCTCCTGTCCAAGCTGGGGCATCGCGTCGTCGCGGCCACGGGCAAGGCCGCGGAAGCGGACTACCTGAAGAAGCTGGGCGCCGCTTCGGTCATCGACCGGGCCGAGCTGTCGGCGCCGGGCAAGCCGCTGCAGAAGGAGCGCTGGAGCGCCGTGGTGGACGCCGTCGGCAGCCACACGCTGGCGAACGCCTGCGCGCAGGTGCGCTACGGCGGCGCCGTCGCCGCCTGCGGGCTCGCGCAGGGCATGGACTTCCCGGCGAGCGTCGCGCCCTTCATCCTGCGCGGCATCGCCCTGCTGGGCGTCGACAGCGTGATGGCGCCGATGGCGCTGCGCCAGCAGGCGTGGTCGCGGCTGGCGCGCGACCTGAAGCCGGGACTGCTGGAGGAGATCACCAGCGAGATCCCGCTGTCGGAAGCCATTCCCGCGGCGCAGAAGCTGATGGCGGGGCAGGTGCGCGGACGGATCGTGGTCAGGACCGCGTGAGTGCGGTGGGGTTCGCCTGCGGCTCACCGCCACCCTACGAAATCGCTGCTCTACGAATGGGCCACCGGCTCCCGTAGGGTGGCGGTGAGCGGAAGCGAACCCCACCGATCCCCCGCAGCGAGCCGCCAAGCGCGCACTGCCTCCACCGTGGTGCAGAGCAGGCCGTGGCTTCGCGCGAATGCGGCGACCTGCGCGCCGCGCGCCATGCTTCCGTCCGGGTTCATCAGCTCGCACAGCACGCCCGCCGGCGCGCAGCCGGCCAATTCGGCCAGGTCGACGGCCGCCTCGGTGTGGCCCTGGCGCTCCAGCACGCCGCCGGGGCGCGCGATCAGCGGGAAGACGTGGCCCGGGCTCACGATCTCGCCCGCGCCCAGCGCGCAGCGGATGGTCTGGACGCGATCGGCCGCGGAGACGCCGGTGCTCACGCCCTGCGCGGCCTCGATCGACTGCGTGAACGCCGTCGCGTAGCGCGAGCGGTTCACCTCCACCATCGGCCGCAGCTTCAGCGCCGCGGCGCGGTCCGGGCGCAGGCACAGGCAGACGATGCCGCTGCCTTCGCGGATCAGCAGCGCCATGGTGGCGGGCGTGATGCGGTCGGCGGCGACGATCAGGTCGGCCTCGTTCTCGCGGTCGGCGTCGTCGAGCACGAGCACGGGTTCGCCGGCGGCGATGCGTGCCAGCACGTCGGGCACGGGCGCCAGCGCGAGGGCGCCGGCGGGAGAGAGGGTGTCGGTGGACATGAAACGCTCCTGTCGTTGAACAAAAACGCTCCAAGGCGGCAAGAACGCGCGTGCCTTCCCTCGCGGGCAGGCGCACGGCAACGCGCCGCGGGGCGGCGCGCATCTTCTTCCATCCGGACTGTGACCGTCGGCCCCGGCATTCGACCGGGTCTGCTGACCCCGCGGGTGCACGCGCACCTGCAGGCGCTCGCGGGCTCGCGGCTCGCGCCGCCTACCGCCGGTGGGGACTTCCACCCCGCCCTGAAGACCCCGGCATCCTAGGACAAGGCGAACAGCCCTGCTGGCGACGCAGTCGCGCGGGCGCCACGCACCGTTGGTGTCGCGTCAGGCGAAGGGCCCTATAGTGGCCGGCATGGGGAGAAGCGCGCAGGCCGCGGCACGCGGCAGGAGGCACCTGTGGGCGCGGCATGCCGCCGTGGTGCAGTGGCGCGCTTCGCGGCTCGACCCCACGGTGCGCGGCCTGCTCTGGTCCGGCGTGGCCGGCCTGCTGTTCGTCATGCTCAACACGCTGATGCGCGGGCTGTCGCTGGCGGTCGATCCCTTCCAGACGCAGTTCCTGCGCTACCTGATGGGCCTGGTCGTGATGCTGCCGCTGGTGCTGCGCAGCGGCCTGGCGACCTACCGGCCGGTGAACACGCTGGGGCAGTTCACGCGCGGCGGCGTGCACACCCTCGGCCTGGTCATCTGGTTCGTCGCGATCCCGCACATCAGCATCGCCGACACCACGGCGATCGGCTTCACGACGCCGATCTTCATCATGCTGGGCGCCGTGCTCGTGTTCAAGGAGCCGATGCGCTGGGAGCGCTGGGTCGCCGCCGGCCTGGGCTTCGCCGGCGTGCTGATCGTCGTGGCGCCCAAGCTGGCCGGTACGGGCGGCGTCTACACCCTGGTGATGCTGGCGTCCTCGCCGGTGTTCGCCGCGTCCTTCCTCATGACCAAGGCGCTCACGCGCTACGAGCGCGCCGAGGTGATCGTGCTGTGGCAGGCGATCTCGGTGACGCTGTTCAGCCTGCCGCTGGCGCTGCTGCACTGGCAGGCGCCGACGCCGGGGCAGTGGCTGCTGTTCGTGCTGTGCGGCCTGCTGGGGAGCGCGGGCCACTACTGCCTGACCAGCTCGTACCAGGCGGCGGACATCTCCGCCACGCAGTCGGTGAAGTTCCTGGACCTCGTGTGGGCGACGGTGCTGGGCTGGCTGGCCTTCGGCGACGCGCCGAACCGCTCGACCCTGATCGGCGGCGTGGTGATCTGCGTGTCGACGCTGTGGATCGCGCGCAGGGAGTCGCGCGGGGCGCGCTGACGCTCAGGCCACCGTGTTCGCGATGCCCGCGGCCACGTGCCCCGAGGGCACGTGCAGCGCCGCATGGGCGACGTGGCGCGTCTGGTCGTCGAAGAAGAAGTCAGGCTCGAACTCGCGCAGGAACTCGCCCTTGGGCAGGCCGCCGAGGAACATCGCCTCGTCCACCTGGATCTTCCAGTCCATCAGCGTGCGGATCGCGCGCTCGTGCGCCGGGGCGCTGCGCGCCGTGACCAGGGCCGTGCGGATGCGCATCTGCGCATTGCCCGCCTGCTGCAGCCGGTGCAGCGCGGCCAGCAGGGGCTTGAAGGGGCCGCCGGGCAGGGGCTGCGTGGCCTTGCTCAGTTCATGCTGCTGGAAGGCCTCCAGGCCCTGGTCCTGGAACACGCGCTCCGCCTCATCCGAGAACAGCACGGCGTCGCCGTCGAAGGCGATGCGCACCTCGTTGGGATGGTTGCTGCCCGCCAGCACCGACTCGGTCAGCACGCGCGCCGCCGGGAATCCCGCGGCCAGCGCCTGCCGCACGTCGTCGGCATTGGCGGAGAGGAACAGGTGGGCGCGCAGCGGGCGGAGATAACCGAAGGGCGAGCGGCCCTGCGTGAACACGCCGCGCTGCAGGTGGATGTCGTTGGCCTTGGCCGAGCGGAACACGCGCATGCCGGACACGGGATCGTTGCGCGAGAGCACCACGACCTCCACCCGCTGCGAGGTGGTGTCGTTGAAGGCCAGCAGCTTGCGGATCAGCGAGAAGGCGATGCCGGGCGCCGCCGGCCGGTCCAGCCGCTGCAGCTGCAGCTGCATGTAGCCGGCCGGGTCGCCGCTTTCGAAGACGCGGTTCTCCTCCTCGAAGTCGAACAGCGCCCGCGAGGAGATCGCCACCACCAGCTTGTCGTCGAGGGAGACGCCCATGGCCTATCGTACCCACTGGTTGAGCTGGATGATAGGCAGCAGCACCGCCAGCACGATCAGCATCACGACCAGGCCCATGCCGACGATCAGCAGCGGCTCCAGCAGGGTGGCCAGCTGCAGCGCCCGGCGCTGCACTTCCGCCGAGAGCTGGTTGGCGGCGCGCTGCAGCATCACGGGCAGCTGGCCGGTCTGCTCGCCCAGCCGGGCGAACATGCCCAGCAGGCCCGGGAAGCGCTTCTTCTGCGCCAGCGCCGAGGCGAGCGGGGCGCCCTCGCGCACCAGCACCAGCGCGTCCAGCGCGTCGGCCCGCATGGCGCGGTTGCCCAGCGTCTCCGCCGCCGCCTGCAAGGCCTTGAGGATGGGCACGCCGGCGCCAGCCAGCATGGCCAGCGTGCCGGCGAAGCGCGCCGCGTTGTAGCTGCGGCTCAGGCGACCGAGCAGCGGCAGCCCCAGCCAGCCGGCGTCGAAGCGCGCGCGGAAGGCCGGATTGCGCAGCGCAAGGCGCAGCGCCCCGAAGGCGCCTGCCAGGAGCACCAGCAGGACCAGCCCCCAGCTGCGCAGGAAGGCGCTGAGGGCGAGCATCGCCACCGTCAGCAGGGGGAGGGCCCGCTTGGTGCCGGCAAAGACGTTGGCGACCTGCGGCACGACGTAGGTCATGAGCAGCAGCACGATGGCGATCGCGGCGACCGTGACGATGGCGGGGTACAGCGTCGCGGCCAGCAGCTTGGCGTTGAGCGCCTGCCGCTCCTCCAGGTCGTCGGCCAGCCGCTCCAGCACGGCGCCCAGGTGGCCGCTCTGCTCGCCGGCGCCGACCACGGCCACGTAGATCTCGGAGAACTCGCGCGGGAAGCGCGCCAGCGCCTTGGCGAAGGAGGAGCCGGCGTTGACCTCCGCGCGCAGCGCGGCCACCAGGTGGTGCTGGCGCTCGTTCTCCGCCTCGTCGGCCAGCGCCGTGAGCGCCCGCTCGAGCGTGAGGCCGGAGCCGACCAGGCCGGCGAGCTGCCGCGTCCAGATCGACAGGCTGGTGGCGCTGAAGACGGGACGGCGCAGCAGGGCGGCGCCCGGCGCGACCGCCGCGCCGTCTCCTGCGGCGACCGGCCGCACTTCCAGCGGCACGAGGGCGCGGCCGCGCAGCAGGCCGCGGGCCGCCTTGGCGGTATCCGCCTCGATCACGCCCTTCTGCGTGGCGCCTTCGGCGTCCAGGGCTTCGAATGCGTAGGCCGGCATGACGGGATGATACGGGCGCAGCGCGGCCGCACGCGGCCGGCGGGGCGCGGCGGCGGCCTACACGGCAGGCTCTGCGGTTGCGCCAGCATGCGAGCGTGCGCATCCGCCACCTGATCCTCAGCGGCTTCGGCGTCGTCCAGGCCGTGATGGCCGCCCTGTTCGTGCTGGCGGCCCTGCTGCTCATCGCCGCGGCGGCGCAGGTGGGCTGGCATGCCGTGGTCGGCGGGCTCGACCGCGATGGCGCCCAGCAGGTCATCGAGGCGATCGGCCTGCTCGCGGCCGCCGTGGTGGCGCTGCAGATCGCGCAGACGATCGCCGAGGAGGAAGTGATCCGCGAAGTGCACGTGAGCGCGCCCACGCGCGTGCGGCGCTTCCTCTCGCGCTTCCTCGTGGTGCTGGTGGTGGCGCTCACGATCGAGGGGCTGGTCGCGACGCTCAAGGCCCTGCACGAGAAGCCGTCCGACCTGGTCTACGCCGCGCTCCTGATCGGCGCCTCGGGCCTGCTGCTCGTGGCCTGGGCGGTGTTCGTGCGGCTGAACACGGCGGCCGAAAAGCTCGAGCCCGAGGCGATGGAAGAAGCTAAGCAGGAAGACCGCAAGCTTCGCTAGAGAATCTCTGAAAAAGTCGTGAACGCCTTTTTTCAGAGTTCCTCTAGCATCGGCGCATGAGCGTCACCCTGCCGACCGCGCTGCCCGGCTGCGTGCTGCGTCCCTGGCGGTCGGCGGACAAGGCCGACCTGGTGCGGCACGCCAACGACCGGCGTGTGTGGCGCAACATGACCCACACCTTCCCGCATCCCTACACGGAGCAGGACGCCGACCTGTGGCTGGAGATCGCGGCGCATCCGGGCGCCAGCATCCAGCTGGCCATCGCGGTGGACGGGCGGGCCGTGGGCGGCATCGGCGCCATCGCCGGCGAGGGGATCTTCGCGGCGACGGCGCTGTTCGGCTACTGGCTGGGGCACGCCTTCTGGGGCCGGGGCATCGCGACGGCGGCGGCGCGGGCGCTGGCCGACCGCATCGGCAGCGAGCGCCTCTTCGCCCGGCTGGAAGCCCAGGTGTTCGAGTGGAACCCGGCGTCCATGCGCGTGCTGGAGCGCGCCGGCTTCGACCGCGAGGCCGTGCTGCGCTGCGCGGCCACCAAGGACGGCCGCCTGATCGACACCGTGCTGTACGCGCGCGTGTTCCCGCCGCGCCCGAAATAGTAAACATGCTTATAATCAGCGCGCTGATGAAAAAATCCGCGCTGGCCACCCGCTTCGGCTTCCTCGTCAACGACGTCTCCCGCCTCTACTCGCAGCAGTTCGACCGCCTCGCGCGCGAACGGCTGGGCCTGTCGCAGGCGCAGTGCCGGCTGCTGGCCGTGCTGGCCTGGCACGAGGGCGCCGCGCCCCTGTCGCAGGCCGAGCTGGCGCAGAAGCTGGGCCTGACGGCCATGGCCGTCGCCGGCATGTGCGACCGGCTCGCCGCCGCCGGCTGGATCGAGCGGCGCGCGCACCCGGAAGACCGGCGCGTGAACCACCTGCACATCAAGCCGGCGGCGCGCAAGGCGCTCGACCAGGCGCTGGCGATCGGCGATGAGCTGAGCGCGCGCACGCTGGCAGGCCTGGGCGCCGCCGAGCGGACGCAGCTGCTGGCGCTGCTGGCCAAGGCGCGGCAGGGGCTGATCGCCGCGGCGGAGGACGCGCCGGAATGACCGCCCCGGGCGAAGCCGCGGTGCCGCACCGCGGCATGATCACGCTGTCGATCATGCTGGCGACCATCATGCAGGCGCTGGACACGACGATCGCCAACGTGGCCCTGCCGCACATGCAGGGCAGCCTGCAGGCCTCGCAGGACCAGATCACCTGGGTCCTCACCTCCTACATCGTCGCGGCCGCGATCGCGCTGCCGCTGACCGGCTGGCTGTGCGCGCAATGGGGACGGCGCAAGGTGTTCGTGCTGTCGATCATCGGCTTCACCGTCGCCTCGGCGCTGTGCGGGCTGGCCACCTCGCTGGGCGGCATCGTCGCGGCGCGGCTGCTGCAGGGCATCTTCGGCGCGGCGCTGGTGCCGCTGTCGCAGGCCGTGCTGCTGGACATCAACCCGCCGCACAAGGTCGGCCAGGCCATGGCGATCTGGGGCGCCGGCATCATGGTCGGCCCGATCCTGGGCCCGATGCTGGGCGGCTGGCTCACCGAGAACTTCGACTGGCGCTGGGTGTTCTTCATCAACGTGCCGGTGGGCGCCTTCGCGTTCTGGGGCGTGGTGCGCTACCTGCCGGAGAGCAAGCCGCGGGCGGCGCCGCTGGACCTGTTCGGCTTCATCACCCTGAGCCTCGCCATCGGCCTGCTGCAGATGTTCCTGGACCGCGGCGAGCTGATGGACTGGTTCGATTCCTGGGAGATCCGCCTGGAAGCGGCCGGCGCGCTGGTCGCCTTCGCCTTCCTGGCCGTGCACACGTGGACGGTGCGCGGGCCGTCCTTCGTGGACCGCGACCTGCTGAAGGACCGCAATTTCGTCACCGGCTGCCTGTTCGGCTTCGTCGTCGGCATCGTGCTGTACGGGACGATGGCGCTGCTGCCGCTGTTCCTGCAGTCGCTCATGGGCTACCCGGTGGTCTACACCGGCATCGTGACGGCGCCGCGCGGCGTGGGCACCATGCTGGCGATGATCGTGGTGGGGCGGCTGGTGGGCCGCGTGGACTCGCGCCTGATCATGGCGACGGGCTTCATGCTGACGGCCGTCGCGCTGTGGCAGATGACGCAGGTGACGCTGCAGATGGACAGCGACCTGATCGTCTGGTCCGGCTTCATCCAGGGCGTGGGCATCGGCTTCACCTTCGTGCCGCTGTCGGCCATGGCCTTCGCGACGCTGGCGCCGCGGCTGCGCAACGAGGGCACGCCGCTGTACAGCCTGGTGCGCAACATCGGCGGCAGCGTCGGCATCTCCATCGTGCAGGCCCTGCTCACGCGCGGCGCAGGGCAGGCGCATGCGCAGCTGGCGACGACGATCAGCGAAGGCAGCCCGGGGCTGGTGGGATTGCCGCAGGCGCTGGACCCGCACACGGCGTCGGGGCTGGCGCTGCTGAACGCGGAGGTGACGCGCCAGGCGTCGCTGCTGGCCTACGTCAACGACTTCTGGATCATGATGGTGGTGACGCTGGTGTCGATCCCGCTGCTGTTCCTGATGCGGGCGCCGAAGCGGGCGTCGTCGGAAGCGGCGGAAGTGCCGCATTGACCGGGGTTGGCGGTGGGGTTCGCTGCGCTCACCGCCACCCTACGAAAACCGCCCTGCCGTAGGGTGGCGGCGGCCGGCGGCCGCCGGGAGGTGAGCGAAGCGAACCCCACCGCTTCCTCACAACCCCTACTCACATCTGCCGCAACCGGAACCGCTGCAGCTTCCCCGTCTCCGTCCGCGGCAAACTCGCCACGAACTCGATCTCGCGCGGGTACTTGTAGGGCGCGATGCTGGCCTTCACGTGCTCCTGCAGCGTGCGCACCATCGCGGCATCGCCCGCGTGCCCCGGCTTGAGCACGCAGAAGGCCTTCACGATCATCCCGCGCTCCTCGTCGGGCTTGCCGATCACGCCGCACTCGGCCACCGCCGGGTGCTTCAGCAGCGCGTCCTCGACCTCCGGGCCGCCGATGTTGTAGCCCGAGCTGATGATCATGTCGTCGGCGCGCGCCTGGTAGAAGAAGTAGCCGTCGGCGTCCTGCAGGAAGGCATCGCCCGGGTAGTTCCAGCCGTCGCGCACGTAGTTCGCCTGGCGCGGGTCCTCCAGGTACTTGCAGCCGGTGGGGCCGATCACCGCCAGCTTGCCGATGGTGCCGCGCGGCACTTCCCGGCCGTCGTCGTCGACCACCCTGGCCTGGTAGCCGGGCACGACCTTGCCGATCGCGCCGCGGCGCACCTCGCTGCCGGCCGACGAGATGAAGATGTGGAACATCTCGGTGGCGCCGATGCCGTCCAGCATCTCGATGCCGCTCGCCTCCTTCCACAGCTGCCGCGTCGCGTCGGGCAGGCCTTCGCCGGCGCTCACGCAGATGCGCAGCTTGCCCACGCCCAGCTCGCGCGCGAAGGGCGCGGCCTGGCGATAGAAAGTCGGCGCGGTGTAGCAGATGGTGGCGCCGATCTCCTTGATCGTGCGCACCATGGTCTCGGGCGTGTACGGCCGGTCGTGGAAGTACACCGAGCAGCCGGCCCACATCGGGAACACCAGCAGGCCCCCGAGGCCGAAAGTGAAGGCGAGCGGCGGGCTGCCCACGACGATGTCCTCCGGCGTGGCGCGCAGCAGGTGGCGCGGCCAGGCCTCGCAGGCGGCCAGCACGTCGCGGTGGGTGTGCACGGCCGCCTTGGGCTTGCCCGTGGTGCCGGAGGTGAATGCGAGCAGCGCGATGTCGTCGCCCGACGTGGGGCAGGCGGCAAAACCGGCGGCCCTGCCTTCGGCGCGCGCTTCCAGCGCCGCCGTGTCGTCCGGCGCGTTGAAGGCCACGACGGTCTTCAGCACCGGACGCTCCTTCGCGGCCAGCTGCAGTTCCTCCAGCAGCTTGCCGTCGCACAGGGCCAGCGCCGGCTGCGCCTTGTCGATGATGTCGCCCAGTTCGCGGGCCCGCAGCAGCGGCATGGTGGCCACGGCGATGCCCCCGGCCTTGACCACGGCCAGCCAGGCCAGCGCCATGGCGATCGAGTTGCCGCCGCGCAGCAGCACGCGGTTGCCGGGCACCAGGCCCAGGTCGTCGACCAGCACGCGGCAGAAGCGGTCCACGCGTTCGCGCGCCTGCGCGTACGTGAGGGTGAGCGCGGGCGAGCGCAGCATGGGCCGGTCGCCCCAGCCCCGGGACGGGGCGCGGTCCAGCAGCTCCTCGACCACGTTGAACTGCGCCGGCAGTTGCAGCTCGGGCAGGTCGTAGCGCAGGTCCGGCCACTGGGCCTTGGGCGGCAGGCGGTCGTGCACGAAGCGGTCGGCCTGGGCGGAACGGGAACTCATTGCACCACCTCCTGGCGGGCGCTGCCCGCGTGGTCCTTCACCTTGCCCAGCAGCTTGTGCAGGATGCCGATCTCCTTCTCGGTGAGCGCCGAGAAGGCCGCGACGATCCAGTCCTCGTGCTGGCGGGCCATGTCGTTGAACATCTTGCGGCCCTTGGGCGTCAGGCGCACGCGGTAGGCGCGTCGGTCGCCCTCGACGTCGATGCGCTCGACCAGCCCCTCGCCCACCAGCTGGTCGGTGATGCCCGTGACGTTGCCGCCCGTGACCATCATGCGGCGCGACAGCTCGTTCATCTTCAGGCCGGCGGGCGCGCGCTCCAGCTGCGCCATCAGGTCGAAGCGGGGCAGGGTCGTGTCGAAGCGCTCCCGCAGCATGGAGCGCACCTGTTTTTCCACCAGTTGCGTGCAGGTGAGCAGCCGCAGCCAGAGGCGCAGGGCCTCCGGGTGCTCGCTGTGGGCACGCGCTTCGATGTCCATGGGCAGCCTTTTCGATCGGATTTAAATAGTTTAGGCTTGAATAAATGGGCGCGCAAGCAACTGCCCGGGCGCCCTGCGGGTTCAGCCTTCGTCCTACAGCCCCTCGGTTGACGCGGATGGGCTCGCCTGACCAGAATCGGCCCATGGAACCCCTTCTGCAGAAGCTCGAATCGCAACTTGCCGCGCTGCCGGTGACGGTGGCGCTGGGACTGCCGGGAGGTCGCGCCGTGGGCCCGGCCGACGCCGCGGTGCGGCTGGAATTCCAGGACTGGTCGGGCCTGGCGACGCTCGCCGCCGGCCAGATCGGCAAGGTGGCCGAGGACTACGTGGAGCAGCGCGTGCGCATCGAAGGTCGCATGCGCGACGTCATGGCGGCCGCCGCCGGCCTGCTGCCCGGCAGCCCGGTCGCCAGCGACACGAGCTGGTGGACGCAGGTGCTGCGCCGCGCCAAGTCGCTCGCCTCGCACACGCCGCAGAAGGACGCCGAGCAGATCCGCTTCCACTACGACGTCTCCGACGATTTCTACGCGCTGTGGCTCGACCCGCGCCGCGTCTATTCCTGCGCCTACTTCCGCGAGCCGGACTGCTCGCTCGCGCAGGCCCAGGAAGCGAAGCTCGATCACATCTGCCGCAAGCTGATGCTGCGCCCCGGCGAGCGCTTCCTCGACATCGGCGCCGGCTGGGGCGGGCTGCTGCTGTGGGCCGCCGAGCACTACGGCGTGAACGCCACCGGCATCACGCTGTCGCGCAACCAGCACGCCTACGTGAACCGCCTGATCGAGGAGAAGGGCCTGCAGTCCCGCGTGAAGATGCACCTGCTCGACTACCGCGAACTGCCCGAGGACGCGCCCTGGGACAAGGTCGCCTCGGTCGGCATGTTCGAGCACGTCGGCCAGGCCAACATGCCGGCCTACTTCGCCAAGATCCACCGCCTGCTCGCGCCGGGCGGGCTGGTGATGAACCACGGCATCACGGCCGGCAGCCTGGAGCCGGGGCAGCTGGGCGCCGGCATGGGCGACTTCATCGGCAAGTACATCTTCCCCGGCGGCGAGCTGCTGCATCCCAGCCTGGTGCTGCGCGACATGGCGATCGGCGGGCTGGAAATGGTGGACGTGGAGAACCTGCGGCCCCACTACGCGCGCACGCTCTGGGCCTGGTCCGACAACCTGGAGGAACGCCTGCCCGAGGCGCACGCAGTGCTGCAGAAGACGCACGGCGAGGCCGGCGCCGGCACGGTGCTGCGCGCCTACCGCCTCTACCTGGCGGGATGCGCCATGAGCTTCGAGCGCGGCTGGATCGCGCTGCACCAGATCCTGGCGACCCGCCCCGACAACAACATGAACACCGGCAGCCTGCGCGGCGCGCAGTCGGTCTATCCTTTCAACCGCGGCTACATCTACCGCTGACCCGATGCTCTACAAGTTCAAATCCAAGGCCGCCGGCGACCTGATCATGCTGGAGCCGAACGGCCGGCGCGTGCTGGAGATCATCGGCAAGGACCCGGGGCCCAAGGGCATCATCCTGCCCGAGGAGATGCCCGCGGCCACGAAGGCGCTGGAGGCGGCGATCGAGCGCGAGGAGGCCGAGCACCAGGCCGCCATCGACGAGGCGAAGGCCAAGGGCGAGACGCCCCCGCGCTTCGACGCGATCTCCCTGCGCCAGCGCGCTGTGCCCTTCCTGGACATGCTCAGGCGCTGCAGCGCCGCCGACAAGGAGATCGTCTGGGGCGTCTGACGCTCAGTCGATCTTCGCGCCGGACGCCTTCACCACCGGCGCCCACTTCCTGATCTCGCGGTCGATCATCTGCGCGAACTGCGCCGGCGTGTTGCCGCTGGGGATCGCGCCCTGCGCCTGCAGCCGCTCCTTCATCGCGGGCGTGGCGAGCGCCTTCGCCGTTTCCTGCTGGATGCGGTTGACGATCTCCATGGGCGTGCCGGCGGGCGCGAGCAGGCCGAACCAGGAGCTCGCCTCGAAGCCCTTGAGCGCGGGGCCGCCGGCCTCTTCCACCGTCGGCACGTTGGGCAGCGCCGCCGAACGCGTCGCGCTGGTCACCGCGAGGGCCTTCAGCTTGCCCGACTTGATGTGGTTCATCGCCGAGGGCAGGTTGTCGAACATCACGTCCATGTCGCCGGCCAGCAGGCTGAACAGCGCCGGGTTGGAGCCCTGGAAGGGGAAGTGCGTCATGTAGACGCCGGTCATGGTCTTGAACAGCTCGCCCGCGAGGTGGATCGAGGTGCCGTTGCCGCTGGAGGCCATGTTCAGCTTGCCGGGGTTGGCCTTGGCGTACCGGATGAAGTCCTGCACCGTGTTGATGTGGCGCGCGGCCGCCTTCTCGGCGTTCACGACCATCACGTTGGGCACGCCCGCGACCAGCGTGATCGGCTGGAAGTCCTTCTGCGGGTCGTAGGGCATCTTCGCGTACAGCGACTTGTTGATCGCCTGCGTGCCCACGGTGCCCATCAGGATCGTGTAGCCGTCGGGCGCGGCCTTGGCCACCAGGTCGGCACCGATGTTGCCGCCGGCGCCCGGCTTGTTGTCGACCACGAACGACTGGCCGAGCGCCTTGGTGAGCTCCTGCGCCACGGCGCGGGCCAGGATGTCGGTGGTGCCGCCGGCGGCGAAGGGCACGACCAGGCGAACGGGTTTCGTCGGCCACGCGCCCTGCGCGAGCACCGAGGCGGGCAGCGCGCTGCCCAGGGCGAGGACGGCACCGGCGGCGAGGACACGGCGGCGGGAAGCAATGCGGAAACGGTTCAAGCAGATCTCCTGTTCTTGTGCGAAGGATGATGCCAAAAAAAAGCCGCCCCTCGGGGCGGCTTGCCTGCGCGGCGTCAGCCTCAGTCGGCGTACACGCCGGCCTTCTTGATCAGCGGGCTCCACTTGGCGATCTCGGCGGAGAGGAACTTCTTGTGCTCGGCCGGTTCCACGCGCTTGTCGCTCACCACGACCGCGCCCAGCCCTTCCTGGCGCTTCACGAAGTCCGGGTCCTTCAGCGCCGCCTTCAGCGCCTGGTTCAGCTTGGCGACCACCGCGGCCGGCGTGCCCTTGGGCGCGTACAGGCCGTGGAAGATGGTCACGTTGAAGCCCTTGTTGCCCAGCTCCTGCATGGTCGGCACGTCCTTCAGCGCCGGCGTGGCCAGGCGCTGGGGCGTGGAGACGGCGAAGACCTTGACCTTCTTGCCCTCGATCACCGAGGTGGTGTTGGTCGTCTGGTCGCACATCAGGTCGATCTGGCCGCCCATCAGGTCGGTCATGGCCGGGCCCGTGCCCTTGTAGGGGACGGGGGTCATGTTCACGCCCATGGCTTCCTGGAACAGCATGCCGCACAGGTGCGAGGCGGAGCCCACGCCGGCGTTGCCCAGGTTGATCTTGCCCTTGTTGGCCTGGATCCAGGCGACCAGTTCCTTGTAGTTGTTGGCCGGCAGGCTGGGCCGGCTGATGATGGTCATCGGCACGTCGTTGACCATGCCGATGTATTCGAAGTCGTTCTCGACGTTGAACGGCAGGTTGCGCAGCAGCGTCGGCATGGTGGCCATGCCGATGTGGTGCAGCAGGATCGTGTGGCCGTCGGCCGTGGCCTTGGCGACCTTGTTGGCGCCGATCGAGCCGGAGGCGCCGGCGGCGTTGTCCACGATGATGGTCGCGCCGCCCAGCGGCTTGCGCAGCGCCTCGGCGAGGTCGCGCGCCACCTTGTCGGTGGGGCCGCCCGCCGAGAAGGGCACGACGATGGTGATGGGCTTGCTGCCCGGGAAGTCCTGCGCGGCGGCGCCGAACGCGACCGCGGCGAGGGCCAGCGGGACGAGCGTGGTGAACAGCTTCTTCATTAAGGTCTCCGTAGGGAAAAGCCGGGGCATCATAAGGGAAGGCCGAGCCGGCGCGGAACCGGCCCGGCGGCGGTTTCGGCGGCTTGTTTGACGCAAGTGGAATCAGCGGTAACTGCGGGCGTCCTCGATCACCTTCCCGTCATTGGGCAGGCTGCCCGGCGCGACCAGCCGCACGTCGGCGCGCAGCTTGGTCACCTCGCGCGCGGCCTCGCCGATGCGCGCGTCCAGTCCCTGCGGCGCGCCGGCGACCTCCACCTGGAAGGTCATGACGTCGTTGGCCATCTCGCCGCTCACGACGAGGCGGGCCCGCAGGATCTCGGGGAAGCGCCGGACGATGTCGGCCACCTGGCCCGGATGCACGAACATGCCCCGGATCTTGGTCGTCTGGTCGGCACGCCCCAGCCAGCCGCGGATGCGCATGTTGGTGCGCCCGCCCGGGTCCTGGCCGGGCAGCACGGCGGAGAGGTCGCCGGTGCCGAAGCGGATCAGCGGATACGCGGGATTCAGCGTGGTGACGACCACCTCGCCGACCTCGCCCGCCTCCACCGGATCGTTGGTGCCGGGCCGCACGATCTCGACGATCACGCCTTCGTCGACCACCAGGCCCTCGCGCGCCGGCGTCTCGTAGGCGATCAGGCCCAGGTCCGCCGTCGCGTAGGTCTGGTAGACGTCCAGGCCGCGCTCGAGCAGCCAGTCGCGCAGGCTGGGCGGGAAGGCCTCGCCGCCGACCACGCCCTTGCGGAGGCTGGAGATGTCGCTGCCGGCCTCCTGCGCCTTCTCCACCAGGATGCGCAGGAAGCTGGGCGTGCCGGCGTACGCGGAAGGGCGCAGGTCCGCGATCGCCTGCAGCTGCTGCTCGGTCTGCCCGGTGCCGGCGGGGAACACGGTGCAGCCGACGGCGTGCGCGCCCGACTCCATGATGAAGGCGCCCGGCGTCATGTGGTAGCTGAAGGCGTTGTGCACCAGCTCGCCGCTGCGGAAGCCCGCCGCGAACATGGCGCGGCCGAGGCGCCAGTAGTCGCGCGTGCCGCCTTCCGGCTCGTAGATCGGGCCGGGCGAGGCGAAGATGCGCGTCATGGCCGGCCCGCGCACCAGCGTGGAAAAGCCGCCGAAGGATTCGCCGGGGCGCAGCGCCTTCTGCCGCTCCAGCAGTTCGCCCTTGCGCGTGACGGGCAGCTTCGCCAGCGCGGCGCGCGAGTGGACCTTGTGCGCGTCGATGCCGGCCAGGATCGCCGCGAAGGCGCTGCTCGCGCGCTGCGCGTGCGCCACCTGCGCCGGCAGCGCGGCGAACTGCTGCGCCTCGCGTTCGGCCGGGGCGCGCGCCTCCAGCCGGTCGTAATGCTCCGTTTGCATGGTCCCTCCCTCCTTCAGGCCAGCCAGCGCTTGCGCCGCTTGTAGCTCTTGACCTCGCGGAAGCTGCGGCGCTCGCCGCCACCGACGCCCAGGTAGAACTCCTTGACGTCCTCGTTGCTCGCGAGCTCCGCGGCGGGCCCGTCCATCACGATGCGCCCGCTTTCCATGATGTAGCCGTAGCCGGCGTACTTCAGCGCCATGTTGGTGTTCTGCTCCGCCAGCAGGAAGGTCGTGCGCTCGCGGGCGTTGAGGTCCTTCACGATCTCGAAGACCTCCTCCACGATCTGCGGCGCCAGGCCCATGGAGGGTTCGTCCAGCAGCACGAGGCTGGGGCTGGCCATCAGCGCCCGGCCGATCGCGCACATCTGCTGCTCGCCGCCCGAGGTGTAGGCCGCCTGCGAGGCGCGGCGCTGCTTCAGGCGCGGGAAATAGGTGTAGACCTTCTCGAGGTTGGCCGCCACCTCGCTGCGGCTCGCGCGCGTGTACGAGCCGGTGAGCAGGTTCTCCTCGATGGTGAGGTGGGCGAAGCAGTGCCGGCCCTCCATCACCTGCACGACGCCGCGGCGCACCAGGTCGGCCGGCGTCAGGTTCTCGATGCGCTCGCCGCGCAGCTCGATGGAGCCCTTGGTCACCTCGCCGCGCTCGCCCTTCAGCAGGTTGGAGACGGCGCGCAAGGTGGTGGTCTTGCCCGCGCCGTTGCCGCCGAGCAGCGCCACGATCTGCCCCTCGGGCACCTGCAGCGACACGCCCTTGAGCACGAGGATCACGTGGTTGTAGATGACCTCGATGCCGTTGACGTTGAGGACGATGTTTTGCATGGGTGATTCGGCCGTTGCCCCTCCCCCGGAGGGGAGGGAGCCACGTCAGGTCAGGATTGGCAATCCGCGGCGCTGCGGCGGGTCATCTTCTTGTCCGCCAGGTACTTGTCGGCGCCGGTCTTGACCATCGGCTTGATGATCTGCTCGTCGGCCTGGTACCAGTCGCTGGAGAAGTTCCACTTCTTGCCGTCCCAGGTATGGATGCGCGCCCAGGTGGAGCCCATGTGGTCCTGGCAGGAGGTGCTCAGGGGCCGCATCACGCCGGCGAAGCCCAGCGCGTCCAGCTTGGCCTGGGTGAGGTTCAGGTTCTCCAGGCCCCAGCGCACCTGCTCGCTGGTCATGACCTTGCCCTTGCCGAAGCGCTCCTGCGCGCGGCGCACGGCCTCGACGCCCAGCATCTGGATGATGACGCCGCGGGTGTACAGCACCGAACCCACTTCGTCGCGCGGGCCCGTGCCCTGGCCCTTGTCGTGCACGTACTTCAGGATGTCCTGGATCACCTTGGGCTGCTGGCCCGAGGTGTTGAGGGCCAGCGCGTGGTAGCCCTTGGCGCCTTCACCCACGTCCTTCACGTCCGGCTCCGCGCCCGACCACCACACGCCGTACATCTTGTCGCGCGGATAGCCCGTGGCCTGCGCCTCCTTCAGGGCGGTGGAGTTCATCACGCCCCAGCCCCACAGCAGAACGTAGTCGGGACGCGTCTGGCGCACCTGCAGCCAGGCGGACTTCTGCTCCACGCCGGGCGCCGTCACCGGGATCAGGCTCAGGTTGAAGCCGTGCATCGCGGCGCGCTCCTGCAGCAGCGGGATCGGCTCCTTGCCGAACGGCGAGTCGTGGTAGACCAGCGCGATCTTCTTGCCCTTGAGCTTGTCGAAGCCGCCTTCCTTCTTCGCGATGTGCTGGATGATGATGTCGGCGCCGGTCCAGTAGCTGCCCATGAGCGGAAAGTTCCACTTGAAGGCCGTGCCGTCCTGCGAGACCGACAGGCCGTAGCCCAGGGTCATCAGCGGGATCTTGTCGTTGGGCACCTTCTCCGTCAGCGCGAAGGTGATGCCGGTGGCCTGCGGGTCGAACAGCGTCACGCCCGGGCGGCTCTTCAGGCGCTCGTAGCACTCCACGCCGCGGTCGGTGGCGTAGCCGGTCTCGCACTCCTCGAACGTGATCTTCACGCCGTTGATGCCGCCGTCGCGCGCGTTGATCATCTTCAGGTAGTCCTGCTTGCCGTTGGCCCAGGGCGTGCCGTTCGGCGCGTACGGGCCCGTGCGGTACGACAGCAGCGGGAAGAACTGCTCCTTCGCCTGCGCGAAGGCGCCGGCGCTCACCGCGGCACAGGCCACGGCGACGAGAAGGGAACGCAACTTCATGGATGTCTCCTCTTTGGTGAACACAGGGTTGGAACTCAGTGCGGGAAGGGCCACAGGCGCAGCTTCTGCTTGCCGGTGGACCAGAGGCGGGCCAGGCCGTGCGGCTCGACCACCAGGAACCAGACGATCAGGGCGCCGAACACCATCAGCTGCGCGTGCTCGAGGCCGGCCGTGCCGATGCGCAGGCCGACCAGCCCCGCGGTGGCGGGCAGGAACTGCGTCAGGAAGATCGGCAGCACCACGATGAAGGCGGCGCCGAAGAAGGCGCCCATGATCGAGCCGAGGCCGCCGATGATCACCATGAACAGCAGCTTGAAGGAGATGTCCACCGAGAAGGCGGCGGGCTCCCACGCGCCCAGGTAGACGAAGGCCCACAGCGCGCCGGCCACGCCGATGATGAAGGAGCTGACGGCGAAGGCCGTGAGCTTGGCGTACATCGGCCGGATCCCGATCACGGCGGCGGCGACGTCCATGTCTCGGATGGCCATCCACTCGCGGCCGATCGCGCTGCGCACCAGGTTCTTGGCGAGCAAGGCCATGACGACCAGGAAGGTGAGGCAGAACCAGTAGCGCGCCGGGTCGCTCTCCAGCGACAGGCCGAACACCGTCAGGTCGTTGACCGAGACGGAGCCCGAGGGCGAGCCGTTCACGAACCAGCTGACGCGCAGGAACATCCAGTCGGAGAAGAACTGGGCGGCCAGCGTCGCGACGGCCAGGTACAGGCCCTTCACGCGCAGGCTGGGCAGGCCGAAGAACAGGCCGAACACCATCGCGCACACGCCGCCCAGCAGGATGGCGGGCACGAGCGGCATGCCGGGCACGCGCACGAAGAAGTTGTAGGCCCCGTAGGCACCGACGGCCATGAAGGCGCCGGAGCCCAGCGAGATCTGGCCGCAGTAGCCGACCAGGATGTTCACGCCCAGCGCGGCGAGCGACATGATCAGGAAGGGGATCAGCACCGCCGGGAACAGGTAGGGGCTGGCCACCAGCGGCACCACGGCATAGGCGGCGAGCAGCAGGGCGAGGATCACCCAGCGGTCCTGCACGATCGGGAAGATCTGCTGGTCGCTGCGGTAGCTGGTCTTGAACTGGCCGTTTTCGCGGTAAAGCATGTCTAGACCCGATCGATGATCTTTTCGCCGAACAGCCCTTGCGGCCGCACCAGCAGGAACAGGAGCGCGAGGACGTACGCGAACCAGATCTCGATGCCGCCGCCCACCATCGGGCCGATGTAGACCTCCGAGAGCTTCTCGCCCACGCCGATGATCAGCCCGCCGATGATGGCGCCCGGCACCGAGGTGAGCCCGCCCAGGATCACCACCGGCAGCGCGCGCAGCGCCACGGTGGCGAGCGAGAACTGCACGCCCAGCTTGCTGCCCCAGATCATCCCGGCGACCAGCGCCACGACGCCGGCCACGCACCACACGATCACCCAGATGCGCGACAGCGGGATGCCGATGGACTGCGCCGCCTGGTGGTCGTCCGCCACGGCGCGCAGCGCCCGCCCGGTGGAGGTCTTCTGGAAGAACACCGACAGCAGCGTCACGAGCGCCGCGGCGATCAGCGCCGCGATCAGGTCTTCCTTGTTCACCAGGATGCCGCCCTCGAACACCTGCTCGAAGGCGATCACCGGGTCCTTGGGCATGCCGATGTCGATCTTGTAGATGCTGTTGCCGAACATCGCCTGGCCCAGGCCTTCCAGGAAGTAGGTGATGCCCAGGGTGGCCATCAGCAGCGTCGCCTCGTGCTGGTTGACGAGGTGGCGCAGCACCAGCATCTCCACCGCCCAGGCAACGACGAACATCAGCGCGCCCGCGATCACGAAGGCCGCCACGGTGGCGAGCACCGGGCTCTGGATGCCGGTCCAGGCCGGCAGCCATTCGGCGAAGCGCGCCATGGCCAGCGCCGCGAACAGCACCATGGCCCCCTGCGCGAAGTTGAAGACGCCGGAGGCCTTGAAGATCAGCACGAAGCCGAGCGCCACCAGCGAGTACAGCATGCCCGTCATCAGGCCGCCGAGAAGCGTTTCGAGGAAGAAGCCCATGTCAGTGCGAAGTCCCGAGGTAGGCGCGGATGACGTCGGGGTTGTTGCGGACTTCGTCGGGCGTGCCGTCGCCGATCTTGCGTCCGTAGTCCAGCACCACCACGCGGTCGGAGATGTCCATCACCACGCCCATGTCGTGCTCGATCAGCACCACGGTCGTGCCGAATTCGTCGTTCACGTCGAGGATGAAGCGGCACATGTCCTGCTTCTCCTCCAGGTTCATGCCCGCCATGGGCTCGTCGAGCAGCAGCACCTGCGGCTCCATCGCGAGCGCCCGTCCGAGGTCGACGCGCTTCTGCAGGCCGTAGGGCAGCTGCCCCACGGGCGTCTTCCGGTAGGCCTGGATCTCCAGGAAGTCGATGATGCGTTCCACCACCTCCCGGTGGCGGATCTCCTCGCGTTCGGCCGGGCCGATGCGCAGGGCCTGCAGCAGCAGGTTGCTCCTGATCCGCAGGTTGCGGCCGGTCATGATGTTGTCCAGCACGCTCATGCCCTTGAACAGGGCCAGGTTCTGGAAGGTGCGGCCGATGCCCATCTCCGCGACCTGCCGGCTCTTCATGTTGCTGAAGGTCCGGCCGCGGAAGGTGATGCTGCCTTCCTGCGGCTGGTACACGCCGTTGATGCAGTTGAGCATGGAGCTCTTGCCGGCGCCGTTGGGGCCGATGATGGCGCGCACCTCGTGCTCGCGCACGTCGAAGGAGATGTCGGTGAGCGCCTTCACGCCGCCGAAGGCGAGCGAGATGTTCTTCACGTCCAGGATGACTTCGCCGAAGCGCCGGCCAGGGGCGGGCGTCGCCGGCGCGGCGGCGCTCGCGTGCCGCTGCGCCGCCTCGGGCTGCGGCGGCAACTCGGCGAAGGGCGTCGCCAGGGTGGGGGCAGTGCTCATGCCTTGGGTTCCTCGATCCGCCTCATGCCGCCGCCTTCAGCGGGGCGAAGCTGCGCGCGTCCATGATCCGCAGCGTGGCGCTCACCACGCCGGTGCGGCCGTCCTCGAACTTGACCTGGGTCTCGATGTACTGCTCGGACCTGCCGCCGTACAGGGCGTCGACCAGCACCTGGTACTTCTCGGCGATGAAGCCGCGCCGGACCTTGTTGGTGCGCGTGAGCTCGCCGTCGTCGGCATCCAGCTCCTTGTGCAGGATGAGGAAGCGGCGGACCTGGCTGCCGGCGAGCTTCTCGTCGGCGGCGAGGTCGGCGTTGACCTTCTCGATGCACTCCCGGACCAGCTCGTAGACCTCAAGCTTCTGCGCCAGGTCGGTGTAGCCGGCATAGGGCAGGTTGCGCCGCTCGGCCCAGTTGCCCACGGCCTCGAAGTCGATGTTGACCAGCGCGCACACCATGTCGCGCCGGTCGCCCACGGCCACCGCCTCCTTGATGTGCGGGAAGAACTTCAGCTTGTTCTCGATGTACTTGGGCGCGAACAGCGACCCGTCGGCGAGCGCGCCGACGTCCTTGGCGCGGTCGATGATGCGCAGGTGGCCCTGCGCGTCCAGGAAGCCGGCGTCGCCCGTGCGGTACCAGCCGTCGGCCGTCTTCACTTCGGCCGTGGCTTCCGGGTTCTTGTAGTACTCCTTCAGCAGGCCGGGCGAGCGCACCAGGATCTCGCCGTTGGCTTCCAGCCGGATCTCGACGTCGCGGCAGGGAATGCCCACCGAGTCGGCGTTCACCTGGTGGTCCGGCTGCATGCAGACGAACACCGCGGTCTCGGTGCTGCCATAGAGTTGCTTGAGGTTGATGCCGATCGCGCGGTAGAAGGTGAACAGGTCGGGGCCGATCGCCTCGCCGGCCGTGTAGGCCACGCGCACGCGCGACATGCCGAGGTTGTTGCGCAGCGGGCCGTACACCAGCACGTTGCCCAGCGCGTACTTCAGCCGGTCGAGCGCGTCCACGGGCTTGCCGTCGCGCAGGGCCGGGCCGACGCGCCGCGCCACGTCCATGAAGGCGTGGAACATGCGGCGCTTGGGCGCGCTCGCGTCCTCCATGCGGATCATCACGCTGGTGAGCAGCGCCTCGAAGATCCGCGGGGGCGCGAAGTAGTAGGTGGGCCCGATCTCCTTCAGGTCGATCATTACCGTGCCGGCGGATTCGGGGCAGTTCACCACGTAGCCGCAGGCCAGCCACTGGGCGTAGCTGAAGATGTTCTGGCCGATCCAGGCGGGCGGCAGGTAGGCCAGCACTTCCTCGTGCGGGCCGAGCTTGTCGAATTCGGCGCCGGCGCGCGCCCGATCGAGCAGGGTGCGGTGCGTGTGCACGACGCCCTTGGCCGCGCCCGTCGTGCCCGAGGTGAAGAACATGGCCGCGACATCGTCGGCATGGCCGGCGTCCACCTGCGCGCGCAGCAGGCCGGGCTGCTCCTTCGCGACGCGGGCGCCCGCCTCCTGCAAGGCGTCCATGGACTGCAGGCCCGGCTCGCTGTAGTTGCGCAGCCCGCGCGGATCGTCGAACCAGATCGTGGAAAGCTGCGGGCACTGGGGCCGGATCTCCAGCAGCTTGTCGACCTGCTCCTGGTCTTCCGCCAGCGCGAAGCGCACTTCGGCGTTGTTGATCGGGTAGACGCATTCGGCGGCCACGGCGTCCTGGTACAGCGGCACCGGGATCGCGCCCAGCGCCTGTGCCGCCAGCATCGTCGCGTACAGGCGCGGGCGGTTGGCGCCGATCACGACCATGTGCTCGCCGCGCGCGAGGCCCGCCTGGTGCAGGCCGCAGGCGATGTGTTCCACCATGGTGGCGAGCTGGCTCCAGCTGAGGGTCTGCCAGATGCCGTATTCCTTCTCGCGCATCGCGGCGTCGCCGGGCCGCTGCGCTGCGTGCTGCAGCAGCAGCCGCGGGAACGTCGTCTCCATGCCTTGTCCTTGGTCGGGCGCCATGTGGACAATGTAGGGAGTGGTTTGACGCCAATCTGTCTTTGCGACGACATTCCTAGGGATAATCCTGAGAGGGACTGTCCCCATACTCCAGATCCGATGTCCGCCGAACTCACGCTGCACGAGCGCCGCCGCCCCCCGAAGCCGGCCGAACTCGCCGGCATCCCGTGGCTCGCGCTGCTCTCGCCCGTCGAACGCGAGCGGGCCATCGCCGACATCCGGGTGAGCGACGCGCTGCCAGGCGAATACGTGTGCCGCATCGGCCGGCCCGTCACCTACTGGTTCGGCGTGGTCGCGGGCCTGCTGAAAATGAGCAGCGACACCGAGCAGGGCCAGACCATCACCTTCACCGGCCTGCCGCCCGGCGGCTGGTTCGGCGAGGGCACGGTGCTCAAGAACGAGATCTACCGCTACAACATCCAGGCGCTGCGCCGCAGCGTCGTGGCCGGCCTGCCGGCCGAGACCTTCCTGTGGCTGCTGGATCACTCCATCGGCTTCAACCGCTTCGTGATGAACCAGCTGAACGAGCGCCTGGGCCAGTTCATCGCCGCGCGCGAGATCGACCGCATGGCCAACCCCGACCTGCGCGTGGCGCGCAGCCTGGCGGCGCTGTTCAACCCGGTGCTGTTCCCCGGCGTGGGCGAGGTGCTGCGCATCACGCAGCAGGAGCTGGCCTACCTCGTCGGCCTGTCGCGCCAGCGCGTGAACGAGGCGCTCGCGTCGCTGCAGGCGCAGGGCATGATCGCGGTGGAATACGGCGGCGTGCGCATCCTGGACCTGCCTGCCCTGCGTTCGAATTCCTTCGCCCCCGCCGATGCCTGAACCTTCCCCCGACCGCGGCACGACCCGCCTGAACAAGCGCATGGCCGAACTGGGCCTGTGTTCGCGCCGCGAGGCGGACGAATGGATCGCCAAGGGCTGGGTGAAGGTCGACGGCGCCGTCGCGCCCATGGGGCTGCAGGTGGGGCCGCAGGCGCGCATCGAGGTGGACCCGAAGGCGCGCGGGCAGCAGCGCGAGCAGGTCACCATCCTGCTGCACAAGCCGGTGGGCTATGTGAGCGGCCAGGCGGAGGAGGGCTACCAGCCGGCGGTGGTGCTGGTGCAGGGGCGCAACCGCTGGAGCGGCGACCGCGCGCCGCAGCGCTTCGCGCCCGCGCAGCTGCGCGGGCTGGCGCCGGCGGGACGGCTGGACATCGATTCGACCGGGCTGCTGGTGCTGACGCAGGACGGACGCGTGGCGCGGCAGCTGATCGGCGAGGACTCCACGATGGAGAAGGAGTACCTGGTGCGCGTGGCCTACGGGCAGGTGACGGCGAACGTGCAGGCGGCCTTCCCGCGGGAGCAACTGGCCCGCTTGCGCCATGGCCTCAGCCTGGACGGGCAGCCGCTGAAGCACGCGCAGGTGGACTGGCAGAACCCGGAGCAGCTGCGCTTCGTGCTCACCGAGGGCAAGAAGCGGCAGATCCGCCGCATGTGCGAACTGGTGGGGCTGAAGGTGGTGGGCCTCAAGCGCGTGCGCATCGGCCGCGTGACGCTGGGGCAGCTGCCGCAGGGGCAGTGGCGCTACCTGGCGCCGCACGAGCGCTTCTGAAGCGCCGCGTCAGCCGGCCAGCAGCAGCTCGCCCAGCGCGTGCACGGCGGCGGCGACCTGGGCGTCCTGTTGCATCTGGTCCTGGATGGCGTCGAGCATCTGCGGGAACTGCGGGTCGTTGAGCAGCGGCGCGCCGAACTCGCGGGCGAGCTCGCTTTCGAGGTAGACGCGCACGGCCTTGCGGCGGCGGTCGGGGTCGGCCGCGGGGATCGCTTCCAGCCGCTGCGCCATGGAGGCGGCCGCGGCCTGGCCCGCGCCCGCCGTGGCCGGAGCGGCGGACGGCCGGGCGCGCGCCCGCTGGCGCAGCGGCGCGAGCTGCGACTGCAGGGCTGCGACGAGGGATTGCCGGGGATCGATGGTGGTCACGGGCGGTATATCCGTGCCGCGCGCCGGCGGTTTAGCGCGGCGCAAAAAAAAGCCGCGGCTCGCGCCGCGGCTTTCCTTTCGAGCTGTGAGGCTCAGGCGGACATCACATGTCCATGCCGCCCATGCCGCCCATGCCACCCATGCCGCCACCGGGCATCGCGGGCGCTTCGTCCTTCGGCGCTTCGGAGACCATGGCTTCCGTGGTCAGCATCAGCGACGCGACGGACGCGGCGTTCTGCAGCGCGGTGCGGGTCACCTTGGTCGGGTCCAGGATGCCCATCTCGATCATGTCGCCATAGGTGTCGTTGGCGGCGTTGAAGCCGTAGTTGCCCTTGCCGTTCAGCACGGCGTTGACCACCACGGACGGCTCGCCACCGGCGTTGGCGACGATCTCGCGCAGGGGCGCCTCGATCGCCTTCAGCACCAGCTTGATGCCGGCGTCCTGGTCGGGGTTGTCACCCTTGATCTCGCCGGCGGCCTGGCGGGCACGCAGCAGGGCGACACCGCCGCCGGCCACGATGCCTTCTTCCACGGCAGCGCGGGTGGCGTGCAGCGCGTCTTCCACGCGGGCCTTCTTCTCCTTCATTTCCACTTCGGTCGCGGCGCCGACCTTGATCACGGCCACACCGCCGGCCAGCTTGGCCACGCGCTCCTGCAGCTTCTCGCGGTCGTAGTCGGACGTGGCTTCCTCGATCTGCACGCGGATCTGCTTCACGCGCGCCTCGATGTCGGCGGCAGCGCCGGCGCCATCGATGATCGTGGTGTTTTCCTTGCCCACTTCGATGCGCTTGGCCTGGCCCAGGTCGGCCAGCGTCACCTTCTCGAGGGTCATGCCGGTCTCTTCGGAGATGACCTTGCCGCCCGTCAGGATGGCGATGTCTTCCAGCATGGCCTTGCGGCGGTCGCCGAAGCCGGGGGCCTTGACGGCCACGACCTTCAGGATGCCGCGGATGGTGTTGACCACCAGGGTGGCCAGCGCTTCGCCTTCGACTTCCTCGGCGACGATCAGCAGCGGGCGCGAGGCCTTCGCCACCTGCTCCAGCGTGGGCAGCAGGTCACGGATGCTGGAGATCTTCTTGTCGTAGAGCAGGACGAACGGGTTGTCCAGCAGGGCGGCCTGCTTCTCGGGGTTGTTGATGAAGTAGGGCGACAGGTAGCCGCGGTCGAACTGCATGCCCTCGACGACGTCCAGCTCGTTCTGCAGGGACTTGCCGTCCTCGACGGTGATGACGCCTTCCTTGCCGACCTTGTCCATCGCCTCGGCGATGATCTCGCCGATGGAGGAGTCGCTGTTGGCGGAGATGGAGCCGACCTGGGCGATTTCCTTTGAGGTGGTGGTGGGCTTGGAGGCCTTCTTCAGCTGCTCGGTCAGCTGCACCACGGCCTTGTCGATGCCGCGCTTCAGGTCCATCGGGTTCATGCCCGCGGCCACGTACTTCATGCCTTCGCGGATGATGGCCTGGGCCAGCACCGTGGCGGTGGTCGTGCCGTCACCGGCGTTGTCGCTGGTCTTGGAAGCGACTTCCTTGACCATCTGCGCGCCCATGTTCTGGAGCTTGTCCTTCAGCTCGATTTCCTTGGCCACGGACACGCCGTCCTTGGTCACGGTGGGGGCGCCGAAGGAGCGCTCGAGCACCACGTTGCGGCCCTTGGGGCCCAGGGTCACCTTGACCGCGTTGGCCAGGATGTTCACGCCTTCGACCATGCGGGCGCGGGCGTCGCCGCCGAACACTACGTCTTTTGCTGCCATGTTGGGATTACCTCAGAGAGATGAATTGGGTTGGGGGGAGACTCAGGCGACCTTCTTGAGGCCGGTCGAGGCGGCGCCTTCGATCACGGCAAACAGGTCGTCTTCCTTCATCACCAGCAGTTCTTCGCCATCGACCTTGACGGTCTGGCCGCTGTACTTGCCGAACAGCACGCGGTCGCCCACGGCGATGTTCGGAGCGATCAGTTCGCCCTTGTCGTTCTTGCGGCCCGGGCCGACAGCCAGCACCTCGCCCTGGTCGGGCTTCTCGGCGGCGTTGTCCGGGATCACGATGCCGGAGGCCGTCTTGGTTTCCTGTTCGAGGCGCTTGACGATCACACGGTCGTGCAGAGGACGAAGTTTCATTGCATCTCCTTCAATGGAAGCAGTGGTGGACACCAAAGAGCGCCAACGAGAGTTAGCGCTCAGTAACTTGCGCGGAGGGTGCGCCCAGCTCTGCTGTTAGCACTCAATTCCGACGAGTGCTAATGATAGTGGGTTTTTGCCGGCTTTCAAGCGGGGCGGCGGCTGACGCGTGACGCCGCCCCGCCCGGCTTCGACGTAGGGAAATGGCTGCCCATCCGTGGTGCACCGCGATTTCCAATATCGCCTGTCTTCACGTCAGCCGATTCCTACACCGATGTTCTTCCGCAAGCTCGCCACGGCGGCCCTGCTGGCCCTCGTGGCGATCGCCGCTCCCGCCGGCGCCCGCGTCCTGCAGTTGCAGCCCATGGCCGCCACCCGGGCCGACGAAACCCATTCCTTCCTGGCCGTCAGCAGCCAGCCGTTCGGGGCCGGCGGCACGCCCTATGCCTTCAGCGGCCGCCTGCGCACGGTCAAGCAGCTGCGCACGCCCACGCCCAACGCCTGGGAAGTCACCTGGCTGGTCTGGAACTACGTCGACAAGGACCACCTGTACTACTTCATCCTGAAGCCCAACGGCTGGGAGATCGGCAAGCGCGACCCGCGCTACGCCGTGCCGGGCGTGAACGACGGCCAGAAGATCATCGCCACCGGTTCCAGCTTCAAGGGCGTCATCGGCCAGTGGTACCGCTTCCAGGTGCAGGTCGCCGGGCCGCGGGCCAGCATCTCGATCGACGGCGTGCAGGTGGCCCGGTTCCACGACAAGGACACGGCCCCCCTGCTTGGCGGGCGCGTGGGCCTGTACGGCGAGGATGCGCTGTGCGAGTGGAGCGACATCTCGGCGCCCTTCGCCGACAGCTTCGAAGCTGATGCCGCCACGCCGCTTGCCGATGGAGCGCAGCTGGCGAACTGGCGGGTGGAGTTCCTCGGCTACGGTTCGGGCGGCGTCGTCGACGCGCCCCCGCAACTGCTGCTGGCGGACAATCCGGCGCGGCCCGCACGGCGCCGCGCGCGCAGCGGCACCTGAGCGATCAGATGTTGGTCTGTTCCGGCGGCACCTGCCGCGGATCGGGCAGGTCCTGGGCATCGTGCGCCCGCGCCGGCGGCGCGCTGCCCACTTCGCCGACGAGGTAGCTGGTCATCGTGAGCGACCCCATGGTGCCGCCTTCGGCGAAGGCGGTCGCGGGCTGGCCGGCCGCGCGGGCCGCGCCGGCGATGTAGGCCAGCGGGAGGAAGTGCTCCGGCGTCGGCACCGAGAGCGCGTACGCGGGGTGGCGCAGGGCCTGGGCCAGCCGGCCCGGCTCGGAGCCCATGATGTCCTTCACTTCCGCATCGAAGGCTTCGCCCCAGTCGAAGGCGCTGTCGGCGCGGCCCCAGTCGATGCGGCGCAGGTTGTGCACCACGTTGCCGCTGCCGAGGATCAGGATGCCGCGCTCGCGCAGCGGCGCCAGGCGCGCGCCGAGCTCGATGTGGTATTCGACCGGCTCGCCGCTGTGGATCGAGAGCTGCAGCACCGGGATGTCCGCCTGCGGGAACACGTGCGCCAGCACCGACCAGGTGCCGTGGTCCAGCCCCCAGCTGTCGTGGTCCAGGCCGACGTACGCCGGCTTCACCGTGTCCACGATCTCCTGCGCCACTTCGGGCGCGCCGGGCGCCGGGTAGTCGAAGGCGAACAGCTCGGGCGGGAAGCCGTGGAAGTCGTGGATCACGCGCGGCCTCGCCATCGCGGTGACGGCCGTGCCCGGCACGAACCAGTGGGCGGAGATCGCGAGGATCGCGCGCGGCCGCGGCAGGCTGCGCCCCAGCGCCGCCCAGGCCTCGGTGAAGCGGTTGCGCTCCAGCGTGTTCATCGGGCTCCCGTGGCCGATGAAGGCGGCGGGCATGGTGCTGGCGGCGGCGCTCATGGAGCGATTCTGCGGCAAGGCGCGCGACCCGAGGTGCGCCGGCCTTCCATACACTGGCCTTCCCTCATCCACGGGCAAGCCAATGGAAACAGACGCAGCGGAAAGCATGACGCGGCGCAACGTCGAGCGGATGCGCAAGATGGAGGACTGGTCCAAGCGCCACCGCAGCGTGCCGGACCGGGCGGCGGAGGCGGTGGCGCGTTTCTGCGGGCGGATCTCCTTCGTCTGGATCCACGCGGTCCTGTTCGCGGTGTGGATCCTGTGGAACGTGCTGCCCAGGCTGCCGCGCTTCGATCCCTATCCCTTCACCTTCCTCACGCTGTGCGTCTCGCTGGAGGCGATCTTCCTCTCGTCCTTCATCCTGATCAGCCAGAACTACGAGATGCGGGTGACCGAGCGGCGCACCCAGCTCGACCTGCAGATCAACCTGCTGGCCGAACAGGAGAACACGAAGATCCTGGCGCTGCTGGAGCTGATGGCCAAGAAGATGGGCGCGATCGAGGCGGACGACCCCGAGATCGACGCGCTCGCGGCCGCGATCCAGCCCGAGAGCATCGTGCGGCAGATCGAGGAGGCCTACCGCGCAGGCTCCTAGAGGACGCTCACGCGTCCCAGCACCGGGAACAGCTTGCCCAGGCCTTCCGCCATCACCTCGACGGCCAGCGCCGCGAGGATCAGTCCCATGAGGCGCGTCAGCACGTTGATGCCGGTCTGCCCGAGCGCACGGGCGATCGGGTTCGCGAGCGCGAAGCAGATGAACGTGACCGCGCCGATCACGACGCCGTAGCCCACCAGCGTGAGCGTCTGCAGCGCCGTCTGCGCACGCTCCGCGTAGACCACCACGGTGGCCATGGTCGCGGGCCCGGTCAGCAGCGGGATGGTCAGCGGCACCACCGCGATGCTCGCGCCCATCGCCGCCTTCTCCGCGCCCTCCTGCATGGCGTTGGTCGTCGGCTTCGCTTCGGCCGGCTTGGCGTTGAGCATGTTGAGCGCGCTGGTCAGCAGCAGCATGCCGCCGCCGACCTGGAAGCTCGCGAGCGAGATGCCGAAGAACTCGAGGATGCGGATCCCCAGCAAGGCACTGGCGGCGATCACCACGAACGCGGTGAACGACGCGACCACCACCGTGTGCCGCCGGTTGGCGCGCGAGAACCCCTGCGTGTAGTGGATGAAGAAGGGGATGATCGCCGGCGGATTGACGATCGCCAGCAGCGTGATGAGCGGCTTGAAGTCCATTCAGGCGGCCGCGCGCGCGGCGTCCAGCGCCGCCAGTTCCTGCGGCGTGGCGGGGTGGCGCCGGCCGAAGAAGCCGTAGCCCTCCATCTGCAGCACCAGCTCGCCCCTCTGGTTGCTCACGTCCCAGCGCGAGCGCACGAGGCCCGCGTCCGGCCGCTTGCGCAGGGGCCGCGCCTCCAGGATCGTGTGGCGCAGCGAGAGCACGTCGCCGGGGAACACGGGCTTCAGCCACTTCAGGCTGTCCAGTCCCGGCGAGCCGAGGCTGGGCGTGTGGCGCAGCAGGTTGTCGACCGTCAGGCGCATGATGAGCCCGCACGTGTGCCAGCCGCTCGCGCACAGGCCCCCGAACATCGACTGGCGGCCGGCCTCCTCGTCGAGGTGGAAGGGCTGCGGGTCGTAGCGCGAGGCGAACTCCT
Organism: Ramlibacter sp. bp-362; assembly: GCF_054956735.1. NCBI lineage: Bacteria > Pseudomonadati > Pseudomonadota > Betaproteobacteria > Burkholderiales > Comamonadaceae > Ramlibacter > Ramlibacter sp. bp-362. The sequence continues at coordinate 90,958 of NZ_JBUDXE010000013.1, forward strand.
TGATCTCCTCCGCGCTCACCGTCGTCGTGCCCAGGTCGCGCACGCTGCCCGGCTGCATGTCCTCCCAGAAGATCGTGGGCGCCATCAGCGGCCCCCCGACACTTCCACCAGCGACATGGTGGTGTAGCTCGCCTCGGGCGAGAGGAGCCACACGATGGCCTGGGCCACCTCGTCGGCGCTGCCGCCGCGCTGCATCGGCACCTGGTGCGACAGCTCGCGGACGCGGTCCGGCAGGCCGCCCGAGGCGTGGATGTCGGTCTCGATCAGGCCCGGGCGCACCGCGTTGACGCGGATGCCGTCGGCCGCGACCTCCTTGGCCAGCCCGATGGTGAACGCGTCGATCGCCCCCTTGGCCGCCGCGTAGTCCACGTACTGGCCGGGCGCGCCCAGCCGCGCCGCGGCGCTGGAGACGTTCACGATGGCGCCGCCGTTGCCGCCGTGGCGCTTCGCCATGCGCAGCACCGCCTCGCGCGCGCAGACGAAGCTGCCGAGCAGGTTGATGTCGAACATCCGCTTCAGGCGCGCGAGCGACATCTCGTCGACGCGCTGCGGCCGGTCCACCACGCCGGCGTTGTTCACCAGCGCCGTGAGGCGACCGAGCTGGCGGTCGACCTGGCGGAACATCTCCATGACCTGCGCCTCTTCCGCCACGTCGGCCTGCAGCGCGACCGCACGGCCGCCGCCCGCGCGGATGGCGCGCACGACCTCCTCCGCCGCCGCTTCGTTGCGCGTGTAGTTGACGGCCACGGCGTAACCCTTGCGCGCGGCCAGGAGCGCCGTTGCGGCGCCGATGCCCCGGCTGCCGCCGGTGACCAACAGGACTTCGTCCACTCGCTGCCTCCTCCTGCCGCGCCCGCCGCGGCACGGCTCCATTAGATCAAAAGAGATGGATTGACGCCGCACCCGCCGATGAGGGAAGCTCGGCGCCTTCGCATCACGACCAGGAGAACGACAAATGGGCCAGTTCACAGACCTCAAGGCCGCCGACGGGCAGGCGATTCCCGCGTACGTGGCGCAGCCCGCCGGCAAGGCGAAGGGCGGCATCGTGGTGATCCAGGAGATCTTCGGCGTCAACTCTCACATCCGCTCGGTCGCGGACGGCTACGCCGCGCAGGGCTATCTCGCCGTCGCGCCCTCGACCTTCCACCGCGTGAAGCCGGGCGTGGACCTGGGCTACGAGCAGGAGGACATGGCCGCCGGCATGGCGCTGAAGACCGCCACCGAGGCGCTGCCCGCGCCCGGCGTGATGCAGGACATCCAGGCGGCGATCCGGCACGCGTCGCAGGCCGGCAAGGTCGGCATCGTCGGCTTCTGCTACGGCGGCCTGCTCACCTGGCGCGCCGCCTGCCAGCTCGAGGGCCTGAGCGCCGCCGTGCCCTACTACGGCGGCGGCGTCACCACGCCGGACGAGATCGCCCGCAAGCCGAAGTGCCCGGTGATGGCGCACTTCGGCGACCAGGACCACTGGATTTCGCTGGAGAGCGTGGAGGCCTTCAAGAAGGCGCATCCCGACGTGGAGGTGCACGTGTACCACGCCAACCACGGGTTCAACTGCGACCAGCGCGGCTCCTGGAACGCCGAGGCGGCGAAGCTGGCGCGCGAGCGCACGCTGGCGTTCTTCGCGAAGCACGTGGGCTGACGCGGCGCATGCGGCTGTACTACGACCCTGCCACCGCGGCCATGGTGCCGCACATCCTGCTGGAGGAACTGGGCGTGCCCTACGAGCGCGTGCTGGTGGAGCGCGCGCGCAACCAGCACAAGGAGCCTGCCTACCTGGCGCTCAACCCGAACGGGCTGATCCCGGTGCTGGCCGACGGCGACCTGGTTCTGTACGAGACGGCGGCGATCGTGCTGCACCTGTGCGACACGCACCCGGCCGCGCGCCTGGCGCCGGAGGTCGGCACGCCCGGGCGCGCGCACTTCTACAAGTGGCTCGTCTGGCTCACGAACACCTTGCAGGCCACGCTGCTGCTGTACTTCTACCCGGACCGCTGGGTGAAGGAAGGCAATGCGGAGGGCGCGGCCGAGGTGAAGGCGAAGGCCCACGAGAAGATCGTCGGGCTGCTCGCGCAGCTCGACGCCCTGCACGCCGCCAACGGCGGGCCGTGGATCCTGGGCGAGCCCTACGGCGCCCTCGACCCCTACGTGTTCACGTTGTGCCGCTGGACGCGCAACTTCCCGCAGGGCAAGGCGCGCGAGTTCCCGAACCTGGGGCCCTACCTGCAGCGCATCACCGACCGGCCGGCCGTGCAGCGGGTGATCCAGGTCGAGGGGCTGTCGCCGCCCTTCTTCTGAAGGAGCGTCAGCGGCCCGTGCGCGCGAGGTAGCGCTTGCGCCAGAAGACGACGCCCAGCACGGCGGCGATCAGCCCCATCGAGGCCAGCGTCCACCAGAAGCCGGCCGCCTGGTGCGTCAGCGGCAGCAGCTCGAAGTTCATGCCGAAGATGCCGGCGATGAGGTTCAGCGGCAGGAAGATGGCCGTGAGCGCCGTGAGCGTGCGCATGATGTCGTTGGTGCGGTTGCCGACGGCGGAGAAATGGATCTGCACGGCCGTCTCCGCGCCCTGCTCCATGCGGTGCACGTGGTGGGTGACGCGCTGGATGTGTTCCACCACGTCGCGCGCCCGCGCGAGCAGGCCGTCGCGCTCGGACTGCGTCATCCAGGGCGGCGGCTGCTCGCGCTGCGCGTCCAGCCATTCCTGCATCGCGTCGTTCTGTTCCTCGCACAGGTCCTGCAGCGTGTGCAGGGCGTTGCGCGCGGTCATCAGGGCCGCCCAGTCGGCCGCCGCATGGCGGTTGGGCGCGAGCAGCTGCTGCTGCCAGCGATCGAGCTCGGTGCTGAGCACCTTGCGCAGCTCCAGGTAGCTGTCCACCACCAGGTTCAGCATGCGCAGCATCAGGTCCGCCGAACTGGTGGGAAGGCGGTTGCGCGCGGCGGCGCTCATGGCCTCGCTCTGCAGCGCATCCTGCAGGTAGCGCTCGATGAAGGAGCGCGCGGCGAAGCAGCCCTGCGGATGGACCGTGACCAGCAGCCGGTCGAACACCACGAAGCCGACGGCGCGCGTGCGGATGCGGCTGAAGCTCGCGAGTGGCGCCTCGCGCGCCACCGCCTCCTCGCCCAGCTCCACCCGCACCTCGGCGTCGGTCGCGAGCCGGCGGAAGATCACCAGGTCGTACACCGAGGTGTAGTCGTAGTGCGAGGGGTGGCTGCGGTTGCCGAGGTCCTTCAGGTGCAGGTCGAGCAATTGCGATCCGCCCAGGGTGGCGGCCGCACGCTGCAGCGTCGGGAGGTTCTGCTCGAGGTGCTCGCGCTCGACGTAGATCCACAGGAAGCCGCGCTCGGGGGCGCGGGCCGGCAACTGGTCGAGGAAGCGCAGCGTGCCGGCGCCGAATTCGACGATGTGCACGCCGCCCGGCCTCCTAGGCGCGCAGCTGGCGCGCGGCGTCCAGCGCGAAATAGGTGAGCACGCCGTCGGCGCCGGCGCGCTTGAAGGCGAGCAGGCTCTCCATCATCACCAGGTCGTGGTCCAGCCAGCCGTTGGCGGCGGCGGCCTTGAGCATCGCGTACTCGCCCGACACCTGGTAGGCGAAGGTGGGCACGCGGAACTCGTCCTTCACGCGGCGCACGACGTCCAGGTAGGGCATGCCGGGCTTGACCATCACCATGTCGGCGCCCTCGGCCAGGTCCATCGCGACCTCGCGCAGCGCCTCGTCGCCGTTGCCCGGGTCCATCTGGTAGACCTTCTTGTTGCTCTTGCCCAGGTTGGAGGCCGATCCCACCGCGTCGCGGAAGGGGCCGTAGAAGGCGCTCGCGTACTTGGCGCTGTACGCCATGATGCGCGTGTGGATGTGGCGGCCGGCTTCCAGCGCCGAGCGGATCGCGCCGATGCGCCCGTCCATCATGTCCGAGGGCGCGACGATGTCCACGCCGGCGCCGGCCTGGGTGAGCGCCTGCTTCACCAGCATCTCCACCGTCTCGTCGTTCAGGATGTAGCCGGTCTCGTCCAGCAGCCCGTCCTGCCCGTGGCTGGTGAAGGGGTCGAGGGCGACGTCCGTCATCACGCCCAGATCGGGGAATTCCTTCTTCAGGCCCTGCACGACGCGCGGCACCAGGCCTTCCGGGTTGCAGGCCTCGCGGCCGTCCGGCGTCTTCAGCTTCGCATCGATCACCGGGAACAGCGCCAGCGCGGGCACGCCCAGCTTCATGCACTGTTCCGCGACGGGCAGCAGCAGGTCCAGGCTCAGTCGCTCCACGCCCGGCATGGAAGGCACGGCCTGCCGCTGCCTCTGGCCGTCCAGCACGAACACGGGGTAGATCAGGTCGTGCGGCGACAGCGCGTGCTCGCGCACCAGGTTGCGGGTGAACGCGTCGCGCCGCAGGCGGCGTGGCCGTCCCTGCGGAAAGGGTGCGAAGGAAGTCATGCGGAAAATTGTGCCCGATGCGCGGTGGCCAGGATCATGAGGGAACTGAGGACTTTATGCTTGAAAGCAGGGCCCGGCGCTGTTAAATTACGCGCGGGCGGCTTGCCGCCCCCCGCTTTTCCTCCCTGAGCGGGCGCCTTGATGTGTGACAGCAAAAAGGCTTCGCACCCCGGCTTCGCAAGAGCCGGGGTTTTTTTCCGCCTGCTGCATCGCAATGCGTGCGCGCCCCCGGGCCGCGGGGCCTCCTTACACTCCGCCCATGCTCTGGGTGAAGGCTTTCCATATCGTGTTCGTGGCCAGCTGGTTCGCCGGCCTGTTCTACCTGCCGCGGATCTTCGTGAACCTCGCCATGGTGGCGCCGGGGTCGTCGGCCGAGCGCGAGCGCCTGCTGCTGATGGCGCGCAAGCTCCTGCGCTTCACCACGCTGCTGGCGGTTCCGGCCGTGGGCCTGGGGCTGTGGCTCTGGCTGGGTTACGGCATCGGGCGCGGCAGCGGCTGGATGCACGCGAAGCTGGCCGTCGTCGTGCTCACCGTCGGCTACCACCACGCCTGCGCCGTGCTGCTGCGCAAGCTCGCGGCGGGCACGAGCCGGCGCAGCCACCGCTGGTTCCGGTGGTTCAACGAGCTGCCCGTGCTGTTCCTCGCCGCCGCCGTCGTCCTGGTGGTGGTGAAGCCCTTCTGACATGCAGCACAAGACGTCGGCCTGGCCGCTGGCGGGCGCCTATGCGGTGCTGGTGGTGTATGCGAGCCTCTACCCCTTCTCCGGGTGGCGCAACCAGGAGATCGCGCCCTGGGAGTTCCTGTTCGCCGGCTGGCCCAAGTACTGGACCGGCTTCGACGTGGCGGCCAACGTGGTGGGCTACATCCCGCTCGGCTTCCTGCTGGCCCTGAGCTTCCTGCGGCGCGGCAACGTCCGCTATTTCGCCTCCCATCCCAACCTCGCGGCCGTCGTGGTCGCGGTGCTGGCCGGCGGCGTGCTGTCCTTCTGCATGGAAGCGGTGCAGAGCTTCCTGCCCTCGCGCGTGGCCTCCAACGTCGACTTCGGCCTCAACGTCGGCGGCACCCTGCTGGGCGCCGCCGTCGCCGCCGGCCTGGAGCTGGGCGGTGCCATCGCCCACTGGAGCCGATTCCGCGAGCGCTGGTTCATCCCGGAAGCGCGGGGCGCGCTCGTGCTGCTGGCGCTGTGGCCGTTCGCGCTGCTGTTCCCGGCGGCCGTGCCGCTGGGGCTGGGGCAGGTGCTGGAGCGGCTGGAAAACGCGATCGCCGAGTGGCTGCTGGAAACGCCTTTCCTGGAGTGGCTGCCGGTGCGCGAGGTGGAGCTGCAGCCCCTGGTCCCCGCGGCGGAGCTGTTGTGCGTGGCGCTCGGCGCCTTCATCCCCTGCCTGCTGGGCTACACGATCCTGCGCTCGGTCGGCCGGCGCGCGGTGTTCGCCGTGGCGGCCGTGGCCGTGGGCGCCGGGGTGACGGCGCTGTCGGCCGCGCTCAGCTGGGGGCCGGCGCACGCCTGGGCCTGGCTGAGCCTGCCGGTGCGCCTGGGGCTCGTGTTCGGCCTGCTGCTGGCGCTGCTGATGCTGGCCGTGCCGCGGCGCGGGTGCGCGGCCATGCTGCTGCTGGCGCTGGTCGTCCACCTGAGCGTGCTGAACCAGGCGCCCGCCAGCGCCTACTTCGCCGACACGCTGCAGGCCTGGGAGCAGGGCCGCTTCATCCGCTTCCACGGCCTGGCGCAGTGGCTGGGGTGGCTCTGGCCTTATGCGGTGCTGGTCTATGTGCTGGTGCGGGTCTCGCGTCCGGAGCGCACTCCTACAATGCCCGCATGAGCGTTCCCGTGCCCGAGTCCCCGCAGTATTACCGCCACCACATCTTCTTCTGCCTGAACCAGCGCACCAATGGCGAGGCGTGCTGCGCCGACCACGATGCGCAGGCGGCGTTCGACCGCTGCAAGGCGCAGGTCAAGGCGAAGGGGCTCTCGGGGCCCGGGCAGGTGCGCGTGAACAAGTCCGGCTGCCTCGATCGCTGCCAGGGCGGCCCGATCGCCGTCGTCTACCCGGAAGGCGTCTGGTACACGTACGTCGACGCCGCCGACATCGACGAGATCGTCGAATCGCACCTGCAGAACGGCAAGATCGTCGAGCGCCTGCTCACGCCGCCGCACCTCGGACGCTGACATGAACGCGCAGACCGAGCGCCTGGAGCTCGCCGGGCCGGCGGGGCGCATCCAGCTGCTGCGCGACCAGCCGGAGGGCGCGCCGCACGGCACGGCCGTGATCGCGCATCCGCATCCCCTCTTCGGCGGCACCATGGACAACAAGGTGGTGCAGACGCTGGCGCGCGCCTTCGTGCAGTGCGGCTGGACGGCGCTGCGCTTCAACTTCCGCGGCGTGGGCGCCAGCGAAGGCGTGCACGACAACGGCGAGGGCGAGACCACCGACCTGCTGCACGTCGTGCGCGAGCTGGCCGGCGAAGGCCCGCTCGCACTGGCCGGGTTCTCCTTCGGCGCGTACGTGACCGCCCGTGCGCTGCAGTCGCTCGCGGCCGGGCGGCAGCCGGAAGCTGTCGTGCTGGTGGGCGTCGCGGCGGCCCGCTTCCAGGTTCCGGAACTCCCGGGCGAATGCGCGGATCGCACGTTGTTGATCCATGGCGAGGTGGACGACACCGTCCCGCTGTCCGCCGCCATGGACTGGGCCCGTCCCCAGCTGCTGCCGGTCACGGTGGTGCCGGGGGTGGGGCATTTCTTCCACGGGCAGCTGCCCCTCTTAAAGAAACTGGTGGTCCGCCACCTCCGCACACAAGGATGAGAACAAGCTGGATGCGGGCGCTGCTGGCGCCCTGGATGGTCCTTTTCTGCCTGGCCGCCGCGGCCCAGGTCCCGCAACCGCCCGAGGTCGCCGCCAAGAGCTACCTGCTGATGGACGTCAGCGCGAACCAGATCCTGGCGTCGCGCGACATCGATTCGCCGGTGGAACCGGCGTCGCTGACCAAGCTGATGACCGGCTACCTGGTCTACGACGCCCTGCGCTCCAAGAAGATCACGCTCGACCAGAAGCTGCCGGTGAGCGAGAGGGCCTGGCGCATGCCCGGCTCGCGCATGTTCATCGACCCCAAGATGCAGGTGCCGGTGGACGACCTGATCAAGGGCATGATCGTCCAGTCGGGCAACGACGCCACCATGGCCCTGGCCGAGGGCGTGGGCGGCACGGCCGAGCACTTCGTGGAGATGATGAACCAGCAGGCCAAGGCGCTGGGCATGAAGAACACCACCTTCAAGAACCCGGAAGGCCTGACCGAGCCCGGCCACACGACCACGGCGCGCGACCTGGCGATCCTGGCGACCCGGCTGATGCAGGACTTCCCGGAGGACATGAAGTACTACTCGATCAAGAAGTACCGCTATCCGGGCACGCCGGCCGCCAACGACACCAACCGCAACACGCTGCTGTTCCGCGACCCGACCGTGGACGGCCTGAAGACCGGCCACACGGACGCCGCCGGCTACTGCCTGATCGCCACCGCCAAGCGCGACTTCCCCAACCTGAAGGGGCGCCGCCTGCTGGCCATCGTGCTGGGCGCCAGCAGCGAGGCGGCCCGCGCGAACGAGGCCCAGAAGCTGCTGAACTGGGGCTACACGGCCTTCGAGGGCCTCAAGCTCTTCGACGCCAACCAGCCGGTGCTGGAGCCCCAGGTCTGGAAGGGCACCCAGGACACCCTGAAGCTGGGCCAGACCAAGCCGATCGTGCTGGCGGTGCCCTCGGGCAGCGCCTCGCGCATCAAGACCCAGGTGGCGCGGCCCGATCCGCTGGTCGCCCCCTTCACCAAGGGCCAGCAGGTCGCCACCCTGAAGATCCTGGTGGGCGACCAGGTCCTGCGCGAGGTGCCCCTGGTGGCCCTGGAGCCGGTGGAACAGGCCGGCATCTTCGGCCGCGCCTGGGACGCCATCCGCCTCTGGATCAAGTAGCCGTCGGACAGGGTTTCGGTCCGCGGGTTATACTCGCGGGCTTTCCCGCAATTTGGGGCGGGAGAGCTTTTCCGTTTCCACACGAACGTTTAGGGACGTTTTTTCAATGCCAACCATCAATCAACTGGTGCGTCACGGGCGGGAGGTCGAGAAGACCAACTCCAAGAGCCCCGCGATGCAGAACAGCCCGCAGCGGCGCGGCGTGTGCACCCGCGTGTACACCACGACGCCCAAGAAGCCGAACTCCGCCCTGCGGAAGGTCGCCAAGGTCCGCCTGACCAACGGCTTCGAAGTCATCTCCTACATCGGCGGCGAAGGCCACAACCTGCAGGAGCACTCGGTGGTGCTCGTGCGCGGCGGCCGCGTCAAGGACCTGCCCGGCGTGCGTTACCACATCGTCCGCGGCTCCCTGGACCTGCAGGGCGTGAAGGATCGCAAGCAGTCCCGTTCCAAGTACGGCGCCAAGCGCCCGAAGAAGGCGTAAAGCCAAGAGTGGTTTGTCGGTGCTTCCCAGCCCTGGCAGGCTGAGTGAAGCGTAGTGACCCCGGACAAGGGTCGAGTAAGTGGGATGTCCTGATGGCTCCCGCGGCCGCGGCGAAGACAGCCGGGCCAACTGAAGCAAAGAGAGAGGTTAGAAATGCCACGTCGTCGCGAAGTCCCTAAGCGTGAAATCCTGCCGGATCCCAAGTACGGCAACGTCGAGCTCGCCAAGTTCATGAACGTCATCATGCAAGGCGGCAAGAAGGCGGTCGCCGAGCGCATCGTCTACGGCGCGCTCGAGCAGATCGAGAAGAAGAACCCGGGCCGTGACCCGGTGGAAGCCTTCACCATGGCCATCAACAACGTGAAGCCCATGGTCGAGGTGAAGTCCCGCCGCGTCGGCGGCGCCAACTACCAGGTGCCCGTGGAAGTCCGCCCGGTGCGCCGGCTTGCCCTGTCGATGCGCTGGATCAAGGAAGCCGCCAAGAAGCGCGGCGAGAAGTCCATGGCCCTGCGCCTGGCGAACGAACTCATGGAAGCCACGGAAGGCCGCGGCGGCGCCATGAAGAAGCGTGACGAAGTGCACCGCATGGCCGAGGCCAACAAGGCCTTCAGCCACTTCCGCTTCTGAGAATCGCCCCCATCTAGCGGTGCGGCCCGCCACGAACGGGCCCGCACCCGTCCACAGAAAGATCCATCATGGCCCGCAAAACGCCCATCGAGCGGTACCGCAACATCGGTATTTCCGCCCACATCGACGCCGGCAAGACCACCACCACCGAGCGCATCCTCTTCTATACCGGCGTGAACCACAAGCTCGGCGAAGTGCACGACGGCGCTGCCACCACCGACTGGATGGAGCAGGAGCAGGAGCGCGGCATCACGATCACCTCCGCGGCCGTGACCTGCTTCTGGAAGGGCATGGACCTGTCCTACCCGGAGCACCGCTTCAACATCATCGACACCCCCGGACACGTGGACTTCACCATCGAGGTGGAGCGCTCCATGCGCGTCCTGGACGGCGCCTGCATGGTCTATTGCGCCGTCGGCGGCGTGCAGCCGCAGTCGGAAACCGTCTGGCGCCAGGCCAACAAGTACAAGGTGCCGCGCCTCGCGTTCGTCAACAAGATGGACCGCACCGGCGCGAACTTCTTCAAGGTCTATGACCAGATGAAGACCCGCCTGAAGGCCAACCCCGTGCCGGTGGTGATCCCGATCGGCGCGGAGGACAACTTCAAGGGCGTCGTCGACCTGCTGAAGATGAAGGCCATCCTCTGGGACGAAGCCTCCCAGGGCATGAAGTTCGAGTACGCCGACATCCCGGCCGAGCTGGTAGCGACCGCCAACGAGTGGCGCGAGAAGATGGTCGAGTCGGCCGCCGAGGCCTCCGAGGAACTGATGAACAAGTACCTCGAGGAAGGCGACCTGAGCGAAGCCGAGATCAAGCAGGGCCTGCGGACCCGCACGATCGCGACCGAGATCCAGCCCATGCTGTGCGGCACCGCCTTCAAGAACAAGGGCGTGCAGCGAATGCTGGACGCCGTGATCGACTTCCTGCCGTCGCCGGTGGACATCCCCCCGGTGGCCGGCCTCGACGAGGACGAGAAGGAAACCTCGCGCAAGGCGGACGACACCGAGAAGTTCTCGGCGCTGGCGTTCAAGCTGATGACCGACCCGTTCGTGGGCCAGCTCACGTTCGTGCGCGTGTACTCGGGCGTCCTGTCCAAGGGCGACACCGTCTACAACCCGGTCAAGGGCAAGAAGGAGCGCATCGGCCGGATCGTGCAGATGATGGCCAACACCCGCACCGAGATCGAGGAGATCCGCGCCGGTGACATCGCCGCCTGCGTGGGCCTGAAGGACGTGACCACGGGCGAGACCCTGTGCGACCCCGAGTCCATCGTGACGCTGGAGCGCATGGTGTTCCCCGAGCCGGTGATCCGCCAGGCCGTGGAGCCCAAGACCAAGGCCGACCAGGAGAAGATGGGCATCGCCCTGCAGCGCCTGGCCTCGGAAGACCCGTCCTTCCGCGTCAACACCGACGAGGAATCGGGCCAGACCATCATCGCCGGCATGGGCGAGCTGCACCTGGAAATCATCGTCGACCGCATGAAGCGCGAGTTCGGCGTGGAAGCCAACGTGGGCAAGCCGCAGGTGGCCTACCGCGAGACGATCCGCCGCAAGACGGCCGACGTGGAAGGCAAGTTCGTGCGCCAGTCGGGCGGCAAGGGCCAGTACGGCCACGTCGTCTTCACGGTCGAGCCGAACGAGACCGGCAAGGGCTTCGAGTTCGTCGACGCGATCAAGGGCGGCGTGGTGCCGCGCGAGTACATCCCGGCGGTGCAGAAGGGCGTGGAAGAAGCCCTGACGTCCGGCGTGCTGGCCGGCTACCCGGTGGTGGACGTGAAGGTCACGCTGACCTTCGGTTCCTACCACGAGGTGGACTCGTCCGAGCAGGCGTTCAAGATGGCCGCCATCTTCGGCTTCAAGGAAGGCGCGAAGAAGTCGCAGCCCGTGATCCTGGAGCCCATGATGGCCGTGGAAGTCGAGACGCCGGAAGACTACGCCGGCAACGTGATGGGCGACCTGTCGTCCCGTCGCGGCATGGTGCAGGGCATGGACGACATGCCCGGCGGCGGCAAGGTCATCAAGGCCGAGGTCCCGCTGTCGGAAATGTTCGGCTACTCGACCACGCTGCGCTCGATGTCCCAGGGCCGCGCGACGTACACGATGGAATTCAAGCACTACAGCGAAGCCCCGAAGAACGTCGCCGAGGCGATCATCGCCGCCCGCGCGAAGTAATCGGCGCGCACAGGAAGAGAACGCAGAGGACGCAGAAACTACGCAGAGGACGCAGAGAACATCCATTGACTGGTTTTTTCTGCGTTCTCTGCGAAACCTCTGCGTCCTCTGCGTTCAAGAGTTCGTCTGCGACCCGACCACCTTTGCTGCCCGTGGCAAAGGATTCGTGAGTCGGGTGCAGACGTAAAACCAGCACACGGGCATAGCTCTTTATCGGAGATTTCTCAATGGCAAAAGGCAAGTTCGAGCGGACCAAGCCGCACGTGAACGTGGGCACCATCGGCCACGTGGACCATGGCAAGACGACCCTGACGGCGGCGAT